>JAXHUC010000009.1:0-76481 GCA_034189805.1 Cyanobacteriota bacterium
GCCCCCGAAGCCCCCGAAGCCTCCCCAGCTCCCTCATCTTCCCCATCGCCCCCATCTCCTACCAAGGACTGCCAATAGTAGTAAATCCCGACCAGTAGTAGGGGTGGGAGAGGTCGGTATTGCCGAGGGCGGCGAGTTCTGGAGGTAGGGGAATGTTGCCGCGAACGCCCGAACCGCGTAACTCTCCCGACTCTAAGCGCACGTCGCCGCGAATCATGGCGATTTGGGCTTGCCGCAGGGCTTCGGCTTTAATTTTGGTTTCCCCGAGATAGCTGTAAAATTCCGTCATCAAGGCGAGAGTTCCTTCATCGCTGACGTACCACAAGCTTGCCAGTGCCGATTTGACTCCAGCGGCGATCGCCAATCCGGCAAATCCCAACTCCGCCTCCGTACTGCCGACAGCGGTACGGCAAGCGCTCAAAACCAATAGTTCCACCGGAGGATCGTTCCAGCCTAAATCTCGCAGTTCGTCCAAGCCGAGCTTTTCGTCCCACAGTTGAATGTAAGAATTGCTCGGATCGCCCGGTTGAAATTCGCCGTGGGTGGCTAGATGGACGATCGGGTAGGGATATCGCTGGCGCTGGGCGATCAGATTTTCTCGGGTAAAGTCTTCGTTGATAAAGGCGCTGCCTTGCCAAATTTCTTCTGTTATGGTAGCTAGTTCGACGGGAACCGCAGGTAGGGGTGGGAAGTTGGAAAATTCGCTTGCCCCCATTCCCAAAGCTTGGGTGTTTTGGAGCGATCGATAGCGCGGATCGACCAAACTCATACTCGGAATCAAGCTGAGGCTGTAGTTTTCCACCAGAAATGCTTCGCCATCGTGGAGGGCGGCAACGGGGAGAGTGCGCAATCCTTCATCCATCGAAAACAACAAGGTATCGATCTGAGTTTCTTCGAGGGTTTCTTGCAGGGGGGTAATTAACCATTGGTAGAGTTGTTGGGCGCTGGGTCGATAGCGATTGGAATTGCGATGTCGGGGGTTGGTCAGGCGGCGGCGCAAGTTTTGCGCGGTTTGGAGGACTTCATCTCGCGAGACATTGGGAACCACTTTGCGAACGGGAACCCCATCGGCGGTAAATACAATTAAGTCAATTTCCTCCGGCAGCAGGGAGACGTAGACGACAGCCGATCGATTTCCCGTTTGTTCGGCGATGGCGGCGAGGGCTTCGCGGGGACTCGCGGACAGTTCTGAGGTGAGTTCGTCACCGACGAAGGCGCTAAATTCGCTGCTGCGGTTGCGATCGAGAACGGTCACGCTTTCAACATCGATCGAACCGGTTTCGTAGAATCCCCCGTCAAATTCTCCGGGAAGATCGTCAGCATCGAAGTCCCCCTCAGATTCGGATGAATCGTCGTCGGAGTCTGACAGGTCGCCATCGGAGTCTGAAGAAAAGTCGTCGGAGTCTGAAGAGAAGTCATCGGGATCTGAAGAAAAGTCATCGGAGTCCCCATCAAACTCTCCCGAATCCTCCAAAACATCATCCCCCGCGAGTTCCGGTGCTTGGGAATCCGGTGGCGAATCGTTGGGAGTATTCAGGTCGGCATCTTCCGTGCTGGAGATGTCGTTCTGTACCAAATCGGTGGTGGTGTTGGAATTGCGCAGGTTGTCGTAAAAGACGCGAACGCCGTCGGCTGGAGGTGAAAAGAAATCGACGATATCGATGCGCAGGGGTTCGGCGGCAGTTCCGATCGCCCCAGACGTATCAAATATAGCGGTACTCGCGGCGATGCGACTATTGGCATCCGATCGCAAAATATCTCCCCCATTGGCGAAAATATCCACATCCCCGCGCGTTTGCAGGTTGCCAATCCGGACGTTACCCACTTCTCCGGCCGAACCGATTTCGATGAAAATATTTCCCCGGCCCGCATCGAGAATCGTACCGGGGGCTTGAATGATGTTGGCCGCACCGGGGTTGCGTTCTCCGGCAGCGGCTTCGGGATTGTTGGCGAAGAGGGTGATATCGCCGTCGCCACTTGAGGTATCGATATCGGCATTGATGTTAATACTGCGTCCCGCCCTCAGTTCGATGGAGACCGATTCGATGAGGGGTTCGTCGATGTTGATGTCGTTGGTGGCACTGATGACAACATCGCCGTTCAAGTTATCCATATCGTCTGGGGTCAGCGTCGGTTCGTCATCGTCTGGATCGTCGAAGGGGTTGTCGGAATCGTCGAGGTCATCTCGATCTCGACCGGGAAAATCGCGATCGGGAAAGTCATCACCGCCACCGCCGAGGCTATCATCGTCCATATTCGGAGAATCATCGCCACCACCGAGGCTGTCGTCGTCCATATTCGGGGAATCATCACCGCCACCGCCGAGGCTGTCATCGTCCATATTCGGAGAATCATCACCGCCACCGCCGAGGCTGTCGTCGTCCATATTCGGAGAATCATCACCGCCACCACCGAGGCTGTCGTCGTCCATATTCGGAGAATCATCATCACCACCGCCGAGGCTGTCGTCGTCCATATTCGGGAAATCATCATCACCACCGCCGAGGCTGTCGTCGTCCATATTCGGGAAATCATCATCACCACCGCCGAGGCTGTCGTCGTCCCCACCATCATCACCACCGCCAAGGCTGTCATCGTCCATATTCGGAGAATCATCACCACCGCCGAGGCTATCGTCGTCCCCATCATCATCGCCACCGCCGAGGCTATCGTCGTCCATATTCGGAAAATCATCACCACCGCCGAGGCTATCGTCGTCCATATTCGGCGAATCATCATCACCACCGCCAAGGCTATCGTCGTCTTCACCAGGAAAATCTGGCATATCGTCGAGATCGGCATTATCCGGATCGAATAAAATCGTGCCGAGCTGTCCTTGGGGCGCACTGACATCGACACTGCCGCGAAACACCAGCCTCTGTTTGCCCGATATTTCCACAAAGCCACCATCGGATGTCGTCCCAGGTTGGATAAAAGCACCGCCACGGGCATTGACAGTGCCGTAAAATGTGGTGGTTTCATCGGACCAAACGATGACTCGTCCGCCATCGCCAAAATCGATCGCATCGGCGAAAATCGAGGTATTTTCATCGACAAAAGTACGCGATGCGTTGGGAATCGTATCGTTGCCCTGGAAGCCGCCGCCGAGAAAAATATTACCGCCGCCGTTGATGCCAGAAGCATTCAGGGTGGCATCGATCGCTCCGACGCGGTTGCCTAAAATCTGAATGCTAGAACTCGCTGCCGCCGGGTTGAAGTCGGACGCATCCACTGTTCCCGAAACGATCGCATCTCCGGGTTGCAGGTCGAGGTCGAAGCTAGAACCCACTAAACTGACGGTTCCATCGGGATTAACTGTCAATCGGCTGGCATGACCCAAGGCTTCCCCGCCAGCGAGCAGTTGGGGAACCCAAAGGGGATTGAGGCTAATAACTTTGCGTCCGAGTCCGAACCCGTCCCCAGGAACTTCCAAACTGAGGACATTGCCGATCGCACTCAAGCGAACTAAACTTTCTCCTTCCACAGCCATGACGGAAATATGTCCGTCGGCGGCTTGCAGGCTTCCGGTATTGACGACAACCCCACCGATTAAGTTGAGGTTCGACCCCGCTGCAACGGATAAATTCCCTTCGTTGACGATCGCCCCTGGATTCGCCGCTACAAATTCCAAGAGGTTGGGGGAACCGAGGGCATTCAACCCGCTATTTTCCCCGAAAACGTCGAACCTGCCACCGTTCTCGAACCCGATTCCCGTGGCGGTGGTGGCGGTAAAGTCGGCGGGGACGTTGAGGCCCGCACTCGGACCGAAGACGATTCCTGCGGGGTTGAGCAGAAATAAGTTGGCATCGCCGCCGGAAACTTGCAGCACACCGTTGATATAGCTGGCATCGCCGCCGACAACTCGGCCGAGAATATTTTCGAGATTGGGGTTGGCTAGAAAGTTGGCAATTTGCCCTTCACTCAAGCCAAATTCCTCGAAACTGTGGAATAAATTCCGACCGTCTTCCGACACCCGACCCCCGCCAATATCGAGGCGATCGCCTTGGGGAGTGACGGTGGTTCGAGTCCCGTCTGTAGCAGGTTCGATCGATTGAGCCAGAACCGGCGGCGCGATCGTCCCCAAACTGAACAGAAATCCAAATAGGACAAGCTGAGGACTGAAAATACGGCAAAGGCGATCGTCAACGGTCATCATACGGAAACAGTGCTGGGGAGTAAGAGTGTCGATGGCATATTAACGACCGCGATCGCTCTTGTTGTTGGGGTGTGTCGGTGTCAGTGCAACTTGTCAGTCGCGTCGCTTGGGGATTGGAGGGAAGTTGGCTCGTGCGGTGACATCCCCGATCGGAAGTATTGCAGTGATTCGAGATTGTCGTCGGTTTGACGTTCGGCACGACAGCCGAGTTGAGATGGCTTGGAGCCACCATCCTTAGAGATGCTTGAGAGTCGATCTGCGGTTGTTCGGGGATCGCACCGACAAGAGGTACTCTATCGTGGGATCGATTTTAGCACGGTGACTTCTGCAAGGTTTGGGGAGAGGATCGGACCCTTCGATGAATGGCTTCGAGCGTTCGATTCCAGACTTCACGACCATACTACATATATCTAGATTTTTGTCAATACCCGGATAAATGTTCGTTTGAGACAAACGTTTTCGGAGCGATCGCATTTTTGAAGGGATGTGGGGCGATCGAACGGAACTAAAAGGGTTTGCAGCGCTCGAGCGGTCGAAATACTTACAAGAGTTGACCCAAACAGTTCCTATAACTTGTGTCCAAGTGTAACACGACGGTGCAACCCCGTAAATTCGTCTTCAACTTCCAGAAACCTTGCCCGAACATTTCGTTACAATAACGGCAACGATTTAAAATCTATTTAAAATTTAAATCGTTTCGATCGGTTTCCTCCGATTCTGCAAAACCCAGCCGAGGTAAATTTAGGTTTAAAAACCGACCACTTGCAGATGCTAGGTGGTAATGATAGTTTCAGGAAAACCTGGAGAAGGTGGAATGGAGACGCGGGAGCTAAATTTTGTCTTGAAGCTGCTTGGTTGTCCCGACTATCGCGCGCCGATTTGGGACGTTAAACCCAGCATGAGAACCAAGTCCTCGGAACGGGACCGCATTTGTCGCCAATTGCGCGATCGCGGCTGGGTGGACTGTTTCGAGGAAATCGTCACCCTGGAAATCGCCCCTCCCGGTGCGGCTCTGCTCAAACTCGATACCAGCCGCCTACCCATTTCCGCCGCCGAACTCAAAGTTCTCAACGCCTGCGCCGAGTCTGCCATTCCCCCTTCTGAAACCGGACTCGAAGCCGAAGCGCGCCAGGAGGTGATTCGCGGTTTAATCGATCGGGGTCTCGTCTGCGCCAAAAAGACGAAAATTGCCGAAGTTTGGCTGACCGATCGAGGGCTGGAATACCTCAGAGACGAGTATACGCCCAGCGGTTCGGCACTGGCAATTAGTCTGGATTTACTGGCGAATTACCTGCGTTTTTTGCGCAAATCTCCCGCTCCCGAAGCCGAAGTTGCCGCCGCTATCTCTACCCCGACTCTCTCCCCACTCGTTGCTGCGGACAAACCCAACGATGAGGCGGTTTTAGATTTAATTCGCCATCTCGACGGACAGCTCGGCACTGATAATTACCTCCCGATTTTTTACCTGCGAGAAAAACTCCAACCTCCCCTGACTCGAGAGGAGTTAGATAGCGTTTTATATCGCTTGCAGCGTTACGACAAAATCGAGTTAAGCTCCCTCCAAGAAGCTATAAACTACACCGCAGAACAAATTGATACGGGCATTCCTCAAGATATCGGCGGTCCGTTATTTTTTATCATTCAACTGTAAATTTAGACTAGAAAAAAGCTGATTTCTTATCTAATTTGATTCTCCCCTGCTCCCCTGCCTCCCCTGCTCTCCCGCCTAACTTGCCAATGAACTCTCTCGATCGAATCATTCAACGCGAACCCAACCCTTTCGATACCGAAACATTTTGGTCGGGCAACTTTTGGCAAGAAGAACAAAATCCCGATCTCACCGTACATTCGATCCATCTCGATGCGGTCTTAGCCACCGAGAATACACTCGATCGGGTTGCTGAAGATAACCGCACCCGGACGATAATGCTCGAAGGAGAAACCGGATCGGGGAAAACCTATTTACTCGGACGAATTAAGCGTACCCTCAACACCAAAGCCTTTTTCGTCTACATCGAACCCTTCACCGCCAGCGACTATATTTGGCGGCACATTCTCCGCTATACCGTCGATAGTTTGCTCGAAGTTCCTGAAGGACAAAAAGACTCCCAATTGCTGATTTGGTTGCAGGGTTTATCGGAGTTTAAAAATCGCGGCTTTCTCGATTGGATTCGGGGAGAACGACAGGTTTTTATTCGCAAACTGCTCGAATCTTATCCCACGGGAATTTACAACGCTCAAGAATTTTTTGGGGTGTTATACGACCTCACCAATTCTCGACTGGCAAGCTTTGCCTGCGAGTGGTTGCGCGGGGACGATCTCGATGACGAAACTCTGAGAAGATTGGGGGTAAAAAATGCGATCGAAACCGAAGATGCCGCTCAGAAAATGCTCTCCAATTTCGGTCGAATTTCGGCTGCCACCCAACCCATTGTTTTATGTTTCGACCAACTCGATAATATTGCCCGCCAAAGTGACGGATTAATCGACCTGCCGACCCTATTTACCGTCAATTCGGTCATCCACAATCAAAAGCTGAAAAACTTCCTCATTATTATTAGTATCATTACCGATACGTGGCGGCAAAACGCTCAACGCATTCCTCCCACCGATCGCGATCGAATCGACGCACTGGTTCAACTCAAACAAATCACCCTCGACCAAGCCGAAGCTCTTTGGGCCAGCCGCCTGTACCTTTTGCACCGCCAGACTTATCCCCAACCCACTTCCCCCATCTATCCCCTGGAACGGCAGCACCTCGATGCCAAATTTCCCGGCGGCAAAACCCGACCCCGCAACACCCTGATTCTGGGTCGCCAACTGTTGCAAGCCTCGAAAATGGGAACTCTCCACCCAGAGAAAGTCCCCGAAAACGGGAAACTTCCCCCAGCCGCAGTTATTGCCGAAGCCCCCACGGTGCAAATCGCCACCGCCGAAGCTGCGAGCGGGGAAACTGGCATCCTCGCCGCCTTCAAACTTGTCTGGTTGCGCAAGTTCACCCAAACCCAGCAACGAGTCGATCGCATTCGCCAGTACGCCACCCCGGAATTAATCCAAATGCTCGCCGAAGCGATCGCCGCCACCCGGCAAATCGCCACCCAACCGCGCCTGCTGACCAGTCGCACCTACGCCAGCTACTCCCTGAGTTACCAACCGGGGGAGAAAGACCGCATCGGCATCGTTTGGACGGAAGATTTAAATATGGTGAAATTCTTCAACCTGCTCAAATCCTGCCAGGACGCGCTGGAGGAGGGATTGTGTCAAGTGCTGTATCTGGTGCGATCGGAAGGTCTGGGTTCCCCCAGCAATCGGGGATACCAACTCCATCAGGAACTCTTCAGCAAGCCTCCCCACCAACACGTCATTCCCGATTTAGCCTCCGTCCACCATCTAGTCACCTACCACACCCTGGTGAACGATGCCTTATCTGGGGAGTTACTCATCGGCGATCGTACCCCCAACCTCTCGGAACTCGAAGCCTTAGTCCGCAAAAGCAAAGTCTTAGCCAACTGCACCCTGCTGCGGCAACTGGGGATTATCACCGACACCGACAGCGCCACTCCCCTCCCGGAAGCCAGCAATATCGAATGGAAACCCGTCGAAGACTTCCTGATCGATCGCACCCTCGAACAGCAATGTATCGCCTTGCAACGCCTGGTCCAAGAAGCACGCGCTCAGTTTCTCGAAGTCGAGGAACCCCAACTCTACCAACTTATCGAACATTTGTGTCAAACCGATCGCCCGATCGCCATCCTCGATCCCAACGCCAGCCTCGAAGAACAACTCGTGTATTCGATTCAGTAAACCCAGATAATTAAAAATTAAAAATGCAAAATTAAAAATGCGTCTTGGAAAGTTGAACCGGACTCAAACCGACACCGCTCGCGATGCACGCAAAATTTACAATTACGCCTAACGTGCAATAAACGCTCGACCTCTGACTTTACCGTGACTTTTTACAACCCGTTCCATTTTTTGCCAGGATTTTAGATAATTCTCATTAAAACTAATTCGATCTAAATTGTCCCATCTCCGCGTCCCCGCGTCCCCGCGTCACCGCGTCATCTCCTCTCCCTATCTCCGCGTCAGTTTTTTCCCATCCCCCATTCCCAACCATGGCATCCATCGACGAGATTATTCAACGGGAAGTGAATCCCTTCGACTCCACCACCTTTCGGCCGGGTAATTTCTGGCGGGAAGAGCAAGATGCGGCGTTGCGCGTCGATTCGATTCACCAACAAACCATCGCCGATGTGGAAAAGGTACTCGGAGAAGTCGCCGGAGACCGTCGTACGCGAACGATTCTCCTGGCGGGGGACTCCGGTGCGGGGAAAAGCTACCTCCTGGGACGACTCAAATCCACCCTCAACGCCAGCGCCTTTTTTGCCTATATCGGTCCCTGGCCCGAAAGCGACTTTATCTGGCGGCATACCCTGCGCAACGTCGTCGATAGCCTGACCTGCATTCCGGCTGGGGGTCGGGAGTCGCAACTGCTGTTGTGGTTGAAAGGTCTCTCGGCATTCCGCAAGCAGGGGGTGATGAAGCAGTTACTCGGGGAACGCAACCTATTTATTCGCAACCTCAAAGGAACCTATCCATCGGGAATTTACCACCCTAACGAATTTTTCGGCATCCTCTACCACCTCACCAACCCGGAACTGTACCATCTCGCTTGCGATTGGTTGAAAGGGGACCACCTCGACGAGGAAAGTTTGCAGGCATTGCAGGTGAAAACTTCGATCGATACGGAAATTAAAGCCCAGCATATTCTCGCCAATTTCGGTCGCATTTCGACAGCCACTCAGCCAATTGTTTTGTGTTTCGATAACCTGGATAATCTCGATCGCACTGAGAAGGGGTCGATTAACTTACAAGCACTATTTCACGTTAATTCGATCGTCCACAATCAAAAACTAAAAAATTTCCTGATTCTGATTAGCATCATTACCAATACTTGGACGCAAAACTCGAAATTTATTCAACCAGCCGACCTAGCGAGAATTAATACCAAACTGCGCTTGCGCCCGATCGATTTAGACCAAGCAGAAAGTTTGTGGGCCAGCCAACTTACCCCCCTCCATCGGCAAGCCAAATCCTCTCCCCCATCGCCAATTTATCCCCTCACTCGCAATGCTCTCGAAGAGAAGTTTCCCGGTGGCAAGACATTACCCCGTCCGGTGTTAATGCTCGGTTGCCAACTCTTTCAAAAGGCAAAAGATGGCGGCGGGAATCGAGCGGTTACCCCAGAAAAAGCCGAAACCACCAGCCACGCCGATACCCTCGCTGCATTCCGTTTATTATGGCGCAAAGAACGGCGCATCAGTCAAGAAAAAGTCACACAAATTCGTCATTTTTCCGGACCCGAACTGACGCGCATGTTGCAAGAAGCGTTAGAAACTTTGGAAGTGGCAACCATTAAGCCGAAGTTGCTGCCGAGTCCCACTTACGCCAGCCATTCGATGAGCTATCACGCGCCGTTACAACCGGGACAAATCGGTTTAATTTGGATGGAAGAACCAAACTTAGTCAGTTTTTGTCACGTGATGAAAAACTGTCAGAAAGTTCTCAAACAAAATCGCTGCCAATCGATCCAACTCATTCGTGCGGAAAAACTCGGCGTTCCCCGCAATCAAGGCTACCAACGCTACCAAAAACTCTTCAGCGACTCCAACCACCAACACATCGTTCCCGATTTGGATTCGGTGCGCGATCTAGCCGCCTATCATAGTTTACTCCTCGCCGCCCGCTCTGAAGAACTCGTCCTCGGCGATCGACTCATCCGCGTTGGCGATTTGGTAAACTTAGCCCGAGAAACGGAAGTTTTAAAACACTGTAAGTTACTCTATCATCTCGGGGTATTGTGGGAAGAAGAGCTGGCGAGGATCGAACAAAAAGAAAAGCTCAAAAATCCGATTGAAGCGTTTATTTCCGATCTAATTGAAACGCAAAAGTTGATGGGACGACAGGTAATTTTCAATCGAACTAGCGACCATTTTACCCATGCTAAATCAGAAGAAATTGAAGAGGCGATCGAGAAATTATGTCAAGATGGAAAAGTGCAAGTTCTTGGGGATGAAACCAGCCGCGATGCCCAACTTTTGAGTTGGATCGATTGAGGGGAAGTTTGTTAGCTGTCAGCTCGTAAGGATTCAGGTTCGATTTTAGATACGGTCAAAATCCCAATGGGTAGGGGCGGGTTTTGAATTTAAATTTTGGGTAAGACTCCAAACATATCCCTAAACCCGCCCTTACAAAGCGTTTGAGCAGGCCTAACATCTGAATGCTTACGTCAGCTCGAACAGCCCAAATCTCAACATCGCGAACGATAAATTTTCTAATCGCTTTCCTTAAAAGCTAATAGCTAACTGCTGGCACTTTATAATTCTAAAATATGACAATCATAGGGATCGAGAGAACGATCGAAGCTATGACGTTCGGCGATCGCGCAACGATTCACCCGATTGCAATCGTAAATGTCCCAAATCTGAAACTCATCGCAACTTTGCTTTCTCAGGGCTTCTCGAGAAGGGGCGGGAATCGTCATAAACAGCCACTTCCAGAAATACCCGCGTCCGGGCAGACAGCAGAGTTTTCGCACGTAGCACAGCCATAATAAGTATTTCGGGTCGATCGTTGCGTCTGAAGAATTCATTGGAGAGTTTATATTTACAATGCAAGGGATATGTTATTTATCAATACTATCGATGAAATAGCTCTTTTCCATTTCCCCTTCTTTGTTTTTCACCCGATGTCTAATAGCCGATCGCGCTCGGGCTGAATGCTTACAATATAGGATAATCCCCAGAGGCTCGATCGATGACGATTGCACCCCACCGACGACTGACCCTTCAGGAGTACCTGAACTATGACGATGGCACGGATACCCGATACGAACTCGTGGATGGGGTCTTAGTCGAAATGGGGGCCGAAAGTACGATTAATACTCGGATTGCTGTTTTTCTGCTGCTGTGTTTTGCTCGGTTCGGGATATCCGCAGATCGTCTGGGCATCAAGCAGAAAATTACCGTTGACAGTACCGAAGTGACAGCCCGCGAACCCGATCTCATCGTTCACTCCGAGGAATCCGCACGGGCGCTAGACGGACTCAAACAAGCCTTACTCGATGTCGATTTGCCTGCGCCGATGCTGGTGGTGGAAGTGGTTTCGCCAGGGAAACCCGGTGAGGAAAATTACGATCGCGATTACATCCAGAAGCGGCGAGAATACGCCCAACGAGGCATTCGAGAATATTGGATAATCGATCCCCAGCGTCAAGTGGTGTTGGTGCTGACGTTGAAGGAAGCCGTTTACCAAGAGCAACGATTTACCGGACAGATGGAGATTGGTTCGATCGCATTTCCCCACCTCAATCTGACCGCAGAGGAAATTCTCAAAGCAGGTAGTTAGGATTGTAACCTTGAGTTTTATGTGTGACGATACTCTACGATTCGCCTAACTTACACGCCTACATTCGCCATCGTGAAGCACTTATCCCTTGTCATTCCCCTCATCTTCGCCGGAATTCCCACCCTCGAAACCATCGCCCCAATTCCCGTCCTCGCCCAAACGGAGGAAAGATCGATCGAAATTGTCGCCGAAACGGAACTCGCCCCCGGCAACATCACCGTCACCCCCGACGGACGCATCATTGTCAGTATGCACCAATTCTTCAACCCGGAATATCCGGTGATGGAACTCACCGACGATGGTAAACTCGTCCCGTTTCCCAACTCCGAATTTTCCAGTCTAGATGCAGTGCTGGGAATTCAAGCGGATGCCAACGGTGTCGTGTGGATGCTCGATAACGGATTGCGCAGCGGCGTTCCCCCCCAAATCGTCGGCTGGAATACCCAAAGCGACAGCCTCGAAACCACGATTCCCCTGCCTCCAGATGCGATCGCCTCCAACTCCTTCCTCAACGATCTCGCCGTCGATCTGACTCACAACACCATCTACATCGCCGATACCACCCGAGGGGGAAATCCCGCCCTGATTGTCGTAGATTTAGCCACGGGAAACGCCCGACGAGTTCTGGAAAATCATGCTAGCGTCATCGCCGAAAACGCAGACATGGTGGTGGAAGGAAATCTCTTGCAGCAACAGCGTCCCGATGGTTCGACGGTCAATCCTCGTATCGGCGTAAATCCGATCGCCCTCGATCCCGATGACGAGTGGCTGTACTACGGTCCGATGACGGGTACGCAGATGTATCGGATTCCCACGGCTGACTTACTCGATGAGACCTTAAGCGATGCCGAATTAGAACAACGAGTTGAAGCATACGGAGAGCGTCCCAACTCCGATGGTATCAGTGTCGATGGCGCAGGCAACGTTTATATTACCGATATTGGGGAAAATGCGATCGGGGTAACTCGTCCCGACGGCACGTACCAACAACTGGTCTCCGAAACCTGGCTATCCTGGCCCGATGCCTTCAGTTTCGGTCCCGATGGCAACTTGTACGGTGTGGCGAACCAACTCCACCGCACCGCAGCCTTGAATGCCGGAGAAGATATTTCCGATCCGCCGTTTGTTATCTTCCGCCTGCAACCTCTGGCTGAAGGTGTTGTCGGACGATAACCAATATCGGCTATTCTCTGTGTGTCGCCGCGTCTCCCCATTCCCAGTTCATTCGATCGAAATCGATGATTTACCTTCCCACCACCCAACACCTCCCCCAAGTCGAACCGCCCCTGCCGCCCAAAGAAACGCTACCGACGATGTACGATCTCCCTAGCGAAGATCCCGAGGACCCCGGCGTGCCAGACGAGTTCCACATCTACCAGCCCGAGTTACTCCGCAAAACCTTTCAACCCCCAATCTACGATCGCGATCGCATCTTCGTCGGCAGCGATCTCAACCTCTACTACACCGCCCGCCAAGCCCGCTGGTACAAGCGTCCGGACTGGTTTGCCGTGTTAGGGGTCGATCGCCTCTACGATCGAACTCATCTCCGACGCAGCTACGTCGCGTGGCAAGAAGGAATTCATCCCTACATTGCGATCGAACTTCTTTCCCCTAGCACCGAAAAAGAAGACCTCGGACAAACCGAACCCAACGAAAACGCACCCCCGACAAAATGGCAGGTCTACGAGCAAATTTTGCGCGTTCCCTACTATTTTGTCTTCGATGGGGCGACGAATCGATCGATTGCCTTTCAGTTAGAAGGTGGTGGCTACCGAGAGCAGGAGATGAGCGATTCCCGCCTGTGGATCGAAGACTTGCAATTAGGATTGGGACTCTGGCAAGGCAGGTATGAAGGGATCGATCGCGCCTGGTTGCGCTGGTACGACGATCGAGGGGATTGGATTCCCACCGAAGCCGAACGAGAGCGTCGGGAAAAAGAACTCGCCCAAGCCAAAGCCGAACGACTCGCCCAACGGCTTAAAGAAGCAGGAATCGATCTCGACAAGCTAGCATAATTATGCATACTAAGTGCATATTGTCAACCCTCAGTCGAGATCGATTCCCATGTCGCGCAATCGTTCCTGAAGTTGTTGCAGTTGAAGTTGCGCCAGTTGCCGTTGCTGCCGTTCTGATGCTGCCGCCTCTTCGGGGGTGGGAACGAGTTCGCCGGAGGGGGTGAAGTAGCGTAATTCTTCCTGGTGGATTCCCAGATACAGTTGCAATTGCGCACTCCACAGCCATCCTTGGGAAGTGGGTTCGATCGCCTGATACTCTCCATCAACGAGGGTGAACCCGCAAAACTCAAAACTATAGGGATCGAACCAGAAGTAATCGGGGGTTTTGAAGGTGTTCTGATAGAGGGTTTTCTTATCGGTGCGATCGACTTCTGCCGTGCTGTCCGAGAGAATCTCGACGATCGCATTGGGATATTTCCCCCCCTCTTCCCACACCACCCAACTTTTCCTGAGTTTGGCATCGGTATCGAGAACCACGAAGAAATCCGGGCCGCGAAAATCTCGGGCTTTGGTGCGATCGGGGCTGTAGTAAACACTCATATTCCCCGTGGCGTAGAAGTCGTTACGGTCTTGCCACAGCCATTTGAGACTCATCAGCAGAATGAAGATTTGTAAGAGGTGCCGATCGCTTTCCAATTCCGGTTCGTCGCTGTAGAAATCGCCAGGTGGGTACAGTGTATCGTATTGGTGGTGGGAGTTGGCGAGGTCTTTGGCAACGGACATGGGAGGCGATGGCGTGGGGATATTTACGAGTTTAACGCAGGGTATCGGTGTTGCTTCGAGTTTGGATCGCTACGATTTATCTTCAAGTAATAACGCCGCAATCAACGAAGGCGTTCCCCCAATCGCCCCAATTGCAATCCACAACCCCAAATTGCGACCCTTACGAGATGCGACAACCGCCGCAATTCCGCCGATAATCAAGTGCAATACCATCAATGGCAAAATTAAGCTCGAATCGATAGGTAAACCGGGAATTGCAATTTCGCTCAAAGTACTCACTCCTGTAATGTGAATTTGCTGGGAGGAACGGTTGCTATGGCGGAGGTTGAACTGTTTCGATCGCCACGCCATTGCTCACTTTACCCTAACGATGTTCTGACCCAATTGCAACAATAGGAAGAGGCGATCGCTTACAAGCTTGGATTGGATGCCAAGTCTCGAATAAAAACTTGATGTTCTAACGAAGATAAACCCGATTGCAAAACCGCTAATACCTGCTGCATATTCCCTGCCAGCAATTCTGTCGCCGCCAACCACAATCCCGGAAATACCTGACTCTGCAAAACCCCATTATCATCTATGGGTAAATCCAGATACTCGCTATTTTCCAGGTAAAACCAGCTCAATTTTTCGTCTAAGACTTGCCAGACGATGTATTCTTTGACTCCGTTGCGTCGATAGGCTTGTTTTTTGGCATGAAGATCGATGGATGCCGTACTCGCGGAAATTTCTACGATTAATTCTGGCGCACCTTCAATATACCCATCTTCACTCAATCGAGATTGCCCCCCGGCAGAGGCATCGAGAAGTAATACGGCATCGGGTTGCGGTTCGTTATCGAAATCCAAGCGAACGGTGGGATTATCGCCGAGGCGAACCCCAGGGGTGGCAATTTTGTAAGTCCACAACCAACCCATTAAATTGCCGTGAGGTTCGGCATGGGGTTCAAAGCGCAGTGGCGATGCCATATGAACGATTCCTTCGATGAGTTCGGCTTTTTTCAGGTGCGGCATGGCATGGTAGCGACGCTCAAATTCGTGGCGCGTCAGAGAATCGCCGTTTTCGAGGGGAGGAATTGTGACGGGTTTGGGAGTGGAGGGAACCATATCGCCATCGGGGAAAGGATTGGAACACTTACGCTTATGGTATCTCGATCGAATCAAAATAAAATCTAATTATTTAAACTCGTTGTAGGAATTTATGTGCTGGATTTTCGACACATTTGCGAAGTTCTTGCAGCTTTCTCAAACGATATGTAACCTCGTTATATTCATTTTTATCGAGATTTTCTATTAATTTTTTTAACAGGTTATCGCTTTCTTCGGCAACAGCTTCGAGAAAGAATAGTCGTAACTGACTGCGGTTTTTAGTATCTAATTTAACGACAGATAAGTTTTTAATTTCGCCATCGATTTCAATATTTTGTTCGGTAGATTCTCCGATTTTGGAAAAGTGCGATCGAGCAAGCCACTCGTATATATTTTCTGAAACTTCGATATATTGGGGCTGCATTTTATCGGTTTTATAGAAAATAATATCTAACATCAACCTTCTTCTATTTTTACCTTTGGTTATAACTCAGTCTCTGGAAAATTCTCAACCCAAGCCATATCGGCTCATCTAGATATATCTCAAATTTTGCCAGAACTATCACCCAAAACCGAAGCCGTAATCTTGAAATAATTGGAGAGGGGAGAAGCTGCTGGCAGGGATAATTTGGAGAGGGGAGAAGCTGCTGGCAGGGATAATATTGAAGGGTAAACCACGCAAAAAATAGAAAAGTTATAGAGTGGTAAGTTCTACAGTTTGGATGCCACTTTCACACTCATTATTAAACTGCCTACCCTATAATTTTTCTCTGGGCTGATAGCTGAATGCTTTTCAAAAACTTTAACGCTTATATGTTAGACTTCGCAAGTCTTCGCGCGAGAGAAAACTGCCGATCGCGCAGCCATATACGTCTTAAAACTACTGCCCCCCCATCCACACGGGAGGTGTCCCACGGGAGCTTCTAAAGAAAAATTTAGTTCATAATAGTTCACCCATTCTCCTGCTTTTCGCCAGCCTAAGCGATCGCCTAACTTACGTTCTGTTTCCCCATCTACTTTACCGCCCAATTTCACCCATTTTCGCTTCTGAATACTAAAGCCGAAATGACTGTTACTGTAGTGGACCCAAAGTCGATCGATCGTTCGTAAATCCTCGCAAGGAAAATTATCGATCGCATTTCGATTCAAGTAACCTTCTTCCTCTCGATTCGCCACTTGTAGCATCACCCGCGCCGTTTCTTTGTCCGCTTCCTTCCACTTCTGCGCTGCGAGCAAATCCCGCAGTTGGGTATAGTCTGCGCCTTTTTCCGACTTCAACTCGATTTCCGACGCGAGAGGTTCCGCCTGAGATTTGGGAGTAGGCTTCGGTTTGGGCGGAACTTCCGGTTCCGGGAGAATTTCTGAGACCACTTCCGGGACAATTCGCGCCGCCATTTGTGCTGTCATCGGTTCTACATCCTCATCCCGCAGTTCCAACACCTCCTGAAACCGCTTCAGTTTCCGCCACTCTCTTTCTCGCAACGCACCTCCCCGTTGCTGGATGGCTTTCGCCAACACCGCTTCGTACTTTTTCAACTTCTCCTGTCGCTGCCATAGCGGTTCCATTACCTCTCGTTCGATGTCTGCCGCCATCTCTGCCGCAATCCTTAATTTCTGTTGCAACTCATCTAAATAACAGCGATTGAGAAAATCAATTTCCCCCTGCAAAACGTCGATATCCCCTTCATCTTCATTCACCAACTCCTGCACTGCCTTGCGATATTTCAATGTCGGGTCATCCTGGGGAGACCTGGCCAGAAAAATCCGCGAACCATCTTCTACGGGATAGAACTTGGGAGTCATCGCCGGAGAGGCTTCTTGCACCTTCTCGCTGGCATAGTCATGCAGTTCCTCCGCATCGATTCTGCCATCATCATTGAGGTCAGCCGCGCCGGTTTTGAGACCTTCCACCAGGTAGCGAGTATAAACCGATAGTTGGGAATCTTCCGAGGCAAACGATTCCTGTGTAGAATTCGACGAAGTGAGAATTGCCCGTCCTTTGCCCCCCAGTTGCGCTTGCAGGTTCGCCATCCCCTCTCCTTTCACCGTCATTCCCTTGGCAAACGCACCGCTAAAGCAGCAGTCGAGTATCACCACCTGCCGCATCGACGAACTGTCGGTCATTTGCCGTTGCAAGGTACTCGCTTCCACCGCCGTATGAAACACCACATCGCCTCGCTTGCCTTGATGGATTTCCGGTGTTGCCAGAAAAAATCGACCCCTAGCATCGACAACCCCATGTCCGGAAAAATAGAACAGTACCAGGTCGTCTTTTTGGCGGTAGGCAAACAGGTCGTAGATAGCTTCTTCCATCTCCTGCCGCGACGGATTCGACAGTGGCGTTACCCTATCGAACCCGCCTCGATTCGGGTCTGACAAAACCTCTGCCATCGCTTCGATATCGTTTGCCGCACTGGGTAGGGGTTGAAGTTCGTTTTCCGATTTACTTTGATATTCGCTGACACCAATCAGCAGCGCGACTTTCGCCATCGAGAGTTTGTAGCGTGAAGTGTACAGAGGTTGTAGATGCTTGGAAACAGACGAGTAGGGGTAGTGCCCCCGTGCCTACCCCGTGCTTTGCGTACCTGTGCCTACCCGTACTAAAATTTTGGGTACACACGGGGGGATTACCCCTACATTATCCCTCTAAAAATCGTTTCGCCTGTTCGATCGCCATTTCCAAATCCTTGGCATTACTGACGCGAAGTTCGATCGATTTGTCCTTACCTTCGACTTTCATTTCGATGGTTCGATCGAACACGCGACCCCCTAAAAACCGGAGAACGGAGATGAAATGTTGGGGGGTAATTTCAGCGGTGAGGATATTGATAATTTTGCCACCGATACTTTTGGCATTGGCAGGCACTTCCGCTGCTGGAGTGGGGTAAACCTCATTCACTCCTTCGATTTCGCCCATTTCGTCCGCGAGGCGCACCGTGGCTTCTTGCAATTGTTCCTCGTCGGATTCGGCATCGGATAGGGTCAGGGTAACATTCAGCATGGATTCGGTCATTCAATTTGCTCCTGTATGGGTATCGGTCAATATCTGTGGGGTGCAATGGGACGCACCACGATCCTCTTTTCACCTCACGTCATCTCACATCCGGTATAACAAACCGTGAGAGTATTTCAATATTTCGATCGCGCGGTTGAATTGACAAGGAGAACGACTGATGCGCAAATACATCATATTTCGGGCTGACAAACGCCAACCCGGTTGGAGAGAACGGAAGTTGCAACATACCCAAGGACTCACCCGCATCCTCGCCGAACATTTCGACTCCTCCGATAAACCAATCCCCGAACCGGGATATCGACCCCCAGAATTCGTGCGCGTGGAAGACTTGCACGATTCCTCCCAACACGGTACGAGTACCCACTACCGTCCGGGGGATTGGGAGGTGACGCGGGTGGAAACTTACACGCCGGAGATACCGATGGGAGAGTTCGATATGGTGGTTATTTGCCATTGCCAGTACAACCCCATCGATGCACCGCTGAATCCGATGCCAGCACGTCAAATTTCGATCGACTCTTTTGGTGGAGATAAGGCGGCTTACGAGGAATGGCTGGAGTTAACAAACACCTAATCTTGCAACAACCGCCAGAACCGTTCGTCTTCCCCAATCGGCACGAAATCGGGGTCGGTGCGGGCTTCTTCGCGATAGCCCGGATCGAGATCGATCGCCCGTTTCAAGTTCCCCAATGCCGATCGCACTTGACCTTGGAGGGCATAACAAACGGCTTTATTGTAATGAGCGACACCGTAGTCTGCATGTAACTCGATCGCCCGATCGAAACTTGCCAGGGCATCTTCATCCCGTTCTAACTTAATCAATACGTAGCCGCGATAGTTCCAGGCTTTGTGGGACTCGGGATTGAATTCCACTGCCTTATCAAACGACTCTGCCGCCTCTTTGAACCGTTCCAACACCTGCAATGCCATGCCGCGATTCAACCAAGCCGTGGCGTTATCGGACTGCACCTGCACTGCTTTATCAAACGACTCGAACGCCGCCTCCGATTGTTGCAACTTACCCAAGATGACCCCCCGATCGATCCAAGCTTGATAGTAACTCGGTTCGATTTCCAGGGCTTTATCAAAAGAGGCGATCGCCTCTTCGTGGCGTTTCATCCGCCCCAGCGCCATCCCCCGATTGAACCAGGCTTTGTAATCTTCGGGACGGGCTTTAATAGCTTTGTTAAATGCAGCGATCGCCCCTTCGTACCGTCGCATTTCCTTGAGGGCCAGACCCCGATGATACCAACTTTCGCCATCTTCGGGTTCCATGGCGAGGACTTTATCGAAAGCTTCGATCGCATTCTCGTAGCGTTGCAGTTCCCACAGCGCCTTCCCTTTCCCCCGCCATAACTCGGCGGCTTTAGGCGAATCTTCCCCTTGCAACTCCAACGCCCGATCGTATTCGGTAATGGCATCTTCGTAGTCTCCAAGGGAAAATGCCCGATCGCCCCGTTCGATATAATCATCGGGATTCAGAAACAGGCGGGGATGGTTCGATTTCAACCGTTCCACCGGTTCGGCGATTGCTTGAAGTTTCTCGAAAACGTCTCCCAGTGACGACTCGGTAATCTCCGTTGCGGAAATCTCGGCGAGTTGCTGCAAAATTTTCCCCTTTTCCTCTCGGGCATCGGTTTGCACCTGTTCGAGTTGTTCGGCAAGGGTTGCCTCGAGTTTATCGATATTCTCCAAAAGAGAATCTTTGCGGGTGCGAATAGCCGATCGCAACTCGGAAAATTCGCTGCTAGCATCGGCTTGAAGTTGCTTGAGATTTTCTTCGGTTTGGGTTTGTTGGGTTTGCAGTTGAGAAGCAGTGTTAGTTGCCCGTTCCGCTAGCTCTTTTTCGAGCTGTTCGACATGTTGCAACGCCCGATCGAGCTGACTTTGAATGTGCGATTGAGATTCTGATAGCGCTGCGGGAATTTCTTCGCCCAACCGGGTCAATTTTGCCAGGGCTTCGTCTTTTTGTTCGTAGGCTTTGCGTTCTGCTTCGACTTTAACTTGGGCAAATTGCGGGGCAAATTCCGCTTCGAGTTGCGCCAGATTGTTCAAGCTTAAATCCCGTTGAGTACGCGCTTCTTGTTGCAGGATTTCCAACCGTTCTAAAAACTCTCCTTCTAACTGTTGGAAGGTTTGCAAAACTGCTTCTTTCTTCTGGTGAATTTCGCCTTCTAAACTCAACAGTTTCGGAGTAAATTCTGCGGCTAACGTTTGCAGGTTCTCGAGGCTAATTTCTTGCTGTTTCTGCACTTGAACTTGCAAGTTGGACAAACGAGCGGCAAAATCCACCCCCGATCGCTCGATTTCCCGCAGCGCTTCATCTCGTTTGAGGGCAACATCTGCCTGGAGTTGGGAAAGTTGCGGGGCAAACTCCGCACTCTGGGCTTCTAGGTGTTGGAGAACGCTCTCCCGTTGTTTGTGGGCGTTGGCTTGGAGGTCGAAGAGTTGATTGTCGAAGTCTGTTTTCGATCGCTCTAAGTGCTTGACAATTTCTTCTTTCTGTGAATCAAATTCTCCTTGTAACTGTGATAGTTGGGGCGTAAATTCGGCGATCGAACTTTCCAAATCTGCCAAGACTTTGGCTTGTTTTTCGGTAACTTCAGCTTCGAGGCGGGAAAGTTGCGGGGCAAATTCTTCGCTGAGGATTTCTAAGTTTTTCACCACCCGATTTTTCATCTCCTCGGCTTCAGCTTGCAGGTTTGAAAGTTGGGGCGCAAATTCTTCGCTGAGGGTTTCCCAATTTTGGAGAATCGTTTCTTTTCGTTCGACGAGTTCGGTCTGAATTCGATCGAGTTGGGGGGATAGTTCGTCCCGCAGCGTTCCCAAATGCGCGAGTATATCTTGCTCCCGTGCGGTGGCTCGATCGCGCAACCCGGCAAGTTCTGTGGCAAAATCGGACTCGAGGGTATCTAAAGCGCCGCGAGCCTCCTGCACTTGCGCTTGCAATTCCCGTACCGCCTGCTGTTTCGACTCGGAAAGTTCCCCCACCACCGCCGAGAGTCCCGATCGCTTAGCATCGACATCCGCGTGAAAGGCACTGGCTTCGCGATCGAGTTTTGAAGTGAGTTGTTCCGTATCCTGAAGGATATTGCGCACGTCGCGGTGGGCGCTGGCAATTTTGCTTTCTAAATCCGTCAGTTCGTTGAGGTGCGTTCGGACGACATCGGCAACCTCGCGAATCACCGCCCGACGCAGAACGATAAGAGTCGCAATCGCCCCGGCAAGCAACAACACCAGCACTGCTAGCAACACGTTAAAAATCGTCGTCGTCCGCTGAAGCACCTGTTGCTGTACTTGTTGTTCTTGCCGCAACCGTTCGAGTTCTCGTAGTTGCTCGTTAGAAATCGTCTCGGTGACGGGGGTTGGGGGTTGAGGGGTTTGCGATCGAGCGGCGAGGGGGCGAAGACCCGTCAGAATGGAACACAGGAGGAAAGTTGAGAAAATGGTACTGCTTCGCAACATCCAAGCGAAGATTGCTCGATCGATGTGTTTCATCAGAACTTTCCTTTGTCTGCTAGTGGTGCGGGTGTGGCCCGGCAAACGCGACGGACTCGCCCATTTCAATTATTTTAATGCGATCTCGAACGTTCCTCCGGTAAGGGGTGTGTGGATTGCCGCCATTGGGATCTGGGGAACGGAGAATGGGGAACGGGGAACGGGACATGAAGTGTCTTCCTCTCCCGCTAGGAAATTGACTCCGGTATTAAGAGTCTGAGTGGATGTTTGTGAGGAGAACAGACTTTATCGTGTCAGAACAGACTCAGTTGGAGGGGCGGTTTTTCCACGCTATCCCAAGGTAGCGGGGGAACTCGAACCCCTCGCGCTTCAAGCAGCCGTTGAAAATCGCGGGCCGTACTCGGCGATCGCTCTTCGATGGGACAGTGGACGAAGAAATAAACGCGCCGCCCTTGCTGCAACCATCCTTCGAGTCGATTCGCCCACTCTTGTAAGAACACCTCGTTGCGCGATCGCACCGGATGGCTGATGTAGCGGACGATGCTGAAATCCCCAGTAACAGTTGGTTCTACAGGCAGTAGGGGCTTGCGACGTTCGGAATGGGCTTGCGGATCGTCATCGCCGCTATAAATCGGGCGGCTGTCGAGAATCACCCGTCCCACGCCCAATCCTTCGAGAATGGCATTGAGTTCTCTAGAATGAAGTGGCTCGAACCACTGAGGATGGCGCACTTCCAGGGCGATCGAGAGTTTATCGGGTAATGCTTCGAGAAAGGCGACCAAATCCGGCAGATATTCCGGGCCGTAGGTCGGGGGCAACTGCGCGAAAACCGCTCCGAGTTTGGACCCCAACCCTTCCATCTTCTCTAAAAATCGTAACGTGCCTTCGATCGAGGGTTGCAGCAAGCCGCGATGGGTCAAATCTCGAGGCAGTTTCAGACAAAACTCGAAGTCATCGGGGGTTTCGAGGGCCCAACGCCCGATCGTCGTCGAGTCGGGAACGGCGTAAAAAGTGGTATTGCCTTCTACGGTATTGAAGCGATGACTGTAGAGGTGTAAAAAATCGCTCGATCGACTCCCGTTTGGGTAAAAATCTCCCATCCAACCGCGATAGGCCCAAACGGCACAGCCGAGTTTAAAGCGAACGTTCATAATTTTTCTATCCTTTTTGAGTGCGAAACACCCTGAAACCCACCCACGCGGCTAAGGCGATCGCGCTACCGATAGCGGTAATCGAAATAACGGTCATTCCCAGATGGCGAACGGCAATCGCCACCAGCGCCCAGATCGCGACGGCCGGAAAGGCAATATCTCGCCGCCGTCCCACGACAGTTGCCCCTAACCCCGCAGCAACGAAACAGACGATCGCCGTCCATACCGGGGGAGAGATTCCCCATCCCGACCAACCGAGAACGTGTAAGGCGATCGCCACATTGAGAATTGTCGCCACGCTAATCCAAGCCAGATAGATACTGATGGGAATGTGAACGAGCCATTTAAATTTGAGGGGAACGAGCTTTCTGCCAATTCCCAACTTCAGATAAGCGGCAATTAAAGGTAGCAAAATGACGAGCATCGCCACCAACGAGAAAACGAAAAAACGCAACTGAAATAGAATCACCCAGAGAATTTGAGCAATACTACTTACGACCAAAAGATAGCCCAGGTTCCGAAAATCCCGTTGGGTCCGTTGACTCTTCCGAAGTTGATAAATACCCAACCCGATTAAACCCAAATAGATGATTCCCCAGATGGCAAAAGCATAGCTGGCTGGCGTGACGAGCACGTCTTTAAGCAATGTATTGGAGATTTCGGCAATCGTTATGCCGCCGATCGGATTAAAATTTGACCAAACGTTAGTTGAGAAGGCCGCCAAAATAGCAGCCAAGGTAGAAAGTTGTCGGACAAAATCTCGATCGAAGCGGAATTTCATGATTTTTATCGGGTCGATCGTCGAACGTAACTTCTATGTATTCTAGATAAATTTTCACCGAGTTATCTCGATTGCGATCGATTTTTTTTCGATCTATCTGAATTTATATTTGTTCTCTTTCGCGCTTGATTCTACCGATGGAGTTTGAGTTGCCAGTTTGCCCGATCGACCTCTAGATATAGCGTTGTTTTTTTGAGGTCATCCGATCGTCTCAAAATCTTTATCTCTTCGGAATTTTGCAGCGATTGCAACCAAATCGCGATCGAATTGCCACCCAAAAGAAAAAAAAGAACGGCAAGATCGTCTCGATCGATCTGGTAGAATGAGTAGTCCTTGCTCCAAAAGCGGCGAACGACTTCGGGTGCAACTCAGTTACGACGAGTCCTCCCCTGAAGCCGGATTTAAAGATCCGTTCGTCGCTCGATTTGGAGCCAAATTGCCCGCAAGGAAAAAACGCTGTATGGGAAAACAAAAAGCCGCTATCTACGAAACGATGTACATCTTGCGTCCGGATATTGGAGAAGAACGCACGGAACAAAGCATCGACAAATATCGCACTCTGTTGCAAGATCTCGGTGTGGAGAAAGTCGAAATCCAGCATCGCGGAAAGCGCCGTCTGGCTTATGAAATCGATAAGCATCGGGATGGAATTTACATCCAGATGAACTACAGCGGACCGGGAAGTTGTATTGCCACGATGGAACGATCGATGAAAATGAGCGAGGAAGTGATTCGCTATCTGACGATCGTCCAAACCGCAACGGAACCAGAACCGGAACCGGAAGAGGCTTCCGAAGAGTAATTCTAATTTTCCCGCGCGGAAAATATCGATCGCATTTTCGGCCGATACCCGTCAATGCAATTTCTATTACAGCCACAAACGACCTGTTTTTTAGATCGTTTGATGGCTGTTTTTATTACCCTCGCCCGATCTCCCATTCCCCCAACCCCCACCAGAAACGATCCGATCTCGAACGAAAAGTAAAGATTACGTAATCTCCGATATCACGATTGCACCGATCGGAGTTAAATTAGTCTCGGAGAACCACAACCGCAAACCTTGTCCCTACTCACGGGTTCCAGGTTGGAATAAAATTGGTTAGACCTTTGACCCGAAGAGCAACCTGTCTCTTCTTTCTTTGAGTTGTATATCGAACTTTCATCTTTGTAGATGAGCCGATCGAGCTTTTGCTTTGCTAGGTCATTTTGGCATTTAACCTGAAAAGCCTTAAGAGCGAGAATGCGTTCGATCTTCGGAGGTTATTCAACTCAAACGCAGTTACAGGCTGGCTTTTAAATCGAAATGCCCGATTAGCCGATCGTCATAGCATCGAACTCGAACGGACCGTAAAACAACGCTAGCGAGACAACCTGTTCGCCTAGGATTACTCATTATGACACAATCGCGTCCACCTATTCCCCCCCCACCTTCGGGTCGTCCGATGCCGCCCCGTCCTCCAGCCCCTCCCGTTCCCGGACGGCCTCCCGCCCCACCCCCCGCAGCCGGACGACCCCCCGCGCCTCCGGTCGCCCAACCCAGAGCCGCAGCAGCAGCAACCCCCAGAAGGGGAACGGGTCCGAGTCCGGGACACCCCACCCTGACTGAAATCGTGCGATATGCAGAAAAAGAGGGGATTTCCGACGTTCACGTGGGCGTGGGAGAAGCCCCTCGCGTTCGACAGCGCGGCGATATCGAAATGACGGAATGGCCCGTTACCGACTTAGATACCTTTATGAGTTGGTTGCGGGAAATCATGACCGATGACGAAATTCGCAAGTTCCAGGAAAACCTCGATTTCGACGGTGCGGCGGATTTAGGCTTCGTTCGCATCCGGATTAACGTTTTTGACACCACCAACGGTCCGGCAATGGTGTTGCGACTGATCGGCAACGATATTATGACCCTCGAGCAGCTCAAGCTACCAGAGGTGTTTAAGAATATCAGTCTCGACTACCACAAGGGTTTGATTTTGGTGACCGGACCGACGGGTTCGGGTAAGTCCACCACCCTGGCGGCGATGATCGACTATATCAATCGCAATAAGTCGCACCACATCATCACCATCGAAGACCCGGTGGAATTCGTTCACAAGAGTAAAAAGTCTCTGATCAAACACCGGGAAGTGGGTCGGCACACCCTGAAGTTCTTTAACGCCCTCAAAGCGGCTCTGCGGGAAGACCCGGATTTGATTCTGGTGGGGGAAATTCGGGATAAAGAGACGATGAATATCGCCCTGAAAGCGGCTTCCACGGGTCACTTGGTCATGGGAACCCTGCACACTAACAGTGCGGTGAAAACCATCGAACGGGTGATGGGGATGTTCCCCCCAGCCGAACAGCCGGCGTTCCGGGTGGCGCTTTCAGAATCCCTCGTGTCCATTATCGCCCAAGGGTTGTGTAAAACCACCGATGGTAAGCGAGCGGCTTTCCACGATATTCTGATTGCTACCGATGCGATTAAGGAGTATGTCATCCAAGGGCAAATGGAAGAAATTACCCAAGTGATGCTGCGATCGGAGTTTGACGGGATGACGACGATGAATAAAGCACTCTTGGGGCTTTATCAAGAAGGTCGCATTACCGAAGAAGTGGCGATGGACAAATCGCCGACTCCGAACGAAATGGCTCAGTTCCTCCGAGGTCGCATGTAGGAGTGGCCGATCGCATGGGTAAGATGTAAAACAATTAGATCGACGATTCTCTGTAAGTTTGTCTGTGTGAGTTTGAATTCGTTTCGATCGATGTTGCCTCTCCCACGGCGATCGCCACAACAACCCCATGAACTCATTTAACGAACCTCTCCCCCAGCTATTTAAGGGCATTGCTCTGTTTACTCCAGGGGGAGATTTGTTTTATTGCATCGATCCCCACAAACAAAATCGATGGCACATCCAATTATGTGCGTCGATTCAAGAACGGCTGGGTTTGCCCGACCCCCCTCATTTTCTCCTCCCTTGTTACACGGCGACGATCGATCGGTGGTTCGACCCCCAAACCCAAGATGTGAAAGTATTTGCCGAAGCCTATCCTCCGGCATGGCGATATCGAGTTCTGTTAAATGCAGTGTTCGACACCGACGATCGAATTTGGCGGATGAGTCCGGAAACCTCTAAATCCTGCGATCCGCTACTGGTTTCGACCTATCGAACGTCTTGGCCGCAACTGTGGGAAAATCACGATTTGGTGGTTCGGGTCGAATCTCCCCTGTCAGCGCGTCGGCAGCTTCAAGAAACCGATACATTGGGCGAGGCTGCGGTTGAGGTGAGAGGATACGTACTCCATCTATTTATTAGCGGTCGCAGCGTCGCCGTCGAACAAACGCTGTTGAGTTTGCACCAGCTTTTAGATCGGCATCTGGGTCAACCCTACACCTTGAAAGTGATCGATATTTTGAAGCATCCCGAACAAGCTGAAGCCGAGCGCGTTTCGGCCACTCCAACTTTAATTCGCGTCTGGCCGCATCCCATACGACGGATCGTCGGAGAGTTGGATAGCGAGAGTAAAATCTTGAGTTTGCTCAACTCTCTCAAAGCTTAGTGACGCTAAGAAGACGTTTCCGACTCCAAAAAGGCTTCGGACGACTCGCGATAGGATGCGGCCGGTAGGGTTTGAGAGGGTGCTTCGGCAGATCGATCGCCGTACTCCCCGGAACTGGACATTTGCCCGACGCTATGCATCAAACTCGCCATCTCCAGGGCGTTCATCGCGTAACTCCAACCCAGATTGCTCTTAATTCCCGCTCGTTCTAGGGCTTGCTGCATCGTGTCGGTGGTGACGATGCCGAAAATCACCGGAACGCCCGTCTGAAAGCCAGCCGCCGCGATTCCTTTGGCCGCTTCTCCCGCAACGTAGTCGAAGTGTGGCGTTTGTCCGCGAATGACTGCCCCCAAGCAAATGACGGCATCGTAGCGACCGGTACGGGCGAGACGATTGGCAACCAGGGCTACCTCAAAGCAGCCGGGAACCCATACGTAGTCAACCTGGGAACCGTGGGGATCGACATCGATTCCGTGGCGTTTCAAACAGTCCTGGCAGCCTGCGAGGAGTTTACCGGTTACTAAATCGTTGAAGCGGGCGATGACGATCGCAAATCGAAATCGCACGCTGGTGGCAAATGTACCTTCAAAAACTGTCATGGGTAAAAAGTATCGTGGGTGCTTCAGTCTTGCTGCCGAGACAATGCCCCATGGCGAAAGAAGTGTGGGGAAAATCGGGCCAGAGATCGGCAAGCAGCAACTGGAGATGTCATTTGGCTGAAAATTTAGCTCGAGAGAAAGTAAATTGCCCGCGCGGTTCGACCGTGGGGCAAAACTCAAGGCTTGCAGAACCAACCGCTCTGTAGGGTGAAGGGTCGTTCTCGAAAGGGAGGTTCGATTTAGACGACGAGGTAGTTTAAAACTCCCACCAGGACCACGAGCACGATCCAAGCGCCAGAACCGACATAGAGTAGGGGTTTGGACTGGTCCCAGTTTTGGGGAGAAGCATAAGCGACCGGAACGCCAACGACCATCACAAACGATAATAAGACGAGAGCGGTAAGGGCAATTTGAAATAGGATTGTCAGCATTTCTCGAATTTAGTTTTAATACGGTTTCAACTCGCGCTTGCTGACTCGAGTCGATCGCGTGCGGTAGAGTCAGTCGCGAGTATCGATCTATTTTACGTCAAATCGCGCCTCACTCATCGTCTGAGCCTCAAATCGATCGTCGGCGTTTGCTTACCAAGTCGGATCGATATAAAGATTCACCGTCATTTGCGCTTGTCCGGCGGGAACGGCCGAAATACAGGCGCAGATGGTTTGGCCATCATCAATTTCCACTTCGCAAGCGTGGCACGATCCCATCAAACATCCCGTAGGAATCGAAATCCCCGCACGACGGGCGACTTCGAGTAGGGGTTCGCCGGCTTGCGCGTCAATCGTGACATCATCGGGTAAAAATCGAATTTTCACGTCGGATTCTCAGGGATGGGGTCTGTAAGTCTGGCAACTGTCTTTGTCTGACTCGGCATGGATATCGAAAGCGGTCTCGATGGTGAGGATGCAAAAGATCGACCGATTGTTGGGCGATCCTCGCGAACTACAAGACTGCCGGGGGTGAGGACATCGTGAAGGGGTACAAAGATGCTTGCTCAATCAGATCGTCCTCGCTCGACCACTGGGAGCCATACTTCTCGATCTTAATTTTAAGTCAAAGAATTTAGCGAAGAACCAAACGGCGATCGCAAACTGAACGATCGCGCCCAAACCGAGAGTTCGAGCGATCGCCCGAAATCCCGGCTTGTCGGTATCGAACTGACGTTTTATTACTTATGACGGATAAAATCGTAAATGCTCGCGTATTTCTCGCCGGGGTCTTTCCAAGAGTAGTCGTACTCCATCCCTTGAATGGCGAGTTTGCGGAATTCGGCCGGGTAGTAGTGCCACAAGCCGATCGCCCGATCGAGGGCCGATTCGAGAGCATTGGGGTCGGTTTGGTAGAAGACGTAGCCGTTGCGCTCTTCGGGGAGTTTTTCGGGTTCGTAGTCGCGATCGAAGACGGTATTCACCAATCCGCCAACACCTCGCACCACGGGAACCGTACCGTACCGCAGTCCGATGACTTGCGTCAAACCGCAGGGTTCGTAGTTACTCGGAACGACGATGATATCTGCCCCGGCATAGATAAGATGGGCGAGTTCTTCGTTAAAGCCGAGTTCGATGTGACAGTCGGGATTCTCGTTGAGGTAGCATTTCTCGTGCCAGAACCAGTCGTTAATCCCCGGTTCGGTTGCCGAACCCAGGAGGACGAATTGTGCGTTGTGTCCGAGGGCGTAGTAGATGGCATGGTGGACTAAATGCACGCCTTTTTGGTCGTCCAAACGACCGATAAACGCCACGATCGGTTTGTCGGCATCCTGCAAGAGGAGGCGATCGCGCAGGGCTTTTTTATTTTTGGCTTTGTCCTCGAAGTTTTTGGCGCTGTAGGGTTCTTGGATGTAGGAATCGTCTTGGGGATTCCAAACTTTGTAATCGATGCCGTTGAGGATGCCGCCAAATTTATAGTTGTGTAATTCGAGGGTATGTCCCAATCCGTAGCTGATTTCCGAATATCTAGCTTCCCAGGCGTGGTGGGGGGAAACGGTATTGACGAAATTAGAATAGACGATGCCCCCCTTCATCATATTTAAGGCGAAGGGGTTGAAGTTATCTTGCAGGCGATCGTAGTCGAAATAGTAAGATTCTCGATTTAACCCCGTTCCCCACAGTACGTCAGCGCCGCAAACCCCCTGGTGTTTGAAGTTGTGGATGGTATAGCAAACTCGCTGGTTCTCCATGCCGTGATACTGATACATTTCGTAGAGCAGCACCGGAACTAAACCCGTTTGCCAGTCGTGACAGTGAATTATATCGGGGCGCTTGTTGCTGACGAGCAAAAATTCCATTGCGGCTTTGCTGAAGAAGGCAAACCGCATGTAGTCGTCGAACGCGCCGTAATAAAGACCTCGATTGAAGAAGTTATCTCCCGAGTGAGGCTCGATAAAAAAGCAGACTCGCCCGTGTACCCAGCCGCAATAGACAGAACAGTGAATTGCCTCACCAAACCAAGGCACCGATAAGTCGCGATAGGCATCGTGAAGTCCCCAAATATGGTCGTAGCGCATGCAGTCGTATTTGGGTAAAATCAGCTCGACACAATGACCCCGATCGTCTAATTCTCGGCTGAGTCCGTAAACCACATCTCCCAAGCCACCTGCTTTGATGACCGGGGCGCACTCCGAGGCAATTTGTACGATGTACATAAATACTCAATACTCCCGTAAATGTCCTAGATAGGAGAACCAAAAATCAATTTATATTAACTCAAGTTAAATTATCATAATATCTGTATCGAATGTTTTCTAATATGGAAATTATGCCTACTTAAGTGCATCGCATCGACATGAGTGGGGCAAAGATAGGCAGTCGTAGGTTTTCGACGAGATCGAGGCGCGAACGGGAACGCATACCCAGACAAAATATTGGCTTTTTCACCTTCAATCCCGTCAAAAGTCTACTTCATTTGGGCATAAGATACCCCTAAAACTGCAATCGATCGAATTCAATTTCAAGGATTTTGACTCGATTTTTTGATTGTATTTAAAGATTTGTACTTTCGTCAAAACATCGGTCGATTGAAAATTATTTGTCACGATCGATCTTTGATTTTTGTTTTGATATTTTGGGTTTAATCTTAATTCTTTCTTCTGGGTGAAATTGAGGTGTTCGAGCAATTTTTGCCATTTTTCCAGCAAACTCAGTTCCGACTCTTCCACGATCCGATCGAGGATAACCTTTAGACCCGACTTTCGGGGAGATCGTAGAACGTCCGCGAGAATTCTGCCTGCACTGAATATGTAACTTTTTTTACCAAATAATTCACTTTAATGCTTTTTAAGCATTAAACACATTCAACGAATGCACGATCGAAGGTCGAACGGGGCGATCGTGGGTTGCCGCAAACTCAGAGTTGTCCGAAGCTAGAAGACAATCGCTTTATTGTCGGCTTCGATCGCTCGGTAAATATGCGCAAATCGATAGCGGGTCTCATTTCCCAGACAAGTCAGCTCGCAAAATTCCCACTAAGCTTGCATTGCTTGGCATCGAGCGTTTGGGCTGTGGAGGTTTGCGATCGGTGTTTTCTTGGAATTCTCCAACCTCTCGAAACTGCTATATTCCGTAACTTCTCAGTTTGCAGAAGTGATATAGCCGCCGAGTTGCACTCAATTGCCGAACGCTTCAGCTCGTAAACATCCTATTTGTTATCAATTCAATTTTCAGTAAATACCGTTCAATTTTCAGTAAATACCGTGACTTCCAATACGTGTCGATCCGATCTTTATACCAGCGTACCCGCACCCACTCCGGCGCTCGCAGCAGCTTTAGAAATTCTAGAATTCGGAGATTTTCAAGAACGCTGGGAAATCACCAAGCAATTTCCCCAAATCGGCACCGAAGCGATCGCCTACTTGGTGAGGTTACTCGAAACCGATCGAGCTGATATCGACTTGTGCTGGTTCATCGCCCGCATTTTAGGTAAGTACGATCGACCCGAAGCCATTTCGGCATCGATCGACTTACTCACCACCACCGAAAACGAAGAGGTGAAAGCCATGGCGGCGACCACCCTGGCGAACTTAGGTCAACCGGCCATCAAACCGTTGTGTCGCTTGTTCGGGCAACCCCAATGGCGGGCGATCGCCGTAGAAGCCCTGGCTCAGATGCGAGAACCCAAAGTCATCGAAACCCTACTCCAGGCCGCAGAGGACGATAATCCTCAAGTGAGATCGACTGCCGTCAGCGCGCTGATTCAGTTTCGCGATCCGCGCATTCCCCCAATCCTCGTCAAAGCCCTTGAAGATTTATCGAGCCAAGTACGCCGGGAAGCCACGATCGGTTTGGGGTTGCGATCGGACTTGCTTGGAGAGTTAGATTTAGTCGGTTTGCTCAAAAAACGACTTTACGATTTTGAACTGTCGGTATGCCAGCAAGCCACCATCGCCCTCAGTCGCTGCAACACAGACTCGGCCGCCTTTGCCCTGTTCCAAGTTCTCCAATCTCCACCCACCCCCGAACCCCTGAAACTCGAAATCGTTCGCTCTCTGGCTTGGATGGGTAGCTTGCTGGCGATCGAATACCTACGACAAGGCTTACAACTCAAATCCGTTCCCGTTTGCCAAGCGATCGTTTCCGGTTTGGGACAGGTCGAGGACTCTCGCATGAAACGGGTTTGTGCCTCGATCTTAATAAACTGGCTCAATTCAAAACACCCAGCCTTGGAAGATGCGGACATTCGTCTGAAAGTTGCCCTAGAACTGGGGCGACTGGGGAACAAACAAGCCTTAAGACCCTTACTCAAGCTGCAAAATGATACCAACGATCGGGTGCGCGTTCACGCTAGAGCGGCATACGAAAAACTTACGGCATCTTCCTATTGATGACGATGCTCGAAATTGGCACGAACGGTTCGGGTGAGCTGGGGGAGACTAATTTGAGATCGAGCTGTTCTCGTCGATCGCAGTTCGCACGTTCTAAGGTTTAAGTGTGGCAGATTTGGGAACGGAGAACCTGAGAAACGATCGCTCTCCAATCCCCACTCTCTCCCTTGTCGCCGCGTCACTGCGTCTCCCCGTCTGGTAAGTCAATTTTGCCCACTTTCACTGCAAGCCCTCATTCAGGATATTAAAAACAGGCGAAGGCTGTATCTTCACTCTCCCCCGGTTTCCTACTCAACCTCGTAAACCTTTCTACCCCAACTCGAAACCTTTTCCCCAGCCCGGAGAACGTAGGCTGCGACCTCTTCGAGTTCCGATCGCGTCATCCAATTTTCCGAGACTTGACGACACCACGAACTATAGTCTTCGCCGTCGTAAGTCATGGGTTCGCGCATGAAAGCCACGAAACCGTTGAGATTGTCCCGAGGTGGTATTGCACCGGCCAAGTTCTCCACAGATAGGGTAATCGGTGGAATCGGAACGTTCGATCCCCCAATATGGCAGTAGACACAACCGTCGTCGAAGCGCTGTTTTCCATGGGAGAGTTCCACCGCAGAAAAGTCGCGCGTCTGTCCCGTTTCATCGACTTTGATAGGAACGGGTTCGGTCGCATCTAAGTAGCGTCGCACGTAAGGATCGATGCTTTCGGCCCGTGCGGGTTGACACCATAAACAAATCCCCAGCCATACCGCACAGAGTAAAAGCAGGGGACGAGATGAAAAAAATCGATGCAGCATTAATACGAAAATGTTAGGGGTTGATATTCGGATTACAAATTTGGGTCGTTCTCGAGCGTGACTAGATCGCGATCGCCCCCATACCTCACTCAAAAAACTTGCGGCGCGATCGCCTTCCTTTTCTTAACCCCAAACAATCTCATACTATTTGAGTGCTAAGGGAAAGACGATCGACTCTGGCATATCGATTCTTTAATCGTAGACCTTGCCACCACCCCAGGCAATACCGCGTAGCTTGGGTTGAATGAGAATATGACCGGCCATGGCGTACAAATCGTCATCGGATAAGTTTCTCATTTCTTTGAAAATATCCGCACTTCTAATAGAAGGATGAAATTCGTAAATTTCAATTTCTCCATCGTAAGTGGTGGGATTTTTCATGTAATCCACCAATCCTTCAATGGTATCGCGGCGAGGTGTAGCAAAGGCAAGCGACTTCTTGTCTAGCTGCACGTTCGGATTGGTTTTCGTTCGACCGGCAGGATGACATTGAGCGCAGATACTGCCATAAAGTTTTTGACCTTGTTTGGCTTCTTTTAACGTCAACGTCACCTGCTCGTCGTTATCGTTTAACAGAACGGTGCGAGTTTCTTTGTCTAAATCCAGCGCGATCGCACTGTCGATAAAAATCTGAAACGCTAAGAATACAGTGGCCACTACCAGCCAAATGTACCTTTTTAACATGGTTTTCCTCTACACTTTGGGTTTTGTTAAAACCGCCCGAGTCTTTCGAGGTTTCCTGTGTGAATTTCACAAAGATCGAATGGCTCGGTTAGTTTAGTTATTGGCTCATCTGCTGTTGGATGAAATCGCCTTAGTGCCGACTCCAATGCCACAGAGCGCGATCGGGTTCGATCGTCCGATCTCGTAATCCCAAGATCGCTAAACTAGATTCTTTACACTTGCGGTGGTTGTTAGCCCCCGCCAGGCTTCACTCGATTCGCCGATCTAAGAGTTTTTACTTCTTTTAATAGGAAGTATAATTAACTGTGGCTACCCCGATCGACGCGGTGAAAATGGCCAGGGCGATCGGGTAGAGTCCGGTCAATATTTTGGTCGATGTTATGATGATGGTCGTTCGATACATTCGCGATGGACTTGGATGTATCGGACTTGGGAGCGTACGGATACCATCAAACTCCGCCTCACCACAAAAACCGCCCAATCAGTTTAACCTGTGGTGCATTTTCTATTCCCTCGCCAGATTGCAATACATTGGGTTTGTTGCAACCTCTGTGAGGTTTTTCCTCATGGAATAGTTTCGATCGAAAAGTTGTGAGAACCTCTCACAAGTTATAAGATTACCACGAAAAGTCACCCTTATCCGAGATATTGATATCCCTGATACCGTTTGACCCGATGGGGCTTCAGGAGATGGGGAGAAGGAGATGACGCGGGGACGCGGGGACGCGGGGACGCGGAGAGGGGAGAAATGGGGAAAACGGAAGAATGTTTAGCTCCTCAAGCCTCCCAAGCCCCCGAAGCCTCCCAAAGCCCCCGAAGCCCCCAACTTACTTCGTTCCCGTCGGACTCAGGGGTACGTGCTGCTGTGGCAAGGGGATGACGTGAGAGACCATCGGTTGGGGTTGGTGGAGGCGGATGAGTTGGGCGAGCGTTGCCTTAAGCTGGGGACGCGGAACGATCGTATCGACAAAACCGCGATCGAGTAATTCTTCAGCGGTTTGGAAATTGTCGGGCAACTTTTGGCGCAAGGTTTGTTCGATGACGCGCCGTCCGGCAAAGCCAATGGTAGATTTCGGTTCGGCTAAAATGATATCGCCAAGCATGGCAAAGCTGGCCGTCACGCCGCCCATGGTGGGATGGGTGAGCACGGGAATATACAGCAATCTCGAAGCGCGATGGCGTTCGAGGGCGGCCGAGATTTTCGCCATTTGCATCAGGCTGAGCATCCCCTCTTGCATTCTCGCACCGCCAGACGCACAGACGACGATCGCCGGTAGTCGTTTGCGGGTGGCTTCTTCAATGGCGCGGGTCAGCTTTTCTCCGACAACCGATCCCATGCTGCCGCCCATAAACTGGAAGTCCATCACCGCCAGCACCACGGGCAATCCTGCGAGTTGACCCGAACCGGTTTGCACGGCATCGAAGAGGTTGGTTTTTTCTTGATACTCTCGCAGGCGATCGCTATAGGCTTTGCGATCGCGAAATTGAAGCGGATCTTGGGGTTGTAATTTATCGTCGAGGGCCGTCCAAGTTTTCGGATCGATTAACTGTTCGATACGTTGGTGACTGAAGATCCGATGGTGGTGGTTGCACTCCGGGCAAACCATCGTATTGGCTCGCAAATCTTTCGTGTAAGTCAGAACCCCACAGGCTTCGCACTTCGTCCACAGTCCTTCGGCAATATCTCGCTCGTGTCGATTTCGATCGTTCGAGTGAGACTTCTGTCGATTTGCAAACCAATCAAATAGAGACATAACGTTTGGAAATTCCTTAATCTACGAGCAACTTACGGCTTGACTGGGGTCGGTTTGGCGAATGGGAATAGAGCGATCGGGCTATCTTTTCGCGCGATCGTTTTCCCGATATTTTTTGTGTTTCGCTTTGTGAGGAACTGTGAGGAACTGATGACTATCCTATCAAGCTACGGGACGGGGAAAAACAAGTCGAAGTATGCAGAAAGAATCGATTCTCCCCAAATCGTCGCAATTGCCGCTCCCATGGCCAAAAACGGACCGAAAGGCATCGGTTGGCGACGATCGAGCCATCCCAAGGCAATCGCCCCTCCCCCAGCAAAGGCTCCGATGGCACAACCGATAAATCCGGCAAGCAACATCAATTTCCACCCCAACCAAGCTCCCATCATCGCCATTAATTTGGCATCCCCTCCCCCCATCGCCGGCTGTCCGAGGAGAGTCGAACCGACGATCGAAATAATATCGAGAACCCAAATTCCCACCACCGCCCCGACGATACCGACCATCAACCCATGGTAGATACGAGTCGGTTCTCCCGCGACCGATGCGGCTAGGACAACTTGGAAAATCACCCCCGCGACTAATCCCGATTGCGTTAAAGCATCCGGAAGGGTCATCGTATCGAAATCGATCGCGCTCAAAGCAAGCAGCCAGCTAAAAAAGACCCAATATCCCCAAGTCAGCGGCGACCAACCGTAGGTGAGAAAGACCCAGACAAAGAGCAAACCCGTGGCTGCTTCGACACATGGATAGCGTGCGGAAATCGGAGCGCGACAATGAGCGCATCGCCCTCGCAACCACAGCCAACCGAGGATGGGGACGTTTTCCCGCGCGCCCAACCGATGGAAGCAGTGAGGGCAGCGAGAGGGCGGCCACAACAAAGACAGTCCGGCTGGTAAACGGTAGACGACGACATTGAGAAAGCTACCGATGGCACTTCCCAAAATGAAGACTAGCCCGAAGGCGAACCCGGCGGACAGTTCATCTGCACTCAAATTGATTTTCCCCCCAGACTTAGCACCGTGCCTTTCTCATTTTAGGGGTGTCCAACGTGAAATTCCCCAGGTCTGGCGATCGGTTTTCACCCAAAGGGCTATGACCCATGAGGGGTGAATTGTCTCAGTGCAATTACGGAAAGTTCGAGGATTTCCGCTATACTATGACTAAAATTTAGCTTCAAGTCAAAGAAGTCTCGACCTTGGATTTCGAGGATAGTGCGAATCAATGGTTTTGAGGTGTCAGTTTTTTGGGTATAAGTTTGCAGACGTTGATGATATCCAAGATTGAGAAGCATTTGCATTTTTCGATCGGGTTCGACTCGGGTAATAACTGCGAACTTACGCCCTCTAGGAGAAAAGGCTTGTGTCTTCGAGTTTGGCATCTTTATTCGAGAGATTGACCCTTCGCATTACGGGAAATCTTGCGTTATTTATATCGGTATTCATATCGGTCAATGCAGCGATCGTGACTGCTATTTGGCTGGTGGAAAATCCCTTGTGGCTCGAGAGAAGATTCCCTCTCGGGTGGGAATCGCCGTTGACCTGGATCTCTCAAATCTCAGCTTTTGTCGCGATTTCCAGTCTTCTGGTCTCTCTGGTGGGTCGGCAACTCTTCACCTTGAGGAACAAAGAATCCTCAGCCAAATGTAAACCCCAGTGGCATATGACAGAAGAACCTCCAGAAGAACGATCGAGTCTGGGATTCGATCGATTGTTGCTCGATACGATCCGGGCGATCGAAGCCGCCCCAGATTTCGACGGTGCTCTCGAAGCCACTCTCAAGCAGATCGCTCAGAGTGCTCAGTGGGACTACGCAGAAGCTTGGATGCCCAGTGCAGACGCACAGGCCCTGCAAAGCCATCCGGCTTATTATATCCGCAGCGGTATCGGCAGTACTCAACCCGTTCGGTTACCCCTTTCCTTACAGACCGCGATCGAGGAATTTCGTCGCTACAGCGAAGGGCTGACCTTTTTACCGGGTGAAGGATTGCCCGGACAAGTATGGCAGCAGCTTCAACCGGAGTGGATCGAACATCTGAGCGCCGAACCCACGCGCGTCTACCTCCGAGAACATCTCGCCCAACAATGCAGATTCAATCGGGTTTTGGGGATTCCCCTGTGTGGAAAAGTCGAGAGCGATCGAGCGACACCGATCGCCATCTTGGTCTTCTTCAAGATCGATCCTCACCCCGACGATCGAGAATTAGTTCGTTTCTGGACTCAGGCAGGCCCTCAACTCGGGACGATCGTCGCCCAAAAATCTTACTACGACCAGTTCCAAGCCTACTTGGCGGCTACCACCGATGTCATGTTTGCCATCGACTCTCAAGGATACTGCCTGAAAATTGCGCCCACTCGCACCCATCAGGCCTATCGAGCGGCTCATCCGGCGGTGGGTCGTTCTTTGCAAGATAGCTTCGCGCCCGATCTGGCTCGGACTTTCATCGACTATATCTGGCAAGCGCTGAGGACGAAAGAAACTGTCAACATTGAATATAGTTTGACAATTCGAGCCAGACAGAGCGATTGCATCGTCTGGTTTTCGGCCGCCATTTCGCCGATTTCCGAGGAAACCGTCATGTGGATCGCTCGAGATATCACCGATCGCAAGCAGGTCGAACGAGCGCTCCAAGAACAAAAAACCTATCTGCGGCTCGTCCTCGATAATATTCCCCAGCAAGTCTTTTGGAAAGATACGAATCTCATCTTTCGAGGGTGCAATAAAAACTGGGCTAAATCCGCTCATTTGAAAGATGCCGAAGATGCCGTGGGCAAAACCGATTACGATTTGCTGCCGAGTCGAGAAATGGCCGATTTCTTTCGCGATCGAGACCGACAAGTTCTCGAATCCGATACCGCTCAATTACACGTTATCGTTTCCAAACAGCGCCCGGATGAGAGCGGTAAAGTCATTTGGTTGGACGTGAGTCGAATTCCCATGCACGATGCCCAGGGCAAGATTATTGGCGTGTTGGGGGTTTTAGAAGATATCACCCAGCGTCGAGAAGCCGAAGAAGCCCTTCGCCAAGAACAGGCAAAATCCGAGCGATTGCTGCTGAACGTGTTGCCCAAAGAAATTGCCAATCAGCTCAAAGAACATGAAGGGGCGATCGCCTCTTCGGTAGACGATGCCACGGTGTTATTTGCCGATATCGTCGGTTTTACCTCACTTTCGGCTCGTTTGTCCGCCCGAGAACTGGTCAATTTACTCAACCAGATTTTTTCAGAGTTCGATCGCCTTGCCGAAAGCCATCGTTTAGAAAAAATTAAAACCATCGGCGATGCGTATATGGTTGCCGGGGGGATACCCGTTCCTCGACCCGATGGGGCGCAAGCTGTTGCCCAGATGGCACTCGACATGCAGCGGGTTATCGAGCGATTTAAAACCGATCGCGGGGAAACCTTTCAAATTCGGATCGGTATCAATACCGGGTCTGTCGTCGCTGGAGTCATCGGCATCAAAAAGTTTATTTACGATTTGTGGGGAGATACGGTGAACGTGGCCAGTCGGATGGAATCGACAGGGGTTCCCGGTGGTATTCAAGTCACCCAAGCCACTTACGAACGACTCAGCCAACAGTATCGATTTAAGGCGCGAGGTCAAGTTGAGATTAAAGGAAAAGGCGAAATGCAGACTTACTGGTTAATCGATCGCAAAATTCTTTAAATGTACGTTCATTGGTGGCCGGTTTGTACGACCGTAGTTTTACGGAAATTTTGAATCTGCTTCACAAAGAAAATACGAAACTTTCCCGACCTTTGATTTTTCGCTATTCATGAGTTCAGTTCGTCCCTTTTTTCTCGATAAATCCTTGCTTTGGTATCCTCCACAAGCTATCGGAGCCTTCGACCTCGAGACCTTTATAAATTGCCAAGGCTAAACTAGAAACAGACAGAAAAAGATAAATCCACTCGACACGAAAACCTGACAGGTGGGAATTCGGTAAAATCGCGACGAGCCAGATCGCGAAGCTCAACCGAACTCATTCTCTTATCGCACCCCGATCGCAAACTTTTTGAAATTCTCTTATGAGTCGATCGTGAATCTAGAAAGCTCGAAAGGTCATATTCTAATTGTTGACGACAACCCTCAAAATCTCCGTTTGCTCGAGCGAATGCTCGAAAAAAAAGGATATAAAATTTGCAGCGCGCAAGATGGTTTTCGCGCACTCGAACTAGCAAAATCAAAAGAGTTTGACTTAATTTTACTCGATGTTAATATGCCCATCATGGATGGACTAGAAGTGTGCAAAAAACTAAAATCGAGCGATCGAACTCATGTAATTCCTGTTATTTTTATTAGTGCGCTCGGCGATGTTATCGATAAAGTCAAAGGTTTTAATGTTGGTGGTGCCGATTATATTACCAAACCCTTTCAATTTGAAGATGTCTTCGTTCGCGTCGAGCATCAACTCACTTTAAGTCGCCTACAAAAACGACTCACCGAGCAAAATAAACTCCTTCATCGAGAAATCGAACGACGACAGTGGATGGATGCTCTGCTTGCCGGACAAAATCAGATTTTAGAACTGATTGCTCGAGGGACTGAAATCGAGTTAGTGTTCGGTGCGATCGCCGAGTTTGTTGAAGAGCGATCGCAAGAAGGATTGTGTTCGATCTCCATCTTGCAACCGGCGACCAAACGATTGCGCAATGGGGCTTCTCCCAGTTTGCCCGATTCTTATACCCAGGCGGTGGAGGGGTTGAAAATTGGTTCGATGGCAGGAACCTCGGGGATGGCCGCCTATGCCAAACAAACGGTGATGACCGATGATATTGCCACCGATTCTCGATGGTTGAATCTCAAACATATCGCCCTCACCCACGATCTGAAAGCCTGTTGTTCTCGACCGATTTTAACCGTGGGACGGGAGGTGCTAGGGACGATTTCCATGTACTATCGCCAGCCTCGCTATCCCAGCTCTCGCGATCGAGATTTGATGTCAACAGCGGTGTATTTAGCGAAAGTAGCGATCGAACACCACCGCGCCCAGCAAAACTATCATGCCATTTTCGACGTATCCTACGATGGGATGATGATTTACGATCCCCTCACCCAAAAAGCCTTAGAAGTCAATCCTCAATTATGCGAACTCTATGGTCTGAGTGCTACCAAAATGCTGCACGTGGGTTTGCGTTTTTTAGGAATCGGCACCACCTCGGAAAATCGGCGCAATCTGAAAAAATCAATTCGCAAAGCTCGCAAGGGTAAAACTCAAAAATTTGAATGGGTGGGCAAGCATACATCGGGGCGTTGGTTTTGGACGGAAGTCATTCTCAAACCCATTTCTCTGGTGGGTCAACAGCGGCTGTTGACGATCGTTCGAGATATTACCGATCGCAAAAATAACCTCCACGCCCTCCAAAAAGCCAAAGAAGATGCCGAAGCCGCCAATCGATCGAAAAGTCAGTTTCTGGCGAATATGAGTCACGAACTGCGAACGCCCCTCAACGCCATCATCGGCTTTACCCAAGTGATGGCTCGCGATGCCAAACTCGATGGAGAGCAGCAAGACCACCTGCGAATTATCAATCGCAGCGGCGAACACCTACTGGGTTTGATTAACGACGTTCTGGAGATGTCAAAAATCGAGGCCGGACAGCTATCGCTCAACCCCAGTCGCTTCGACCTCCACGCGGAGATCGAAACCCTCGTGGAAATGTTACAGCTCAAGGCCAACTCCCAAAACTTAGAACTAATTTGCGATCGAGCGAGCGATTTACCGCGATACGTCGAAACCGACGAAGGTAAGTTACGTCAAGTTCTCGTCAACCTGCTCGGCAACGGCATTAAATTTACCGCATCGGGGACGGTGACGTTGCGCGTTTTTCCCCTCAATCGGAACGATCGTCGGGCCAGGCTTCAGTTTGAGATTGAAGATACCGGCCCCGGCATCGACCCGGAAGAAATGCATTATTTATTTGAAGCCTTCGGACAAACCACTCTCGGTCAAAAGTCCCAAGAGGGAACGGGTTTGGGGTTGCCCATCAGCCAGCAGTTCGTCAAGTTGATGGGGGGAGAAATTCAAGTAGAAAGTGAGTTGGGGCGGGGAACGACGTTTCGATTTGCGATTCCCGTAACCCTGGCCAAATCGAGCGACCTGCCAGAACTACCATTCTCTCGCCAAATTATCGGTCTGGCTCCAGAGCAACCCACCTATCGCATCTTAGTCGTGGACGATCGGAGCGTCAATCGCAAACTACTCACCCAGTTTTTATCCCCACTCGGTTTCCAAGTTCGCGAAGCGGCCAATGGCGAGGAAGCTGTTGCAGTGTGGCAGGAGTGGGAACCCCATCTGATTTGGATGGATATTCAAATGCCCGTGATGAATGGATATCGAGCCAGCCAAGAAATTCGCGCTCGTCCTAACGGTCAAGACACGGCGATTATTGCCCTCACCGCGAGTGCATTTGAGGAAAATCGCTCTCTGGTACTCGCCGCCGGATGCGACGATTTCGTCCGCAAACCGTTTGAGGAGAGAATTCTTTATGAAAAAATCGCCCAGCATTTAGGAGTGGAATATCTCTATGATGACGAAACGCGCTTCAAAGAGCGATCGCCCCAAACCTCTCCTGCCGAACGACAATCGATGCTGCAAGACCATCTCGAAAAAATGCCCAGAGGATGGATCGACAAACTCCATCAAGCGGCAACCGAGGTGGATGCCCAACAGGTTCTGGATTTGTTACTCCAGATTCCACCGGAGGAAGAATTATTGACCCGAACGCTCGAAGAGTGGGTGGAGAACTTCCGGTTCGATCGGGTCACGGAGATAACTCAGGAGTTACTCGAACGGCAAGAGTCGCTATAGTTCGATGCGTTCGCGATCGCGCGGAGTGGGGAAGGGGACAACACCGCCATCGCCGGGTAGCCCCCGATTGTTGCGGCGGCCGAGTGCTTCGTCGCTGCGTTCGACATCTCGGCGCACTCGATCGATATCCCAACCTTCTTCGAGTTTCTCGCGATAGTGCCGCCAGCCATCGCTATCGACATCGCGATCGAGAATATCGCGGTAAATCCGATCGATGACATCGCGGGCTTCGTCGCTGCGAGAAATTTCCCGTCGGATTTCGCTTAGCGATACGCCGCGTTCGAGGGCGCGAACGTAATTGCGCAAGCCATCTCGTTCGGGACGACGGCCGAGAACTTCGCGATAGATCCGCTCGACTTCATCTTCGTAGTCTCGGTTGCGATTGCGATCGCGGTCTCGATAATCGCGATCTCGATCGTTGTCGTCTAAATAATCGTCTAAGCCTCGGGTGCGATTGTTAACGCGAGCGTTCCGCAAGTTGGTGTTTCTGAATCGGGCATCGCGCAAATCGGCATCGCGCAGGTCTGCATCTCGCAGGTCTGCATCTCGCAAGTTCGCCTCCCGCAGATTGGCATCTTCGAGATCCGCCCCGCGTAAATTCGCATCTTCTAAATTCGCATCGCGCAGGTTAGCATCTTTAAGATCGGCCCCGCGCAAATCGGCATCTTCTAAATTGGCATCGCGTAAATCTGCACCTTCTAAATCTGCACCGCGCAAATTGACATCTTCAAGGTCGGCCCCTCGAAGGTCGCACCGACGACAGGAATTATCATCGAGTAAATCTTCGAGATCGTCGCGATCGTACGCTTGGGCGGAACCGAACAGACTTAAGGGAACGAGCAGCGCTACCGTACCGAGGAGAAGACGATAGAATATTCGAGAAGATTTCATGTTGCTCGCGCCTCCTTTGTCGATCGAAATAGAGTTAAAATTCTGAAACTCAGTCAAATTCTGAAGCTAAGAAAAGACCGGGACGGAAAAAAGAGGAGCCAAGTCCGAGAAGCGATGTTTAAAAACTTTTTCCTCTGCTTTTTCTCTTCAATCTTCCGTCCGTAAGACAGTCAATCCGTACTCGCTTAATTCATAGTTTAGGGCCCTAGCTAAGTGAATGCACCATAGTTTTCTTCCAAGTCGATCGGTCGAGGTTGGCAGTATCTCTGACGCAATTGGGTGAGAGGAATTGCGCAAAACTACACAACGGCAAGATCGATGAGAAGTAAGCATTGGGCCATCAGCCGTCAGCTATCAGTTGGTTTGAGACTATGAAACCCTAGAATTTTCATGGATTTTCAGACTGCACACTCTAAATTTCCCCAGAAAACGAGAACTCCGATTCAACTAATGCGCTCGTGCATTTTCTTTAAAAGCTGATAGCTGAGTGCTGAATGCTTACGATTAGCACTAGAGTCGGCAATCGGACATCGGACATCAAAGACCGTCGATGAGAGACTGGCGAGTCAGTCTCTCATCGATGAAGTTATGGAAACATTTTGCCCGATCGACGGTTAAATTGAGTCCGCAAAAATCTCACCCATCCGACTCAGTATTCTTCTTAGACCGATCGCGGTCGAGTGCTGAATACTGGCGTGTGAATTTAGCGATTCGAGAGTGTTAATCGATTGAGAAGATCGGCGAGATATTCGGTGAAGTCTCTCATTGAAGTACCCACCGAACTCGAAAGTTTCACCGGACTTACCAAACTCGTCGAACCGCCAGGATCTTTTGGGGGCGGTTGTGGGGGAGGATTGTACCGAGCGAACGCCGCTGTGGCGATCGCCAACCACAATAGGAGGGTAAAACTCGTGAGGAGTCTCCCTTCGTTAGGTTTAAACAAGGAACACCAAATTTGAGTCATCATACTCTTTTTAAGGCTTAAATCGACTGAATAGGTGGGGTCGAGGTCGAGTGACAGGCCAGCTCAATTCACATAACGTTCCCTTGGGAGAATGAGACTCGCGTCTGAATTTTCCTTGCAGGCGCGTTTTGAGATTTTGGCTCTGTTTGGTTCCTCGACCTTCTGCAAGCGAGTAGATGCCCGGTCCGTTATCGGTAATGCACAGAACGTACCAATTTTGTTGATTCGTTCCCGTCACGCTCAGGCGAGTTGCGCCCGTCGCGTGCTTGCCAACATTACACAACGCTTCTTCGAGAAACCGACATAATTCCCGTTTTCGATCGGGACTCAATGCCGTCGAGTCGAGTTCCTCAAAGGTTCTGGCTTTAATTTTGAGGGTTTTAAAGCCAGGAAAATCTCGCTCTAAAGTAGAGCTGTAAACTTCATAAAACAGTTCGTGCATGGGGGATTTGAGATCGAGCTTGCGTCCGCTTCCCAAATACAAACTGTCTTCTTGGGTGAGAATTTCTCGTTCTAGGGGTTCCCCCAGCGCTCGCAGCTCTTGATTGAGCTTTTGGAGTTCGCCAACGATTTTCTCTTGCCCCCAGTCCCAATCTCGCACGTGCCGCAGAAGATTGGCAAGGGTTTGCAGCGGGCCGTTGTGAATGACGTTAAACGTATGCTCGATAGTGCGCTGGCGCTCGTAAATTCTCGATCGCAGCACTTTGTCGTACTCGGAAAAGGTGGTATAGACCAGATTTCCCAAAGCCAGGGCGAGCAACGGGGGAACTGCTGGCAACCACCAACCCCAAGCGAGTACGCCATAGCTAGTTCCGAGTAAGACACACCCGATCGCTCCCACCCCGATCGCATTTTGCAGGAGCGATCGCGTGTGATGACCGATGGCAATTCCCACAAATCCCCAGCTAAAAATCCACAGATACTCCCATCCATCGGCAAGGGTCTTGAGCAGAGTGCGATCGTCGAGCACCGCAGAGAGGGTCTGACTCACGGCATGGGCTTGAAATTCGACCCCGCTGATACTCCTGGGTTCCAACCCGGCAATCGCCGATGTTTGGATTTGGCTTTGATAGATCGGATCGGTCACACCGATGAGAACGATGCGATCGCGCAGCCAATCTGCCTTGAAATTGCCGCTGTTTAAATCCCGCAGGGACAGCATCCGAAAGGCTTCGGGGTGATTGCGAAAGTTCAGCAGAATCTGCACGCCACCCGCATCGGTCCCCACGTATCCCCCGGAATTGGGAAAGATGCGGGGAAACTCCGTATCGCCAAAACGCATGGCGACCGGATCGCGAATCCCATTTTCGAGGATGAGACCTTCGGTTGCCTCGAGATAAATTTCCGCCAGACGCAGGGACAGGGCGAACTTATATTCTCCCTGGTTCCTCGGATTGGGCATCCCCAGGAAATAGCGCCGCACGTGCAGGTCGGCATCGAGGGGAAAATCCGAGAATCCAATTTGTTCCGGGGACAAACTCGGTACGGAGCCTTGTTTGGGACGTACCCGTTCGACAGCAACCGGATTGGAAATGTCTTCAAAGGCGGCAATCAGTTCTTGATGTCCGGGTTCGACGGGGAGTTCGCGCGAGATGTCCAGACCGATGGCGATCGGGTCGTAGGCGCTGATGCGTCGCAGCAATCGGGCCAGTTCGCCATCGGCAATCGGATATTTGAGACTTTCGAGATCTTCGCGATCGATCCCGACGATCGTAATCCGCTCGTCGGGTGCTTCCATCGGTCGCCAGCGCAAAAATAGATCGAGCGCTCCCCATTCGAGAAATTGCAACGAACCCATTAACCGGGCGAGAATGGTCAAACTGATGACCGCCAACCCAGGCAAAGCGCCGACCCGCCACAGGGCGAGTTCTTGCTTGAGTGTATTCCAAATCTCACGCTGCACGAGCTTCTCGAAGTAAGTGGCTACTGATGGAAATTGACAGATATCGACAGAAGGAATCGCAATCGGGGCGGGTTTTGGCAAGGGGTCTAATCGATCAACCCTTCTTCTCTAGCTCGCATCTCGGTTTGGATGCGAATGTTTTTGCCAGCTTCGGGATAGACTTCCAAAACGTCTTGAACTTTCGTCCAGTAATGGCGCACCGTACGTTCGGAAACTTGCATCCGCTTGGCAATGGCTTTGTCTTGCAACCCTTCGCCAAAAGCAAGACCGAGAAGGGTCAACCACTCGGGTTTCACTTCCAATCCCGTTTGTACCCCTTGAATATCTTTAGTGTGGGTGACACCTTGCCGGGCCCACTCGAGTCGGGTCAGCATCTCCTGACTCGAAAGACTTTTGTCGATCGCGGTGAAGCCACCTTTATGCGCGTCGATTTCCGGTCGAATTCGCACCAGAGAGCGCACGTAGGTGCTTTGTACCGTGAGATTGAGGTTGGAATAGGTCTGCATCAGGGTTCGCAGAACTTGTATTCCCGTATCGATGCGCGCCGTCTCGCCGTCTGAGTCTGGAATGGATAAATCCATTACCACTAAGTCCGGATGAACTTTTTTGACTTGTTCTAAGGTTGCGCGAGCCGTTTGAGCGGTAAAAATTTCTGCGTCCGGATACTGCTGTTTCAGCAGGTCGATCGTTCCTCCCAGGACAATTTCATGATCGTCAACGACGAGGATTTTGAGCTTTTCCGATGCTGATAAACTTGGGTTTGCCATTACTCATTTGGATTGGTGTTTTCTCTAAGTTTCCCCTTGGGTAGAAATTATACCTTGAGGGTTAGAGAACCCGAGATATTCGATCTAAAAGACCTTACTTAATAAGATAATATATTTTTTTCGATTGAGGTATTCTTCTTTTTGGCATTTTACCAACTCAAAACAACTGTAAAGATTGCACGATCGAGATCGAGACTTTTCAGAAAACTGACTGAATGGCGATCGCCATTACTCATCTTTTTTGTAGTACTTAAAACTACAATTGCGATCGAGTTCGTTTGAAATCGCTATTGTGCTTTGAGAACGAACAGGTGAAATCTAAATGTAGTTTTCGGAAATAGCCCTGACCGAATTCGGAAATTTTATCATCCAGATCGGACATTAAAATCGTCATAAAAAATCAAATTAATTCCTAATATTTTCTTTAAAATAGCAATTAAGCTCCCACGAGTTGCTATTTTAAATTTCGAGTGCGAGTTGAGTTTCAATCGAAACTTATTTTGGAAAAATAGGAACAAATTTATCGGACAACGCGACTCGGAAATTGCACGATCCCGAACCGACGCGCAAGTCCCGATGGGCGACATCTCCCGATCGAGCGCGATCGTCAAACAAACTCCGAGAAATATTTAAGACTTTTGAGAGACTATGAGCTTTAACATTTTTGACGAAGCATTCTATCTCAACGCTCGCCCCGATGTAAGAGGGGCCGTTGCGGCAGGGGCGTTTAAATCGGGCTTTCACCATTTTCAAGAAGCGGGTTTGCGAGAAGGCGAAACAGCCGTCTCCCCCTATTGGAACGAAGGACTGTACCTGCAACAAAATCCAGATGTTGCCGCAGCCGTCGGCGCGAGAGGCTTCAGTTCCGGTCTCGATCACTTCATTCAATTCGGCGCTCGGGAAAATCGTCCGGGAGCGCCGGTCGTTCCCGATATCGCTGGGTTTGATGAAAACTACTACCTGTCGTTTTACCCGCAAGTCGGTGCGGCGGTAGCTCGAGGTGAGTTTACATCCGGGGCGGCGCATTACAATCGGGTCGGTCGTTTGAGTCGGTTCGAGGCGCTATTTTCCGGCACCGATGGCGACGATATCTTAACCGGGGTGGGCGAACTCAACGAAATTATCGGGGTTGATGTTGACGTGCGAACTCAGCGCGTCGGCGAGCCGTTTTTCACCCCCACCAGTTTCGGTACTGGGGAAGTCGATGTGCTCACGGGAATGACCTTGGGGAACGATACCTTTCATCTGGGCTCGGGTCGCAACCCCATCGGCGCGGAACTTAGGTCGTTCTATTTCGGAGGGGGCGCTAGCGACTACGCCTACATTCAAAACTTCACTCGCGGTGAAGACGAACTGCTCCTGGCCGGCTCTCCCCAAGGATACGATGTGTTCCGAGAAACGTTGAATTTTGCTGGGGTTCCCGTCTCTGGGGTGAGTATTTCTACCGGAGGAGACTTAATCGCATTTGTTGAAGGGATCGATGGCATCGGCGTGAGTTTTGAAGATCCCGGTCGAGGGGTATTTTTCTTGAGCTAGATCTCCTCGGCAGCTTCAAGCAGGATCGTTGACGCGCAAACCTAACGGGAAGACGATTTCGATCGCCTTTCCGTTTTTGATATTCGTTCTACTTCAAGATTGCCAAATCCAGAAGGCAATCCCGGAAATGTGGGAAATTTTTGCCGAGGGGAGCAAACAATGTCACACTGATATAGTACAGCGATCGCCCGCCAACAGTTCGAGTATTGCCAATAAGCTTTGAGTCTTTTCTAGGGTGTAGTAGCCGCGATCGCGATCGGGTCAAAATCCAGCCAGGAATTCTGGGTCTTGACGACCCCAATATTGCAAAAAAGCCGATCGATAACCCATCGAGCGCACGTTTATTGGGGAGTTAGAGCTTAGATGGGTAGTGCATCCCATACATTACCGCCCGCTTTGGTCAATGAAAGGAAGTATCCTCGTCGTGGACGATCGACCTGAAAATCTGCGCTTTTTATCAACGCTTCTCATCGAGCAGGGATATGAAGTCCGCCGAGCCATTGACGGTCAAATTGCTTTAAATGCGGCTCGCTCGAATCCGCCCGATCTGATATTGCTCGATGTGAGAATGCCAGATCTCGACGGCTACGAAGTTTGCCAGCAACTCAAACAGTTAGAGAGCGCCCGTTCGATTCCCGTTATTTTTCTGAGCGCCCTCAACGAAGCGATCGATATCGTGCGCGCCTTCCAAGCTGGGGGGGCAGACTATATTACAAAACCCGTCAAATTTGAGGAAGTCCTAGCCCGAGTGGAGAATCAACTGACGATCCGCCGGCTACAGCAGCAGCTCGAACGTCAAAACGAGCAGCTCAAAGGGGAAATTCACGATCGCAAACAAGTTGAAACGGCGCTCCAACAAGCCAACCAAGCCTTGCAAAGATCCAATCAGGCGCTCCAAGCCGCCAACCAGGAGTTGCAGCGCTTTACGGATATCGATGGTTTGACCCAAGTTGCCAATCGGGGAAAATTCGATACTTACTTGCGTCAAGAATGGTTGAGGATGGCGCGAGAAAAGTTGCCTCTCTCCTTAATCGTGTGCGATATCGATCGATTCAGGGACTACAGCGAAAATAACGGCCCGCAAGCGGGAGATGAGTGTCTCCGACAAATTGCGAGTGCAATGAGTGAGGCTCTCAATCGTCCTGCGGATTTAGTGGCTCGCTACGGCGGTGACGAGTTCGCTCTGATTTTACCTAACACCACCGAGCGCGGGGCGATTGACGTTGCCGAAGCGCTCCAAGTCGCCGTGAGAAAAATTGGAGGCGATCGATTTACCCTCAGCTTTGGGGTGGGGACAACTGTTCCCGAGCGCGCTCGGATTCCCGAAGAGTTCCTCAATAGCATCGAACAAGCGCTCTACGAAGTGAAAATACGCGGACAGACTGGAGCCATCGTCACCGCGCGCGCGAACTCGAACTCAGATCGTTAAACCTCGACCCCAGTTTGGGTGACGTACGTTCTCATCGATCGGTTGGTCATGACGCTTGATGTACGCTGAATATGTACTTGATGTGTATGAGAAGCTCGAACCCCAACCGTGCTTCTTCTTCTGACTTTTGCCCGTTCCTATTTCGTTCGCTATGAATAAGCCTTCTTCAGGTCGGTTAGTGCGCAATCACTCAACCCACATTCCCGGTTTGATTCCCATTTTGGAGCGCCTTACCAAAATCGAAGGCATTCAGACGATTACCCCAGGAGTCATCGGACGAGTGAAAGGTCATACGCCGAAATTAAAGTTGCGCGTTTCCGTACCGATTCGCGGGGGATACAAGTTGATTGCCCGCCAGGGAAAAACCGTCCAGGAGGTTTTTATTTTGACGGTTTTGAGTCAATCGGAATTAGAAGCCAAAATCGATCGCCTGCTCGATCGCAAGTAAGGTCGAGTTAATTTTGCATTTTGCGAAAAGTGAGCGGTGTCGGTTTCCGTCCCGTTCAACTTTTTAAGACGAATTTCTAATTTTTAATTCCTTTCCCCAAACGATCGACAAAATATTGCCGATAGAGTTCAAATCGCGGCATGGCGTAGTTACCTTGTAAGTGAACTAACCCCATACTGTGTAACCTAAAGGCGATCGCCGATTCGAGTTCGACAGCCGTCGGACTGGCAGTGGCACAACCGAAAGCACTCGCTAACTCCGGGTGGTTCTGCAAACTCCAGAGATGGCGGCGTAGGTGATCGCCGTAGAGTCCGGCTTCCGTGGCGGCAGTTTGCAATAGGTCTTGTAGGGTGAGCTGATGTTGGGAGATGTGATACAGCGCTAATCGCACCAGGTAAGGATGTCCTCCCACCAATCCCATCAATTGCGAGATTTGGGTTTGCGACCATTGGAGTCCGTGGCGTTGGGTTAAATCTCGCACTTGGTCGGCATTTAATTCCGGTAGTTCGATGGGAAGTCCGACATTAAACGGAGATTGGTTGACGTTGAGGGGAACGTACACTTCTGTGGAATGGACGACCACCAAGCGCAGCCTCTGCCACAATTCGCTGTTGCCGTCGCCGTATCCGGCTTCTTCGTACCAAGCGCGGAGCAAACCAAAAAAGTCATCGGCAATTTTCGGATGTTGAAAAACTCGATCGACTTCATCCAAACCTAACACCAAAGGCGCATCGGTGTCGCAGAGCAAACAATCTTCAAAATAGGCCGTGCAGTTGTCTTTACTGCCAAAAAAACTGCTCCACCGCTCGTCCACTTGATAGGGCAAGCGCAGCTTGCGGGAAATTTTAGCGCAAAACCACTGAAGCAATTGGTTCAAATTGGTAAAAACCGCCGTGTCGGCATGTTGAAAGCTGAGGGGAACGGTACGATATCCTCGTTCCTTGGCGTAGTAGAGAATGCGGGCCATCAGGGAGGTTTTGCCCATTTGCCGGGGGGCTTTGATGCGGATGAGAGCGCCGGGAGTCGCGATTTCTTTGTAGCAGAGTTTTTCGTTGGGCGATCGCTCGATATAAAAGGCGCTGGCCAAACGCACTTGTCCGCTGGGGAGTTCGGGTTCGGCAACTGGTAGCGGTCGAGAATCGAAAATCGCCGGATTTTCGCGATTGTCACCGCTCGAATCCAAGGTTATCGGTGGCGGTGCGCTGCCATTTTGAGCGAGTAAATTCAAAACCCCGCGCAGGAGTTCCGGGGTATCTGCGCTGGAGTGCCATTCGTATTGATAGCTGTGGTGGAGATATTCTCGCAGATCGTGGTTGAGGGGAAAATGCGAGGGACAGCCGATCCGAATGGCGATCGCAATGGGCTTCGATGTGGTGCGAGCATCTCGCAATTCTTTGATGCGTCGCAACTGTTCGATGGTCATCTCGCTGCCGTCTGAGGGGGGAGACAGAAGCAAGATGAAGTAATCGCACTGTTGTAATTGTTCGTCGATTTTGACCAATTCATCTGGACTCGAACGGGTTGCATCTCGACTCAGAGCCGTGGAATATCCAGCCTGAATGGTGGCTCGACTGAGTTCGAGGGCCAGACTTAAATCCGGTTCTTCTTCTCGATGGGAAATAAACAGTCGATCGGGTGGTACGAGGCTTTTGTTTTCGGGGTCGATCGAGGTAATAATTCGGGCATTTCCATGACTGCACGCTCGTTCGATCGCCCCTTTAATGGTTTTCTTTTTGACTTTTTCCCCTAAGACATTGGAAAGTTTTTTCCAGAGCTTGTAGCCCACATCCTTTTCAACATATTGAGGATTGGTCGGATAAATTTTTTCATAGGTTTTACCGTCCCAAGAACCGAGAAATACTTTTCGTTCGAGGTCGTTTAAATGTTTTCCCGTCCTCTCAAATGTTAATCGATCGATAAACTCTAATGCCGTTTGTCTATCCATCACGACGGAATTAATGTGACTAGATCGTGGGTGGGGTTTAAATCCGGATACATTCTAAGCTTGAGAAATTTGTAACTTTACCTTCGTTCAACCCCGAACGCCGAACGCGCGATCGTTTAATTCTACAGCAATCTTTCCTCATCTGACATCCACTGCACCAAATCCAAGCTTTATCGGAGAACGACCCGATCGCGCCGAGGAATCCTGCTAAAGGACAAGTTCTGACGCTCGCTCTGCCTTGGAGTGGCTCTTCACTCAATTTTTCAGCTGTTCCCACCCGACCTCAGTATTTTCTAGTAAATCTGTTGTAAACCTTTAACAATAAATCTGAATTTTTACGGAGCCGATCGACCTCAATCTCGATGGAGATTCAATAGAACTTCAGAATGTTCCTGAGATTTCCTGAGATTTTATGAGGTCGAAAAACAAGATTATTTTGCGAGTGATTAAAGCGGTAAAAAGCTAACAGAAATCTCAAAAATCCATGAGTTTTCCTGGTTCCATCTTTATAAAATCTATGCCAAACTCTTGATATGGCTTTAGGGTAAGCTGACCGTTCTGACAGATTGGGGTACGCAATCGATATGTATAATCCAACGCGACTAGCGATCGATAACTTTATTACTTGTTTGCAAGATAGTTATCATCATATTTACGGGAGTTACAATCGGGCTTATACAGAGTTAATTGCCTGGATAGGTCGCATGGCACTCGAACAGATTGCCAATAGCGATGCCCTCTATCACAACGTCGAACATACGATTTTCGTAACGTTAGTCGGACAAGAAATCTTGCGCGGCAAGCATATCGCTCAAGGGGGTATTTCTCCAGAGGAGTGGTTGCACTTTACCATTGCCGCTTTATGTCACGATGTCGGCTACGTCAAAGGGGTATGTCGGCAAGATTCGGCGGCCGATGGCTTGTACGCAACCGGTATTGGCGATCGCGTCGTTTCCCTACCACCGGGCGCAACCGATGCCAGCCTCACCCCCCACCATGTCGATCGCGGCAAGCGCTTCATCCAAGAACGTTTCGCGGGTCACGAGCTGCTCGATACGAATTTCATTCAAACTCTCATCGAACTTACCCGTTTTCCCGTCCCCGCCGGAGAATTGCATCGGGACACCTCAGATTTTCCCGGTTTGTTAAGAGCGGCAGACTTGATCGGACAACTGGGAGACCCGCGCTACTTGCACAAGATTAGCGCCCTGTTCTACGAGTTTGAAGAAACGGGAACGAACAAAACGTTAGGGTACGAGCACCCTGGAGATTTGCGGCGAGGCTATCCTGACTTTTACTGGAATGTGGTATTTCCGCTGATTCAAACAGCCCTGAGACATCTGGAAGTGACCCAGCAAGGTCAAGAAATTATCGCCAGTTTGAATTCTCAGGTGTTTAAAGTCGAACACGAAGCCTATAAAAATTGGGTGTGGTCGAGAAAAATGCAGCTTCAGGTTCGCGCTACCAGCTAACCCAAACGGTTTAGCGAGCTTTTTTTGTCAGGATTGCAGGTAGTGCCGAGAGCAGAGCGATCGACCCTAAAGCCAGCATCAAAGGAAGGCGATCGCCTCCCGAGATGGCTTCAAGACCCACCACCCCCAGCCAGGTATAAGCCAGAGTCCCCGGAACGATGCCCACAAATGTGGCAACAGAATAGGGAACCCAGCCAACGGAAGTCAAACCGAAGAGAAAATTGACCAAGTTGAAGGGGGAAATGGGGACGAAGCGTACGGTAAAGACGAAAGACCAGGGATGTTGGCGCACCGCTCGATCGAAGCGGTGTAATATTTTGTGACTGCCGAACTGACTCTCGGCCCAATCTCGAAACAGACAGCGAGCGATCCAAAACGCCACAATTGCCCCCAGAGTCGCCCCCACCACCGAGAGAACCGTTCCCCAAACCAGTCCGAAAACCGTTCCCCCAATGACCGTCATTACCGTTCCCGGAATCCCGACGGCCGTGAGAACGACATGCAGTAGGATAAATCCGACAAACGCCACGGAACCCCAACTGCACAGGTGTTCCATCAGTGTCGTTCGATCGAAGAACGAACTGGGGGAAAGGTGACCCACGACAACCGCGCACGCCACCACGACAATCGCCAAACCCAAGCGCATGTAGAACGATTTCCCGCGTTTTCGAAGTCCGATCTGCTTCACGTTCCCTTTCACACCAGCGTTCCGCCACAACTCGAACCCGACCCCGCCGTACACCCGTAGCAGTAGGATGCGGTGGCGACTTTTTCAATAACGTCCAAGCTGCCCAATTCTAGTAGTTTGGCGACGGTGAGAACCTCTCCGTTGGGTAGTCTGGCGGGGATATTTTCCATCTGATTGAAGTCGCAATCGTAGACGTTCCCCAGATAGTCGATGGAGAGTTCGTTGCGACACATCAGGTTTTCCACCGTGCCGGGATTGTAATGGGTTTCGAGAAATTTCGTGTAGGCGCGATCGAGTTTTTGCCGCTGGAGAAACTGCTTCGTGCGTCCGATAGGAATGTTGGTAATCGCAAATAGGTTATTGAAATCAATCCCGAAATGCTCGTCGAGATAGGCTTTATAATCTTTCTCGAGATCGACCTGGTTCGGGGCGAGGGCGAACTGTTCGAGGGATTTGGGAATTTGGGGATTGAACACCAAATCCAACACCAGATTGGGGTCGCGTCCGTAACCCAAACGATTCAACCATTGCAATGCCCGAATCGATTCGTCGAACACGCCATTGCCTCGCATTTTATCGACATTATCGGCTTTGTAACAGGGAAGCGAGGCGACTACTCGCACCTGATGGCGGGCAAAATACTCGGGCATTTCTTCGTATCCCGGTACGAAATAAACCGTTAAGTTCGTACGAACGATCGCCTCTTTTCCGGTTTCTCGCGCCGCTTCGACGAGGGGTTTGAAGCCGTAGTTCATCTCCGGCGCACCTCCGGTTAAATCTACGGATTCGATACTGTCGAATCGATGGATGAGTTCGATGAGGCGATCGCAAACTTCCGGGGAAAGTTCTTCGGTGCGTTTGGGGCCGGCTTCCACGTGACAGTGGGTGCAGGCGAGGTTACAGATTTTTCCCAGGTTAATTTGCAAAACCGAAATCTGTTTTTTTGTTAGGGGAGAACCTAGCTTTTCTGGGAAAGGGGTAATTTTAAGATCGGAAATTGATTGCATGATTTTTTCCACCTTCTAGAGTTAGCCGCGCTCGGATAAGTTCGATCGGCTTTCAGCAATTATTCGCATTCGATCGCCCAAGTCAATCTAACGATCGATATCGGCGATCGAAAGGTAGAAAGTTTGGATAACGAACAGATTTATTTCATTTTCATTATCGAACTATCCATCCTGGACGAACAAGTCGATCTCGAGCTATCCTCAAGTCTTGGCGATCGGATTCAATACTGAGTTAACAACAGCCGCTATCTTCGCTACAAATTGCCGTATCATTCGTGCGAGTTTCGCGATATTCAACACCTTTCGTCACTCGAGGATCGCGAATGCTATTGTGCTGACAACTAAATTCTGTTGCCTCTTCCAAGGGAATTTCTGCGTGAGGTAAAATCGGAATCATTTCCTCGCGATAGGGGCTATTGGGCTGGGTTAAAATTTGGAACGTTTTATCGCAAACCGCAATACGCTGACCCCGATCGAAAACATGCCCGTCATCGTCGCGAACTTGTTTCCAGGGCCCTTTATAAACGACGGCTTGATTTCGTTCCCAGCAAGCTCCCTCTTTCCCTTTAAAAGCACGAATCGTCAGCGATCGAAATTCAATTCCATCGATGACTTGCCAGGGTTCTTCCTGCCGAGAGAGAATTTCAATGCCGTAGAATCCAACTTCCTCAAACATTTTTAAGAAGGTATCTTCTCGAAAGGCTCCCGAAAGGCAACCGCTCCAAAGTTCGGGATCGTTTATCATTTCTGGAGTCGGTTCTTCATCGCAAACGATATCGGAAATTACAACTCGACCGCCTCGTTTGAGAACTCGATAGAGTTCTTGGAAAAGCTGTTGCTTATCTTGAGGTCGAACTAAATTAAGGACGCAATTCGATACGACGACATCGACGCTATCGGAGGGAATTAAAGGTTGTTCTTGTCGCAGGCGATCGCAATACGCCTCAAACTCAGAGACTTGCTCTAAGGTGGCGATCGGATTTTCGGTCAGCCAGGTTTGAACTCGATCTAAATCAAGGGCTAAATCTTGGATTTTTCCCTTGACAAAATTAACGTTTTTATATCCAATTTTATCAGCCATTTCGGGCTGGTATTTCCGAGCGAGATTCAACATATCATCGTTAAAGTCGATCCCGATAACCCGACCGGATTCGCCCACTTTTTGAGAGAGAATGTAGCAAATTTTTCCTCCACCCGAGCCTAAATCTAAGACCGTTTCGCCAACGCCGACGTAGCGGGACGGGTCACCACAACCATAGTCTTTCTCGATGATTTCTTGGGGTAACAATTCCAAATACCGACCGTCGTAGTCTGTCGGACAGCATAAACTCGCTTGAGGTTGTTGCGCCCCGGCTTGATACCGTTCGAGTACCGCTTCTTCGATGTTATATGCTGTTGAATTCGATGGGGTGAGTTTTGGAGTTGCAACCGTGTCAGTCATTCCAATTTCCTGTGAGTCAAACATGTCTTGAATGGCGATCGGCGCTCTTTACCTTTATTCGCGCCATAGGTAGTATAAACTGCCGCTCTGAATTTTCCCTGAGAAGTACCTGGGATTGAACTTACATGCCCTTAGATGCACCGCTCGGAACGATACTCCCAGTATAGAAATTATTCTCATTATTTTGTAAAGGGAGGGGCGATCGCCTAAGTACAGGCTAAGTACAGGACAAAAGTTGCCAAGAGGAGGGGAAGAGGGTTTCATCTACCTTGTCACCCCTTGAGTGTAACTCTTTATCTTTGGAAAAATGTTAGCGGCAACAGAGTCGTGATGTTATACCAAATCTGTCTTATAAGTAACACCAGCTTTACAAGTGACTTCAAAATGGCGACTGCCTCGAATTTCTCGAAAGTAAGCATATAAAGTTACAACTTTTAGAAATAACATATAAAAGGGACTCAAAAGTGCATAAATAATAAACCAGGTACAGTTAGCACTATTTCGATCTCTCACGATCGCCACCCACAGTGGTTCTACTAATAAAAATGTCAGCAACACAATAAAAGTGACTAGCCAAATATTGACCCAACTCCAACTATTAAGCTGAACCGACATCGCAATCGCTAAAGGTAGCGTTTGTAAACAAATAAATTGTCCCCACTCTCTGACGGGAAGAAGTAACAACAACCCAATTTTTTGTCGGTAGGAAAACTCACGAGAGTCGGCACAAAGAATACGCTTTCCATATTTGCAACTCACTTGCAGCCATCCTTGAGACCAACGAACGCGCTGTTTCCAAAGTTCTTTTATGTTTTGCGGTGCTCTTTCGTAGCTAACAATCGTTCGATCGAAGTAAATTTTTACATGACTTAACAAAGCTCTTAAGGAAAGATCTATATCTTCTGTGAGCATTGTTGAATCAAAGTATAGCTGTTTGAGTACTTTGGTTTTAAAATAACCATTCGATCCGCCAAAAATGGCAAATCCCCAGAGTCTAGGTCGAGCAAGATGGTTAATATTATACATTTGGTTGAACTCAACACTTAAAAACTGTGCTAAGGGTGAGTTTGGTAGAGGTAAGCAAGCACCTTGAACGATATCATAGCCATTTGTCAACCAGTACAAAGCTTTAGAAAAATTCTCAGATAGTGGAGCGTGATCGGCATCAAAAATAGCCACGTATTGCGTCGTTATTCGTTGCAAAATATAGTTTATATTTTCTGCTTTTGAACTACTATTCGGAACTTTAAACGATCGAATGGGTAATTTTCTAATCTGTTTCTCTATGGGTAGTGTTTTGGGCGTGTTGTAAGCCAAAATAATGTCGAAGGGAAGTTTGAGAGAAATAAAATAGTTGATGGTCTCTAAGATAATATCTTGTTCGGCAGGTAAGTATGCTGGAATAATGACGGTAAACTGATTCAGTTTGGCAGGTGAGTGTGAAGAAGAATAATTTGGGCTTAAAGTAGAAGTTGACTGGTTAAATTCTGTGGGAAGTGAAATCAAATGTTCGAGGAGTCTAATGCTAGCAAAAAGAACGATAGCTGCCACGGATACAATATACAAAATATAGTCAATCTCTGGATTAATGAAGAGGTAGAGTAGTGTTGTTCCTGAGTTTGCCAGCAAGAAAAAAGCAATAAATTCAAGGTTTTTCAACATGGAGATGGGCGCGTAAGAAAAATAGGTGGATTTCAGTTGCTTTAAAAGCAAATGTCGAGCGATATGTTCGATCTCAAAAAGAGTTTCTTGTTGCACCCAAAGTGTCAGTCGATCTACCCGAATTTCTAAAATTAGGGTTGCAGCGATCGTGACAGGGAAAAGGTCGTGGTAGAAGCCTAGATTGTCTTTGACTTATAGATGAATGACTCACCCCATGATGAAGTCGTGAAGTCTTTCTAGAAGAAGACTAAATTTGAGTGGGGTGGTCATGTCATTGATATCCTAATGAATTGGATGAGGAGCACAGATGTGCGCTCCTCATTAATAGTCAGCAATATTTACTCTTTGAGATTTCCAAAGTTAATATTGTTGACAGTTTCATCTGCACCCAAAGTGACTTCGATCGACCCATCTTTTGGAGTCGTCTGTTTAAATCCAGAGGGAAGTACTTCGCGCACGATGTAACTACCGGGCTGTAAAGATGTAAAGTGATACAGACCGCGATCGTCTGAAACTTGAGTTGGTTCGTCGCTATCGAGTACGCCGTTATTATTCAGATCGAGATAAACAGTAACACCCGATAAACCCGGTTCTAAGCCTCCGGCTACCGTCGAACTGCTGCTACCACTATCTAAACCACTAAAGACATTCAACAGTTCGTTAGTGGTGGTAAAGATCGTCGCCTTTGGATCGATCTTTTGTAACGGGGTAAGTGATGCTCCTTCACCAACACCAAATGCAGAGATATTGGCATCGATTGCTTTTAAACTGTCAACTTCGTCAACGTAATTTGTTTGGTAGATTTGGAAGTTTCGCGACCCTTCTAGACCTCCACCAGGGACACCATCGGAGAGGAAGATAATATTTGCTTCACCAGAAGGCGTTTGCACCGCTTGAAAAGTATTCTGAGCTAACTGCAAACCTGGCTCGTAGTTAGTTCCTCCTGCTGGCTGGCGACAGCGGCGACCGATGTAGCATCCACCGATTGAAGTAGGAGTTTGACCCACATAGGCTTGATAAGGACCTCGTGGATAGTTGCGAGCGATTTTAATTTGAGAGAGTAGCTCTTTTACGTCAGGAATGCCATTACCATTCTTGTCGGCGGCAGGATTCGTGACTAACTGTTTGCCCGCAGTAGACGGGTCCATATCAACCTGATGTCCTTTAATCGAGAATAGAACGATTCCGACCTGTGCTGTCTCGCCGAATCCTTGGTCGATTAGCTGCTGATTTAAAGCGATAAATCCAGCAAGTTCCGCATCCAAAATTTCATTGGGCGCTCCATCTCCATTGACATCACCCACTGGGCTACCCTGAAACTCGCTTAAAATCGTACTCCAGGATAAATCCACAACCATGACGACATCCGGCTTCTCGCCTTGAATAATGCTATCCCGAATGCCATCACCATTGAGGTCGTTCCACTTGACTCCATTAATCGAACCATTGTAAGCCACCGGAGTACTGGGAATTTCGACAATTCCCGGTACGATTTGGAACCCGATCTGACAAACTGGGGGAACGCTTTGAGGAGTGTTTTCTTGACGGCAAAAATGAGAAGTTTCGCTGCAATCTTGCCAAAAACCATCATCGATTAAATCGTTCCAGCCGCCATCGGAACCCCATCCATTGATAACGGTGTAGTCTTCATTGCCGTTACAATTACCATCGTTGGGTTCGCCCGGTAGCCAGTTGGTATAGGATGATGTTTCCCCACTGCTCCATTCAAAACTTCCTTCGTTTTTTTCATCGGTGAAACCGATCCAAAGGCGGCTACTGCCGAAGGTTTCTAACAACCAATCTTGTTCGGCTGAGTCGTTGACGGTGACTAAATTTCCGCCTTTGGCAATGGCTTCTTCATTAGCTTGGCTCCACTTTCCCGGACTGGTTAAGCAATACGTATGTCCGTTGGCAGGATTGGTGGCAAAGTCATCTGCACTACATTCAAATGTGCCAGCTCGAGCTGAATTGGGATTGAAAAATAAACAGACAATTCCCAACAGTACAGCCATCAAATAAGCTGTTAGTTTTTTCATGAAAAGACCTCAGTCAATTGAATTGAATTTGTTAGACAAACAAGACGTTTAAGATTGCTCAGATCGAGTCGGATCTCAGCACAAAGTCAAAGCATCAGAAATTAGACTCAAGTTTGAGTCAAGAGTCCTATTACTCAGATCGCGATCGGATCTCAGCACAAAGTCAAAGCATCAGAAATTAGACTCAAGTTTGAGTCAAGAGTCCTATTACTCAGATCGCGATCGGATCTCAGCACAAAGTCGAAGTATCAGAAATCAGACTCAAGTTTGAGTTAAGAGTCCTCAATATCTATCGTTAAAGCGAACAACTCAACTTCCCAAAAGCTTACACAAGCTATATTGACTCTGACTCTGAATCAGAGGAGAGGGTGACTGTTCCAATAACGTGGCAGTTAAAGAAATACATTTAGACTTCAAAGTTATCCCGGCAGGAAAGCTAAGACTCGTCCATCAAAACAAGACAAAATATTTTGATGATAGCTAATATCAGCCGGAAAGCTGTTCAAAGTCAAGTAACAAAGGTCATCGATTGAGAAGCACTACTAAGTAAGATGCACGAATTTTTTTCAGTAACGAATCCACTTCTATCAACTTATTCGGTACTGGTCTCGTTACTTCTACACCATTTCTCCACAATTTATCCACAATACCGATCTATTTGCTGCTCTGTTTAGCAACACCTGAATCGCTTCTCTGGGTGTCAAGGTACACCACTTTTAAAAATTTCGCAAGACGCTAAATGGGACGTGAGTAATGGTACATTTATAAAAATTGGTGTACTTTTTGTCTCAATCCCAAATATGACAAGGGATACATAGAATTTTTTTTGCTCTCAGAACAAGTTGAGGTCTAAAATTAACTAACTGCAAGCTATAAGCTATAGCCTGCAAGAGTTTGACATATTTTCTCAGAGTAAAAAAGGGGCATCGGTTTTTATATCTTAGTAATGATACTTTGATAATTTTTTCTCCCCAAAATGGCTAAAACCTTTGCTGAGACTAGAATCTAGGTCAATTCTCTAAAACTGGCTAAAACCAGGGCAAACGCATTTTATTGTGAAGTGCCGACCAGATATGAGATGTGTCGATCGAGTATTGTTACTAACTGGTTGTGAAATTTCTTCTGAGTCAGACTTCTAGAATTTAGATGCGTTTGCTCTGGGCTGAAACCCCTGTGATTGTAAAGTTTTCATTATTTCGACCTAGAATTATTGCTGCATAAGGGTTTGAGGCAAAAATTACCCACTTTTTTTCAAAGTAACCACTATTAATGCAGGAGGTCTATTCTGGAGTTTAAAGGGGTGACTTTCCTAGCTCCACAAAGCTCAAAAATTACCCTCTTTTTTCAAAGTAACCACTATTAATGCAGGAGGTCTATTCTGGAGTCTGAAGGGGTGACTTTCCTGGCTCCACAAAGCTCAAAAATTACCCCTTTTCTCTATTCCAAATGACTCTTGACACGATCTCGCTATCCCATCTCGTCGAGCGTGGTGTGAGTTGGGGTACTACTGCCCCAAATATTTCGGGATTCTACGGTCGCACCACACAATGTATTCTAGTAGCCGTTCCCCACTCGAACAGATATTTTATTGTCATATCGTTCGATCGATCTTTGTTTTAACAGACGAAGAGGAATCGGGTAAATCTTCCGGTGCGTTGCAGTTCTGCAACATCTTCGCTTCCGCCTCGCCAACAGCTAAGGGATGCACGGAAATTTGCGGCAGCCACGCTTGAAACGATCGCCCTCCCGTTGCCAGAAATTGCTCTAACTGAGGTTGTACCTCGCGCCGATAGAAGCCGCACAGGGGTTCCCACCCTTCGTCTTGTTGGGGAACCATCGCCAGCACCGATGCCGGAAGTTCGTCGAGGCGGGAAATCCAATCTCGCAAAATCTCCGCGTCTAGCAAGGGTAGATCGCACCCCAGCAGCAATATCCAATCCCCAGAAAGCTGGGATAGGGCTTCAGAGAGGGCGACAAGGGGGCCGCGTCCGGGTTGCGATTCCGAAAGCCACTGACAGTCGGATGGGAGTATGTCTCGATAGCGATCGGATCGCGGAGTCATCACCCAAATCGGCGCATCGCACTCGGCAGCTACTCGATACACCCGCTGCAATAAAGGGACTCCATCCCAAGGTACGAGGGCTTTATCTTGTCCCATACGGGAGCTTTTGCCCCCGGCGAGAATCAGAATGTTGAGTTGACTCATGCTGGCAGTTGCAAGTAGATCGGACGGAGGCGAGGCGATCGCATTTGACTCGAAAAGGGCGATCGGGGGACATTAACATTGATTGCAGCCCAATTTTGCCACTCATCCGATGAATAATCTCGATATTATCAAAACTCTTTACCAAGCTTTCGAGAACGGTCAAATCGATACAATTCTCGACATTCTCGATCCGAATGTGGAATGGCACGAATCAGAAAAATTACCCTATGGCGGTACGTTTATCGGGCGGGATGCGGTACTTGCTGGAGTCTTTCAAAAAATTGGCGCGGAGTGGGAAAATTTTACCGCTCGCGTAGATGAGTTTCTCGATGCGGGAGAGACGATCGTCACGTTGGGTGTCGATCGGGGAACCTACAAAGCAACGGGCAAAAGTATGGCAGCACCCACGGCATCGGTTTGGACGTTGAAAAATGGCAAAGTCGTTAAATTCGTCCAGTATATCGATACGATGAAAGTCTGCGAGGCAGTTTCTTCAAGCGATCGATAGTGCGTTAGCGCAGCGCGTCAGGAGCGTACGAACATCTCGATTGCGTTAGATTCTCCTAGAAATCTTACCTGTTCGATCGCGATCGCTCGATCCGTCATTTGCCACCGATTGACTTGCCCACTTCTTGGAGTTTTTCGGCAACAACGCCTTGCGTTAACAACAGTTCCGCTTTGTCCAAACCTAACTTCAATGTCGGGCAAACCCCACACCGCCATAGATAAAATCCCCCATTCCAAATGGCCGATTTCGCCAGTTCGCTCGATTCGCCTCGGATAATAGCTTGCAAATCTTCAATGAGTTGTTCTTCCGACTCTAAGGGTACGTCTTTGCCACCGAAACCGTAGTCTTCTGGGCGAAGGTGCAACCGTTCCCACGTGGGCGGCTTATCTCCCACCATCGAGCCGAACAGACCGATAATGGCGGTGCGAGAACGAGACAAATCGCAACTGCCCTCCAATCCCTTCACAGTGGTGTAACAGTTCTGCTGCCTCAGTTCCAAGGTGTTTTGGAATCGCTCTTCGCTCGGGGGATGAACGAAACCCGCCACCAAATGGGTCGAACCGGCGTAAGGAGTCCAGACCAGTTCCAAACTGGCGATCGGGGGTCGCTTGCCAATTTGCTCGCGGTAGGGGGTTAAATCGGCGGCTTGGGGGAAGTGTTTGGGTAGGTATACAAACCCCAGTCCCGTCGTGGCGATCGTCTCCTGAGTGCGATCGAGACTCAGCCGAGTCCAGTCAACCCCCAATCCCTGCCAAATTTCCGTCAGGGGGATACCGTATTTGGTGGGCATTCGATCGCCTCCGTGCATCAACACCGGAACTCCCGCAGCCGCCAAAATCAAAGCGGTAATTGGGGTGACTGGGGCAGTACGCGATCGCCCGTCGTAGGGACAGCCGAGTACTGTCACCCGGTTTTGCCACTCGTTACGATTTTCTGGAGGCAGGGACTCGAGGCACGGCCCCAACTCATCGTAAGCATCCAACATCCCGGCCAACTCTTCTGGGGTGGGACGCTTAATCCGATGGGCGATCAGAAACGCGCCAATTTGAGCGGGCGTTGCTTCGTGTTGTAACATCATCCGCATTGCCGCTTGAATCCCTTGGCGACTTAAGTCACTGCTGGTGTGAGTGCCACTACCCACTTTTTGGATGAATTCTCTAAACTCTTTACTCATAAGCCCCAAGGGATTGTAAGTTAGTTTAATTACTCTATACCCTAGTCAGCAAAGTGAGGATGTAGCATGGTTGACTATCCCGAAGACTTGAAATATCAAGATTCCCACGAGTACGTACGCTTGGATGGCGAAATCGCCACGATTGGTATTAGTGCCTTTGCCGTGGAAGAACTCGGAGATATCGTGTTTTTGGAATTGCCCGAATCGGGGGATGCCGTAGAACAAGGAGAGACATTCGGTTCGGTGGAATCGGTGAAAGCCGTCGAAGATATGTACGCGCCAGTATCGGGAACGGTCATCGATCGCAACGAAGCCGTCCTCGAATCTCCCGAACAACTCGTCGAAGATCCCTACGGTGAGGGATGGTTGATTAAAGTCCGCCTCGATAATCCCGACGACGAACTCGAAGATACCCTCACGGCCGAGGAGTATCGCGCGCAGGTGGAGGGGGACGATTAGGGAGAGGGGGCTGGGGAGATGGGGGAGATGGGGGAGGTGAGGGAGATGGGGGAGAGTAATGCAAAATTCTCTTTCATCTTCTGTGTCCTCCAACGCCTGTTTCCCCATCTGCCTCGTTTCTAATTGTGTAAACTTGTTGCAAACGTTGAAGTAAAAATATCGAGTGGTAAAGAAGGTGACATTTCCGTTAAGGTATATTGCATAAACTTGCGTTTGGGTACGTCTTTACCCAGATGCCTGAGACTAAATGCTACAGAGTCCCTTTCGCTCGCCCATTCCACCTCTTATGCTCGATATCCATCCCTCGGTTTCCTCCCCAGCCGCACAATCCGATCGGGAGAACCTTTCCTCTAACGGTCACCGTCCCCAGCAAACCGGAGAATTAGAAGCCCAGGGAGAATTTGTCGGGCGGCACAATGGATCGAACGGGAAAGCCATCGGGCAGATGCTGGACTTGCTGGGTCTGGCGAGTGTTGACGAACTCGTCGATCGCGTCGTCCCCTCAGCAATTCGGATGCAGTCGGCGTTAAATTTGCCCGCAGCCAAAAGCGAGTATGAAGCCCTAAAAGAGTTGAAAGAAATCGCCAGCCGAAATCGGGTGTATCGTTCCTTCCTCGGCATGGGATACCACGGCTGCATTACCCCCCCGGTCATTCAACGCAATATTCTCGAAAATCCCGGCTGGTATACCGCCTACACCCCCTACCAAGCGGAAATCGCCCAAGGTCGCCTTGAAGCTTTGCTCAATTTCCAGACCATGGTGATGGATTTGACGGGGATGGAGATTGCCAATGCTTCCCTGTTGGATGAAGGAACGGCGGCGGCAGAAGCCATGAGTCTGAGTTACGGCGTTTGTAAGAATAAAGCAAATGCCTTTTTTGTTTCCGCCGACTGCCACCCCCAAACCATCGACGTGGTGAGGACGCGGGCGAATCCCCTCGGCATTGAGGTAATTGTCGGCGATTGGCAAACATTTGACTTTGAAACTCCCATTTTTGGGGCATTGCTGCAATATCCCGCCACCGATGGGGCGATTTACGACTACGGCGAGTTCGTCGCCAAAGCCCACGAAACCAAAGCCGTTGTTACTGTAGCGGCCGACCTCCTCAGCCTTGCCTTACTCACACCTCCAGGAGAGTTCGGGGCGGATATCGTGGTGGGTAGCAGCCAGCGATTTGGGGTTCCCATGGGTTATGGCGGTCCCCACGCCGCTTATTTTGCCACCCGAGAAGCCTACAAGCGGCAAATTCCCGGACGGATGGTGGGAGTTTCTAAAGATGCCAACGGCAAACCGGCGTTGCGCCTAGCTTTGCAAACCCGCGAACAGCACATCCGCCGGGACAAAGCGACGAGTAATATTTGTACCGCCCAGGTGTTGCTGGCGGTGATGGCATCGATGTACGCGGTGTATCACGGGGCAGACGGGATTCGCAATATCGCCCGACGGGTGGCCGGGTTGACGGCAACGTTAGGACAGGGGTTGCAGCAATTAGGATTTGTTCTGGGTGACGCGCCCTATTTCGATACCGTTCGGGTGGCATTAGGCGATCGTCCCCTGTCAGCAATTCTCGAAGCTGCCGAGGCGCGGCACATCAACTTGCGGGTGTTGGGGGAAGATGCGATCGCCATTAGCCTCGACGAAACCACCACCCCGGAAGATGTGGTGGATTTGTGGCACATTTTTGCCGGAACCGATACCTTGCCCTTCACCTTCGAGGAGTTGGACTCGATCGACTGCCCGATCGCCCCGAAATTTGCCCGCACTAGCCCTTACCTGACTCAACCCGTTTTTAACACCTATCGATCGGAAACAGAACTTCTACGCTACATTCACCGCCTTCAGGAGAAGGATTTATCCCTCACCACCTCGATGATTCCGTTGGGGTCTTGCACCATGAAGCTGAACGCCACCGCCGAGATGATTCCGGTGACCTGGCCCGAGTTCGGACAAATCCACCCCTTCGCCCCCACAGACCAAACGCAGGGGTATCGGGAGATGTTCCGGCAATTGGAAAGCTGGCTGGCGGAGATTACCGGGTTTGCCGGGGTCTCTCTCCAACCCAATGCCGGGTCGCAGGGAGAATACGCCGGACTGCAAGCGATTCGCGCCTACCACCACAGCCGGGGAGACGATCGCCATATTTGTCTGATTCCCGAATCCGCCCACGGAACCAACCCAGCCAGTGCGGTGATGTGCGGGATGAAAGTAGTCGCCGTGGCCTGCGATGAATTTGGTAACGTGGATGTTGCCGATTTGCACGCCAAAGCCGAGAAACATGCTGAGAATCTCGCCGCGTTGATGGTCACCTATCCTTCCACCCACGGGGTCTTTGAAGAGGGGATCGCCGAGATTTGCGCGATCGTCCACCGTTACGGCGGTCAAGTCTATTTGGATGGGGCAAATATGAACGCCCAGGTAGGGTTGTGCCGTCCGGGGGATTTCGGGGCGGATGTCTGCCATTTGAATTTGCATAAAACCTTCTGCATTCCCCACGGTGGGGGCGGTCCCGGTGTGGGGCCGATCGGGGTGGCGGCGCATTTGGTGCCGTTTTTACCCGGTCATCCGGTGATTCGGGTTGGGGATGTGGGGATTGGGGCGATTTCTGCTGCCCCCTGGGGAAGTGCGAGCATTCTACCGATTTCCTGGATGTATATTCGGATGATGGGGCCCGATGGGTTGACGGCGGCGACGAAGCTGGCGATTTTGAATGCCAACTATATGGCCCGGCGTTTGGAAGACTATTACCCGATCGTCTATAAAGGAACCTCGGGATGGGTCGCCCACGAGTGCATTCTCGATTTGCGATCGCTGAAAAAATCTGCCAGCATCACCGTCGAAGATGTGGCGAAGCGGTTGATGGACTATGGCTTCCACGCCCCCACCGTTTCCTGGCCCGTCGCAGGGACGATGATGGTCGAACCGACTGAAAGCGAGTCGAAAGCGGAACTCGATCGATTCTGCGATGCGGCGATCGCCATTCGTCAAGAAATTACGGCGATCGAATCGGGAGATGCCGACGCTGCCAACAATCTCCTTAAAAATGCCCCCCATACGGCCGAGTCCCTGATATCCTCAGATTGGGATCGCCCCTACAGCCGGGAAGCAGCCGCCTACCCAGCCCCCTGGACCCGAGAGCGGAAATTCTGGCCGGCCGTGGGACGCATCGATAATGCCTTCGGCGATCGTAATTTGGTCTGCTCCTGTGTGGGGATGGAAGCGTATCGGCAGAGCTAATTTCGGACTTGGGGAGCTTCGGAATTCGGAAGCGCGGAATTCGGAAAAATGATGAATGATGAATGATGAACGTCAAATATTCCCGTTTCCCCAGCTCCCCCAGCCTCTCCTCTCCGCGTCCCCGCGTCACCGCGTCCCCGTGTCATCTCCTTCTCCCATCCCCATTCCATCCTTGAATTCCCGCAACCCATTCCTCAATCTCACTTACGAACAGGCGTTCGAGTCCCTTGGCGAGCCTTTTTTTGAAGTCGTTCCCGCTGCTGAATTTCCCCAGCACGTCCTGCGCTTTCGCAACAACGACGTGCTCGAACTCCTCGGACTCGATCCCTATCAGGTGTCTGGTGGTGATTTTGTCGAAGCCTTCGGCATGTTTGAGGGAGTGCGCCCGTTTTTGGCGATGGCGTACCACGGCTACCAGTTCGGCGAGTACAATCCCCATTTGGGCGACGGACGGGGTTTCTTGTACGGACAGGTGCGGGGGACGGATGGGGAACTCTACGATTTCGGCACGAAGGGAAGCGGTAGAACGCCATTTTCTCGTGGGGGAGACGGACGGCTGACCCTCAAAGGAGGGGTTCGGGAGGTGCTGGCTTCGGAGATGTTGCATCGGTTGGGGGTGCGCACGTCTCGCTGTTTGAGCTTGGTGGAAACGGGGGAAGAACTCTGGCGGGGGGACGAACCGTCTCCCACCCGATCGAGCGTCATGATACGCTTTAGCCGATCGCATATTCGTTTCGGCACGTTCGAGCGGTTGCACTATTTGCGCCGTCCGGATTTAATCGAGGAACTGTTAGACAAGGTTATCGAATGGTACTACCCCCATCTACTAGTAGTATCGGCAGAAAATCTCAGGGTGGCAAAACCCCAAATTTACGCCAACTTTTACGGGGAACTCGTCCGCAGAGTGGCCGAACTAACGGCACAGTGGATGGTGGCGGGATTCTGCCATGCGGTGTTGAATACCGATAATATGTCGATTACTGGGGAGAGTTTCGACTACGGCCCCTATGCTTTTATTCCCACCTACGATCCGAAGTTTACCGCCGCCTATTTCGACTACTACGGACGCTACAGCTACGGTAATCAACCGACGATCGGCAAGCTGAATTTAGAAATCCTACAAACGCCGTTAGTTGCCGTCATCGAGAATTCGGAGATGGAAGCGGGGTTGGCTCAATTTGACGAGTGCTATCACCAGGCTTATCAAAAGTATCTATTACGCCGTCTGGGGTTTGAAACGCTGCCGGAAAAAGATGCTCGAAAATTATGCCAGGTGACGGTCGCGTTACTCCAGGAAAACGATATCGGCTATCACGACTTTTTTATCGAGCTGCGAGAGCAATTTAGCCCGACTTGGCAAGAGAGTGCCGATAATATTTTTGCCGAGGCAAAACCCTCCGTAATCTTTAGACCGTTGCGGCGAATTTACTATCGGCTGCTGCAAGATTTATCAGAGTCTGAATTTAAAGAAGTGGGCGATCGTCTGAAAACCTACAATCCGAAAGTCTCTTTGGTCAGGGCGAATATTGAAGCAATTTGGAACCCGATCGTGGCAGAAGATAATTGGGAACCGTTCTATGAGTTATTGCGAGAGATTCGATCGCTTTAAAATAGTTGTGAATGTCGATCGAGAATGCAATCGAAATAGAGTTTAATCGAAGTAGTAATGGGTTTTATTTCAAAAGTTCTCTTTAAAAAGGGGAACGTGAAATTACACTCCAAAAAACTTTCAACTTTACAATCTAGATAAAATCCGTTAGAGCACAATACTCAAGGCAAATGGTACGACAATCGCACGGTGAAAGCCAATCGAGAGATCGGACGACTCGCAGGTCGCAGACTTTCGAGATTATGATAGAACTACACAGACGACCCGAACCGATCCGAAATTGATGGCAAAGCGATCGCTCAAAGCCTGCGAAGCGGGAATTACTAAGGCAAAAAGTGCCTTTCAACGTAAGGGATGGACTCAAGAATATCTCGCTGCGGAGGTGGGGTTATCCACGCGCCAATCAATTTGGAAGTTTTTTACGGGGAGACCGATCGACCGCCACGTCTTTGTCGATATTTGTTTTCACCTAGAACTCGATTGGGAAGAAATTGCCGACTTACCGCCGATTTCTCCACCGTCCTCTGAAACTGCGAGTTCCGATCGCGAACTCTCCATCGAAGCGTTAGTCTCTACCCTGCGATCGCAACTGGTCGAACCCATTCAAGCGACTTGCGGTACGTTGCAATCCTCTTTGGATATGACGCAACCCCTGCTGCTCGATCGCATTTACACTCACGTTAATATTCTCCCCCATTTATCCCACCAGCGCTGGTTGGAAGTGTCTGATTTACAGCAGACTCAAGCAGGGTCAAATCGGGTGGGATTCAGTCAGAATGCGAACGAAACGGTTTCGGGGATGGAAGCCGTTTCGCGATCGGATAAACTGGCGATTTTAGGGAAGCCGGGAGCGGGAAAAACCACCTTTCTCCAACACATTGCCATCGAATGCAGTCGCGGACAGTACAGAGCCGATTGCATTCCGGTTTTTATTCAACTGCGCGGGTTTGCCGTTCGAGCCAGAGACGAACGCGATTTTAGTCTCGTGCCAGCGATCGTGCGGCAATGGACTCAGTTAAATATCGAGTGCGCGAAGGTTGAAAGCTTACTGCAACATGGCAAGATTTTATTGCTTTTAGATGGACTTGATGAAGTTCCCGAGTCTGAAAAAGATGATATTATTCTCGCCATCGATCGGTTCGCTAAAGATTATTATAAAAATCAAATTATTATCACCAGCCGCTTGGCCGATCGACCCTATCGCTTTCGCGGATTTACCTATATTGAAATTGCCGACTTTTCCCAAAGTCAAATTGAAAGCTTTGCCAGAAAATGGTTTACTGCCAGTTCTGTTGACTCTCCAGAAGATGGCATTGAGACAGCAGAAACTTTCCTCGAAAAACTGCAAAAAAAAGAAAATCAGCCCATTCGAGAACTGGTCGTCACCCCAATTTTGTTGAGTTTAGTTTGCTCGGTATTTCAAGAGCGGGAAATGTTTCCGACGAAGCGATCGAAACTCTATCAAGCCGGACTCGATATCTTACTCGATCGCTGGGATAACGCTCGGGGAATTCAACGAGATGTCGCCTACCGAAAATTGTCTCGAGCCGATAAAATTAAGCTCCTCGGTCAAATTGCGATCGTCACCTTCGAGAACGGTAATTATTTCTTTGAAAAGAGCGAGATTTTACAAATTATTAGCGACTATTTGCTCGCATTTACCGATGCCAATCCCGATCCCGAAACCCTATGGCTCGATAGTGAAGCGGTCTTAAAATCCATTCAACTGCAACATGGTTTACTCGTCGAGCGAGCCAGAGATATTTACTCGTTTTCTCACCTGACGTTTCAAGAATACTTAAGCGCTCGCAGAATTATTGGCAGTCCCACCTCCGAAGCCTTAGAACTCGCCTCGTGCAAACTAGCCACCCATACGAGCGAACCTCGCTGGCAGGAAGTGATATTACTAGCGGCGAGTATGCTTCCCCAGGCAGATTTTCTGCTATTAGAAATGAAGCGCAATGTCGATGCGATCGTCGAAAAATACGATCGCCTTCAGATGTGGCTCGTTAGTTTGGCGCGCAAAGCAAACACTCTTCAAAGCTTGGAGAAAAGCCATTACAAACCTGCTGCCGTTCGAGGATTTTACTTTACGTTATTTGGCGATCGCGATTTAAATCTCGCCACCTCGATCGATGTGGAATTGTCGCGAGATCTCTGCCCCGATCTGTCTTTAGATTTAACCTTAGCTCGAGCCTTCAATACCAGTATAAGTCTGGTCGAAAATCCAAACATTCAAGAAATCTTGGCATTAATATTTGCCCTGGATTTAGAACGAACCTTCCCGCTTGCAGATGCGATGAAAGATGCGATCGCCCAACTCAAATCTCAACTCCCGGACTTAGAAACGGGTAAGGAAGCCCTGCGGGTTTGGTGGCAAACTCAGGGCAGTAGCTGGGTGGCGCAATTTAGAGCCGTCATTGTCGAATATCGCCAGATCGGTCGAGATTGGCAGTGGAGTGCCACCGAGCGCAGAATCCTCCAGCAATATTACGATGCCAATCAGTTTCTTGTGGATTGCCTCAACAGTGACGCTCACACGAGCGCATCCGCCAGAGAGGAAATCGAATCCACGCTGCTGCTACCCCCCGAGAGCATTTCCACCCAACCCCTGCCGCCCGATCGAAGTTTGGCCGAAATTTCCCGAGCGCGATCGTAATCGAGTTGAACCCAGCGAAATTAAGGTTTGGGAGCGGTTGTAGAGCGGCGGTTACCATCGCGAGTCGTTTGTCGTCGGGGACGATCGCTCTCGTCGTAAATCTCCCCCACCAACTCTTCTAAAATATCTTCAAGGGTAATCAATCCCACCGTTCCCCCGTATTCATCGACGACGATCGCAATATGTAGGCGCTGTTGCAGCATTTCCTTGAGCAAGTCGGCGACGCGCTTAGTTTCGGGAACGTAGACTGGGGGATCGACGGCGCTTAACACTCCTTCTTGCTTACCGCGATCGACCCCAATCGTCGTCAGTCGATTCAGAGCGCGTTTGAGGTGAGCCACGCCGACGATTCGATCTTTGGATTCTTCCTGCACTGGAATCCGGGAATAGCCCGTCTCCAAACACAAATCGACCAACTCTTGGAGGGTGGCTTGGTGGGAGATGGTTTGCATGTCGATGCGCGGCTTCACCAAGTCTTTGGCGGTGAGGCGATCGAGCATCAAAGCTTTATTGAGGAGTTGGTGCTTCTGAAAATCCAATTTGCCCTTACCGCTGAGCAAATCGATCATCAGTTGCAAATCTTTGAGGGATTCCCCTTGCTGTCCGTCTTTGGGTTGAAAGCGACGAATGGCAGTTTGGGTAATGGTTTCAAATAAGTAGATAACCCCCAGGAGCGATAAGAGCTTCGAGAGCCAGTAAATCGGACGCACCACCATCATAAAGATCGGCAGCACGTTGTTGATGGCGACGGATTTGGGGACAATTTCGCCGAAGGTGAGCACCAAAAAGGTAACGACTGCCGTGGCAATGCCGATCGACTGATTTCCCAACCAGAGGGTGAAAAGATTGCTCGTCAGAATTGCGGAGAGGTTGTTGACGAGGGTATTGCCAACGAGGAGGGTGATGATGAATCGTGCCCGATTTTCGAGCAAGAGCCGGAAGATCGATCGCGACGATCCGGCATCTTTCATCAGCGATCGCAGCTTGAAGTTATCGAGAGCGGTAATCGCCGTTTCCGATCCGGCAAAAAAGCCCGACAACAGTAGCATAAATGCCAGAACGACAAGATCGAGCCAGACTTCCCCCAGAAGCGGTTGAACGTCTGCGGCGAGCAGGTAGGGTGAGGCGAGTATCAAGAGTAAGATGCGTAAAATTTTCCCGAACCTCGACAAGTTGCCGGGTTAGGGGATGGAGCGAGAACGAATGAGGTAGGTTTTAAATTCCGACATAGGCAGACTGGTAAGCCCACCAAAGGAGAAAACCAATTCCGCCGAGAATGATAATTGTGGAAACCGCAACAGCCAGGGGTGTATCGGCTCCTTTGAATTTCATGATGCCGCGATTGAGGTCGGTCATAGTTTTGTAGGGTTACGTTCGACGACACGATAAAAGGGCGATCGCCAAACTTATGGACGATCGCCTACAGTCTAGCGTATTTTAGACAAGTTGGCGACGGTCGAGTTTACAAAAGTTATCTCATCTTAATATTCTTTCTGGATTAGTGATTCGAGGTCGGTACAATTGAAGGATTTGAGAACTTTTTAATCAAAAAAATAAAATTAATTTCTAGTATTAGATCGAGATAATAAAAACACGAAATTTGCTACAAAAAAATATTTTTCGAGCAATATTAAGCTTTTAAAAACTTCCGATCGAAAATCTAAAATAAATTAGATCGTTAATTTGACAGTGCCTTGGGAATAAAGGTACGATAGCGGGTGCTAAAAATCAAAAAAATCCCGATCGAACTTCGCATGGGCAACAAGCCAACCATCGCCATTTCTCACCTAGGCTGCGAGAAAAATCGCATCGACACCGAGCACATGCTGGGACTGCTCGCGAATGCTGGCTACGGCATCGACAGTAATGAAGAATTAGCCGACTACGCGATCGTCAATACGTGCAGTTTCATCCAGGCGGCGCGGGAAGAATCGGTGCGGACGCTCGTCGAACTAGCCGAAGCGGGGAAAAAGGTGATCGTCACCGGATGCATGGCCCAACATTTCCAAGAAGAACTACTCGAAGAACTCCCCGAAGCCGTGGCTGTGGTGGGAACGGGAGACTACGGCAAAATTGTCGATGTGGTGCAGCGCGTCGAAGCCGGGGAACGAGTTAAAGAAGTTTCCCCAGAACCGACCTACATTGCCGACGAAACCACCCCTCGCTACCGCACCACCTCAGAAGGTGTGGCTTACCTGCGCGTGGCCGAAGGCTGCAATTATCGCTGTGCGTTCTGTATTATTCCCCACCTGCGAGGAAATCAACGATCGCGATCGATCGAGTCGATCGTTGCCGAAGCCGAACAACTGGCCGCTGAAGGGGTGCAAGAGTTGATTCTCATCTCCCAAATTACGACCAACTACGGCATCGATATTTATGGGAAACCCCAACTGGCCGAACTGTTGCGCGCCCTGGGGAAAGTGGATATTCCCTGGATTCGGATGCACTACGCCTATCCGACTGGATTGACTCCCGAAGTCATCACCGCGATTCGGGAAACCCCCAACGTACTGCCCTATCTGGATTTGCCCCTCCAACATTCTCACCCGGAAATCCTGCGGGCGATGAATCGTCCGTGGCAGGGACGGGTGAATGACGAAATTATCGATCGCATCAAAACCGCACTTCCCAACGCGGTGATGCGCACCACCTTTATCGTCGGTTTTCCTGGCGAAACTGACGCGCATTTCCAACACCTCCTCGAGTTTGTCGGCCGTCACGAATTCGATCACGTCGGCGCGTTCACCTTCTCCGCCGAAGAGGGAACCCCCGCTTTCGATTTGCCCAACCCCCTACCTCAAGAGGTGATGGACGATCGTCGCGATGCCCTGATGCAACTCCAGCAGCCAATTTCCCTGAAACGAAACCGTGCCTGGGTGGGTAAAACCGTAGATGTCCTGATTGAAGAAGAAAATCCCCAAACGGGTGAATTAGTAGGACGTTCGGCACGATTTGCCCCGGAAGTCGATGGATTGGTTTACGTACGAGGGACGGCGCGACTGGGTTCGATCGTTCCGGTGACGATTGCCGATGCGGACGTATACGATTTATACGGTCACCTAGAGAATTGAGACGGTGGGCGATTTCACCCAGTTTTCTCACCCCGCTTTCAAAGTGCCAAATAATTGCCACACTTTTTCCCAGGCATCGGCAGCAGCGTCAGCATTATAGCTATCGCGTCGATCGCATATAAAGCCGTGGTTTGCCCCCTCATAGCGGAAAATTTGATGGGGAATCTGGCACTTTTTCAACTCGGCTTCGATGCGATCGACTTGTTCGAGGGGAATCAGGGGATCGACGGTTCCATAAAAGCCGTATAGGGTTCCACCAATTTCAGAGGTGCGATCGACACTCGGGCGATCTTCCCCCGGACACATCGTCGCAATCCCCGCCCCGTAAAAGGAGGCTGTGGCTTGAATCTCGGGGAGGGTAGCGGCGAGATAGGCGACATGTCCCCCAAAGCAAAACCCGATCGTCCCGATGGCATCAGTGGTATTGGGCATGTTTTTGAGATAGTCGATCGCCCCCTGGGTATCGCCGAGGAGTTCGGTGGCGGTGGTTTGGACTTTGTACGATCGACCTAAAGCAACATCGGCTTCGGTATAGCCGATCTCGAAACCGGGGGCGGTGCGTTGGTACAATGCCGGG
>JAXHUC010000090.1:0-27529 GCA_034189805.1 Cyanobacteriota bacterium
CTTTTCACAATTGATGGGAGTTGGCACGCTCGCACTTTTGAACTCACATCAATTGTGAAAAGCATTCCCTTGAAAGACGGGGGCAGGGAGGGAAACGGGGGCAGGGGGGAAACGGAGGAAACGGGAGCTGGGGAAGACGCTCCGGACGCGGTGAGGGGAAACAAAAAGAAGTCCGCAGAAGGGGACAATTATCAATTGTCCGTTCGTCCATTCATTCCTCTCCTGCCCCCGAAACCCCCGATGCTTCCGAAGCCCCCGATGCTCTCCCAAACTAGGGAACGACTAAAACCGGGCAGGGAGACAGACTGATGACCCGATTGGAGACACTTTCCGATGCGCCGTCTTCGGTTAAACCCATGCCCCGCGTTCCCATGACGATCAGGTCGGCTCCGACTTCATCGGCTACGTCGCAGATGGTAAAAGAGGGCATTCCTTCTCGCTCGATCGCCTCGGCTTCGATACCTTGTTGGGCGAAGAGTTCCCGAGCGCCTTTGAGGAGTTCGGCGATCGCGTCAGGAGAATTCATTCGATCGGGCTGCTCCTCGGATGGGGGGGGTTCGACGACAGACACGAGTACCAGACGACTATTACAGGTTTTCACGAGTTTGGCAACCGTTTCGGCAGCTTCACGAGATTCTCGGCTGCCATCAAGGGCAAATACGACTGTTTTAAACACGATCGTCACTCCGATGCACGGACTCCGGTAGAATTGTGGACGGTGCGAAGAACCATCTTAGCCGCCCGATGAGCGCATTCTTTCAAAATCGCTTTAAATCGTAAAAATTGTTGAAAATACGGACTTCAGGAGGTCTACTTCAGTGTCTAAGAAGACTTTAGCAAATTTATCGGAATCCGACCTATCTGGCAAGCGGGTACTGGTACGGGCAGATTTTAACGTTCCCCTCGACGACTCGGGCAAAATTACCGACGATACCCGGATTCGCGCGGCATTACCGACGATCCGAGATTTGACGGGCAAGGGCGCTAAGGTGATTCTCGCCAGCCATTTCGGCCGTCCCAAAGGTCAGGTAAAAGAAGAGATGCGCCTGACTCCGGTGGCCAAGCGCCTTTCGGAATTGCTCGAAAAATCCGTCATCAAATGCGACGACTGCATCGGCGAAATGGCCGAAGCTGCTGTCGGCAAAATGACGAAGGGCGACGTGCTGTTGCTCGAGAACGTCCGCTTCCATGCCGAAGAAGAGAAAAACGAGTCGGGATTTGCCCAAAATCTGGCTTCTTTGGCGGATGTCTACGTCAACGATGCCTTCGGAACTGCCCACCGCGCCCACGCTTCCACGGCCGGGGTCACCGAATTTATCGATACTTGCGTGGCGGGTTACCTAATCGAGAAGGAACTCGAATTTTTGCAAAATGCGATCGAAAATCCCCAGAAGCCTCTAGCCGCGATTATCGGTGGTTCTAAGGTTTCGAGCAAAATTGGCGTGATCGATACCCTCCTCGATAAAGTCGATAAACTCCTCATCGGCGGCGGGATGATTTTCACTTTCTACAAAGCTCGCGGTTTGAGCGTGGGCAAGTCGTTGGTGGAAGAAGATAAGCTCGAATTGGCCAAATCCCTCGAAGCCAAAGCCAAGGAAAAAGGCGTGGATTTGCTGCTGCCGACGGATGTGGTGGTTGCCGATAACTTCGCCCCCGATGCTAACTCTCGCACCGTCAGCATCGAAGAAATTCCCGACGGTTGGATGGGCTTGGATATCGGTCCCGATTCCGTGAAAACTTTCCAAGCTGCCCTAGCCGATTGCAAGTCGGTACTCTGGAACGGACCGATGGGCGTGTTTGAATTCGATAAATTCGCCGTCGGCACTGAAGCCATTGCCCGCAGCCTTGCCGAATTAACCGCCCAAGGAACCACCACCATTATCGGTGGTGGCGACTCCGTGGCAGCGGTGGAAAAAGTGGGTGTGGCCGACCAAATGAGCCACATTTCTACCGGAGGCGGCGCGAGTTTGGAATTGCTCGAAGGCAAAACCCTCCCCGGAATTGCCGCCTTGGATGATGCGTAGGGTTTTTTAGGGCAACGGGGGCAACGGGAGGTTGGGAGGCTTCGGGAGCTTCGGGAGCTGAGTGTTGAAACGATATCTCAATTCCCCCGTTTCCCCCGTTTCCCCCGTTTCCCCCGTTTCTCCCCTAGCTCTTAATTGGGAACGGCAGCGGTTTCGAGCATCAGTTTCGATCGCTTCACCCGATCGGGAACGGGGATGGGATAGTCTCCGGTAAAGCAAGCCGAACAGAACTTCTCGGGGTTTTCTCCAGTCGCTTCAAGCATTCCGTCGTGACTGAGGTAGGCCAGAGAGTCCACCCCAATTTGCTGCTCGATTTGGGCAACGGATTTGGTGGCGGCAATCAGTTGGTCTTGGTTGTCGGTGTCGATGCCGTAGAAGCAAGGATGGGTCACCGGCGGCGAAGAGATGCGCATGTGAACTTCTGTTGCCCCCGCATCCCGCAAAGCTTTGACGATTTTGCGGCTGGTGGTTCCCCGGACGATCGAGTCATCGACGATCAGGACTCGCTTGCCCTCGAGTACGTCTTTGAGGGGGTTGAGTTTCATCCGAATGCCCACTTCGCGCATGTGTTGGGTGGGTTGAATGAAGGTGCGGCCGACGTAGCGGTTTTTGATTAACCCCTCAGCGTAGGGAATGCCCGATGCCCGAGAAAAGCCGATCGCAGCGGGAATCCCCGAATCGGGAACCCCGATAATCATATCCACATCGGCGGGGGATTCTTGGGCGAGAATCTGTCCGATGCGCATCCGATAGCTGTAGAGGCTTTCGTCGTTCATAATGCTATCGGGACGAGCGAAGTAAATCATCTCGAACACGCAGAGTTTGGGTTCTGGCTGCATGGCGCAGTGGATCGATTTTAAGCCCGCTTCTGAGAGCAATACGAGTTCTCCGGGTTCTACATCCCGCAAATACTCCGCACCGATGATGTCGAGTCCGCAGGTTTCCGACGCGAGGACGTAGCGTTCGGGAGTTCCCTCAAGAACCCCAAGGGTGAGAGGACGGATGCCGTTGGGATCGCGTACGCCCATGATGCCGATCGGGGTGGCAATGGTCAAACTAAAGGCCCCCCGACATCGAGTTAATGCCGTAGTCGTTGCTTCGATCCAGTCTTTGCCGCCATCGACTTCGCGACCGATCGCCTTGGCAATGGCTTCCGTATCGCTGGTGGTGGTAAAGTGACAGTTATGCTGCTGCAACTCTTCGCGCAGTTGGTGAGCATTGACAATATTGCCATTATGTGCAACAGCCAGGGAGCCGAGGCGAGTTTCCACCACCGAGGGCTGCGCGTTGGCAACGTGGCTCGAACCCGTAGTGGAGTAGCGATTGTGACCGATCGCCGATTCCCCTGGGAGTTCGGCTAAAATCGACTCGCTAAAGACTTGGGAAACCAGCCCCATATTTTTATAAACGTGGAGTTTGCTTCCTGCAAACGTGGCAATTCCAGCGGATTCCTGACCTCGATGTTGAAGGGCGTACAAGCCAAAATAGGTGAGTTTAGCGACATCTTCTTCCGGTGCGTATACGCCAAATACACCGCAGGCTTCTTCGGGTTTGTCCGATCGCGCCGGGAGGTCAAGGGTAGATGAGTTGGGCATCATGGGTAGATAGAATATTTACAGTTAGGGGGATACGTAACTAATGGGAATGACTCTGATACTGTATCTTTTTGTAAAGCACGATTGCAAAGATACAGTCTCCTCTAACTTAATTATTTCTTAATTTCCCCTTTAACCGAATTTTTTTTCAGCGAGCGTTGACAGCAATCGATATTCAGCCATCGAAACTGGTCTCATTCTTTTAAGGTGCTGCTTTGGGTTTGGTCTTCGTTTTCGGTTTTTCGGTATCTCGACGGAATGCCCTAGTCCGAATGGCGATCGCTAAATCGCACACAGCATTTGTCAAGTGCAGCTTGACGAATCTCGAATTTGTTATGTCAAGTAATAAAGATAAAGCCGTGAAAAACCGATTGAAAGAACTTCAAAAACGGTATCAATGGTCGCAATCTGACCTTGCTCGGGAATTAGGGGTAAGTCGTCAAGCGGTGAACGGGTTTGAATCGGGCAAGTTTTCTCCGAGTCTGGAGATGGCTTTAAAAATTGCCAGCCTGTTCGATAGGGTCGAAGTAAATGTGGCGGGGGTTGAGTTTCATCCGGATGCCTACCTCCCGCAGATGTTGCCCATATTTTTTTTAACGTGAAGTTTGTTGCCCTCAAAAGTAGCGATTCCAGCAGATTCTTGACCTCGGTGTTGCAGCAGGGCGTACAAGCCCAAATAGGTCTGTTGGTAGGGATGTCGATGGGAAAATTTTGACAAAATGCTCGTGGAGTGTGGACTCGTGTTACAATCTTTCCGAATAATTATAATTATCAAAATCAACAGCCCATCGTCAAAAACTCGTGTAGCGCTGTTGTGAATAACGACTCCGCTCGCTCAGTTTCCTGAAAGCTCTGAAACTTCGGACTCCACTCGATATATTACTGTCCAAGAACTCCTGGCATCGTGCACTAAAACCAGTTCTAGCAATTCTCGGACTTGTCTAAATACTCGGTAATAGATTTCTTCGTCCAAGCTCTCATAGCTAGTTTGGACCTTACCTACCCGCCTCGCTCCTCCCTTCTTCTCACATCAGAGTACCTGGTTGACTGACAAAACTTCTAGAATTTTCGTGAGTTCGAGCAGTCGAGCGACGCTTTCTAGTGGCGAGTGAAGAATCGATCCGGCAGATGTGAAAGCCATTTGCGTTGCGAACTGTCCTTTCTTCAAGAAATACGAGGGCGGGAACAGATCAATTTCTAAGAGGCTTAAAGCGATACCCACAAATCGTTTGAGCGATTCATAACTTGACTTTTGTCAGTCAACCAGCTCAGGAAGATATAGAAAATTGTAAATGGGATAATATTTCTCATTCAAAGAAAAGTGAGAGTATTGCTCGTGCGGCTGTGAATTGGGATTCGGAGAACCAAGAAATTCTATTTAAGATACTGTCACGGTATCTAGAGGGTTCCTATGAAGGTTGGGGCAAACACTTTAACACTGCTCTTTGCTAAAAACAACTCTCGAAAAGAGCGTCGAAAATTATGTACGATCTAAATAAAAAGATAGTCATAAAGGAAAACTATAAGTTTTATATCTTTTATATATGTAATTATTTTAAAGTAAGAGAAGCTTTAAAAAGAGCAGTAAATTACTTAACTTACTAACAGTAATTCATGAAATCATATCAGTTGATTGAAGCACTTAAGCAACGCCCCTGGCGCAGTCAAGAATACAATCCAAGCGGTAATAGACTGTGGACAGTCCCATCAATGCTGATTGATGAGGAGAAAAAAATGCTCTCTTACATAACTCAATATGTGTTTGAGGGTAAAGGACATATACTCGATTTAGGATGCTCGATTGGCGGTTCAACAGCGTTTCTATCTCATGGCTTATCAAATAACTCTTATAGTAATTATTGGAAAATTCATTCCTTTGATTTATTTCAAGTTGGAAATTATGAACGGAAAACGTTTTTTCCATTGCATAATATCGAGATTCCAGCAGATTCTAATATGTTTCCGCTGTTTCAAAAGCACACAGCGCCTTGGTCTCAATTAATCGAAGTTCATGCTGGAAATATTCTAGACTATGCTTGGTCTGGTGAATCGATTGAAATCCTATTTGTTGATATTATGAAGTCTGCTGAACTCTATGATTATGTAATCGAAACATTTTTTCCTTGTCTGATTCCAGGAGAGTCTATTATTATTCTTCAAGATTATCTCTTCGTCAGCTCTGGACCTTGGCATATTGTACTAATGGAATTACTCAAAGATAAAATCACTCGAATTAGTCACACAGCAATTAATAGTGTTATTTATCTTTGTACCGATCGAATCACTCAGGAAGACATAGAAAATTGTAAATGGGATAATATTTCTCATTCAAAGAAAGGTGAGAGTATTGCTCGTGCGGCTGTGAATTGGGATTCGGAGAACCAAGAAATTCTATTTAAGATACTGTCACGGTATGTAGAGGGTTCCTATGAAGGTTGGGGTAAACACTTCAACACGGCTCTTCGCCAAGAAAAAGATATTGAAAAAAGTATTTAAAATTATGAAAAATATCTAAACTCTACTCCATTTAGACATCAGGCATTAATGATTTTTCTCACAAACATTAATTGTAAGCTTTGCGATTTAGGAAAAACAGAGGACTGGAAAAAATCAGAAATAATTTGTACTTGACACCCAACCCAATAAAATTGCTTAACTTGTCACGAATGGGGTAGGCATAGGGGCACTACCCCATTCAGTGCTGACGAGAAGCCCGAATGCTTCTGCGACCTCAATTCGCCATTAACCCTTCTCTAACCGCTTTTCGATCGCCCCATACCAGCAATCGCTAATCCGTTCGAGGGAAATCTCCACTAAGGGATTGCCATCGGTGGTCAAAATCGAGAGGGATTCGCTGGGTTTGCCCACTTTCCCCATTTCGTACCAGCGATCGCCAAGTTGTTCGTTCAGGTACGCTTCCCACGCTTCGCAATGTTCGGGAGAAACCGATACCACGATCCGCGCCCCGCATTCGCCAAAGAGGGACTCATCCCAGCGATTAATCGAACCTTCCTCGTTAGAAATTTTCACCTCGGCCCCGAGTTTGCCGCAAATGCAGGCCTCAGCTAGGGCCACAGCCAGTCCCCCTTCGGCGCAGTCGTGGGCCGATTGCACCCAACCTTCGGCGATACCGTGACGGCAGGCGGCTTGTACCCGACGTTCCAAATCGAAATCCACCGTTGGCGGCTTCCCGGCGACGATACCGTGGACGGAGGCCAGATATTCCGATCCGCCCAAAGAGGGTCGCGGATCGGCGGGTGTCACCCCCAGAATGTAAATAATATCCTTGGGCGACTGCCAGCCTTGGGGGCAAATCCGCGTCAAATCTTCAATCAGACCGACCATACCCACCACGGGAGTTGGGAAAATGGGGGTGGGATTGCCCTTAGAGTCGAGGGTTTCGTTGTAGAGGGAAACGTTGCCCCCCGTCACGGGCGTTTCAAAGGCAATGCAGGCTTCGGCCAGTCCCCGACAGGCTTCCGAGAGTTGCCAGTAGCCCGTTGGTTTTTCCGGGGAACCGAAGTTGAGGTTGTCGGTGACGGCGATGGGTTGGGCCCCGACGCAGCTTAGGTTACGCGCGGCTTCTGCCACCACGGCTTTTGCCCCTTCGTAGGGATCGAGGTAGACGTGGCGGGGGTTGCAATCGACGGTGGCCGCCACTCCCTTGTCGAACGTCTGTTGAGACGTGCCGTTTGTCGTTTCGATCGGGCGCAACCGCACCACGGCCGCATCCGCCCCCCCCGGCAGCAATACGGTATTATTCTGAACTTGGTGGTCGTACTGGCGATATACCCAACGTTTCGAGGCGATCGTCGGAGTATCGAGTACTTTGAGTAAGATATCCTCCCAATGTTGCAGGTGTCCGCGAATTTGAATTCCCGAGTGGGTGCAGGGGGGCAAACTATCCACCTTCCACTTGCGCGCTTTCTGCACGTAGTCCGGCAGTTCTTTGAGTGAGTCTCGTTCGTAAATCGGCGTGTTGTTTGCCAAAGCCGTTGAGGGAACTTCTGCGGCCACTTCCCCTTTAAATAATATCCGGACGATCGGTTCGGCAATTACCGTTCCCGCCACCACCGCTTGCAATCCCCAGCGATGGAAAATCTCGATTAACTCCTCTTCCCGTCCCTTTTCGGCAACGAACAGCATCCGTTCTTGGGACTCCGACAGCAGGTATTCGTAGGGAACCATCCCGGTTTCGCGCACCGGAACCTTATCGAGATCGAACTCCACCCCCACGCCGCCACTCGCCGCCATTTCCGAGGTGGAACAGGTAATTCCAGCCGCCCCCATATCCTGGGCAGCTACCACCGCCCCGGTTTTAAAGGCTTCCAGACAAGCTTCTACCAGACATTTTTCCAAGAACGGGTCCCCCACTTGTACCGCAGGGCGATCGTCCATCGATTCGTCGCTTAACTCGGCACTGGCAAAACTCGCCCCTCCCATACCGTCTCGTCCGGTGGTCGAACCCACGTACAGTACTGGGTTGCCGATTCCCGAAGCCCCGGCTTTGACGATTTCCTCGGTTTCCATCAAACCGATCGCCATCACGTTCACCAGGGGATTGCCGCTATAGGCCGGGTCGAAATACACTTCTCCCCCCACCGTGGGTACGCCGAAGCAGTTGCCGTAATGGGCGATGCCTTCCACCACGCCGCTAAAAATGCGCTGCGTCCGGGCATCTTCGAGGGAACCGAAGCGCAGGGAGTTGAGAACGGCGATCGGACGGGCCCCCATGGTAAAGATATCCCGGAGAATGCCCCCCACTCCTGTTGCTGCCCCCTGAAAGGGTTCAATGGCAGAAGGGTGGTTGTGGGACTCAATTTTAAACGCCAACTGGATGCCATCGCCGAAATCCACCACTCCCGCGTTTTCCCCCGGTCCGACGAGAATGCGATCGCCCGTGGTGGGAAACTGTGCCAGGAGGGGGCGAGAGTTCTTGTAGCAGCAATGTTCCGACCACATCACCCCAAACATTCCCAGTTCGGCTTTATTGGGGTGTCGTCCCAAACGGCGGACGATTTCGGCGTATTCTTCGGGGGTGAGACCTTCTGAGGCGATTTCTTCGGGGGAAAAAGGAGATGCAACGGTGGATGTCATGGGAAGCTCGGAGGCAGAGTACAGGCTTAAATTGTATCGGGATTTTGGATAAATTCGCGGGCAATTTACCGACCTCGAACAATCGCTGAAACCCTTGTGGTTGGGTTAGCTGGCATCTACTCTGGATGGGGTAAGGGTTTGAGGGGTGTCAGAATCGATCCCAATGGCTGCTAACAGTTGGTATTTCAGGTGCAAGGGAAAGGGCTTCTGATGCGTAGCGCGCAAGTTCGGGCATTGCTGGGTTCGAGAAAATAGCTGTCGATCGAAGATTGTAACGTTTCGATTTCATTAGGCGATCGAGCGATTTGTGGCGACCCCAAGCGCGGTTTTGAGAAGATGGGCGATCGCATTCATCGCAGTTTGTGCTAGATGCGGACACTGCACCGATCGACATAAATTTGAGCGACGCTATCCCAGGGATTCTGTTGCAAACATCGCTCGAATAGAGGTTTAGCCTCTTCGATTCTGCCGCGTTCGTAGTAGATCAGTGCCATTTCAAAGGTCATTTTCGTGTCGAGTTTGGCTTGTTTGCGATCGGGGGGATCGGCTTCAAATACTTCAAAAACTCCCACTTTCTCGGCTTTGCCCCGAACTTGTACCCAAGCGATTAAACGCAGGGCGAATTGCGTCGAGTCTTCGAGACTGATGAACGTATTATGGGAAATTAAAAGCGGCGTTTTGTAGACTTTGGTTAACTGTTCGAGGCGCGCGCCGAGATTGACGGCATCGCCAATGACGGTGGTGTCTATGCGCGCGTCTCCCCCCACAGTGCCGAGTATTAAGTTTCCCGTATTGATGCCGATACCGATTTCGATCGGTTGGCGATCGGGTCTTTGTCGAGTTTTGTTGTATTCTGCGAGTCGTTGCAACATCTCAACACCGGCATTCACCGCCCGATCGGCACTGCCTTCAAAAAGTGCCATAATTGCATCGCCAATATATTTATCGATGAACCCCTCATTTTCGACGATCGCCGGTTCCATTCGTTGGAGATAAGCATTGATAAACTTAAACGTATCTTCAGAATCCATTTGTTCCGATCGACTCGTGAAAGCGCGAATATCGGAAAACAAAACCGATAGTGTTTTCGCCGTTGATTCTCCCAATTGAATGTTGGCAATACTTTTGCGGGCGAGAGATTGGAGGAACTGACGGGGAACGAATCGCGAAAAGGCTTCGTTGAGTTGAAATAGTTCTCGAGTATACCGTTCTCGTTCGGCTTCGGCTTTTTTGCGATCGCTAATATCCTGAAAGGCAGAGATCGCCTGAGAAATTCGATTGGTCTCATCCCGAATCGGTGTCGTCGAGACTTCCAATGGGATGATGCGATCGTCATGATGAATTTCGACATCTTCGATCCGAACTGTTTCTCCCATCAAGGTCCGGACGATCGGCAACTCCTCGATCGGATAGAGTTTGTCAGTTCCCGATCGATAAAGATGAAAATACGCTGAAATTCGTTCGATTGTTATCTCCGGAATATTCTCTATATTTAATAATTCTTTCCCTTTTTGATTTATATAAGTAATTTTTCCGCTGGTTTCATAGACGCTGACCCCCATGGGCATTGCTTCTAAAATTTGAGTCAGGCGGCGCTCGTTTTCTCGCAGTCGAGTGTTTTGTTCTTCGAGTTGTTTGATATATTGATATTTATTGAGTGCTTCTTTAATCGTCAAAATCAGATCGGTCACATCCCAAGGTTTTGTCAGATAGCGGTAAAGATTAGCAGAATTTACCGCATTTCCAACGGCATCAGCCTCTGCTTGCCCCGTCAGCATAATCTTTAAGGTGTCAGGATACTGAAGATGAATTCGACTTAAAAGTTCGTCTCCTTTCAAACCGGGCATGACTTGGTCGGAAATGACCACAGCAATTTCAATTCCATCCACCGATAGTTCTTCGAGAATTTCGAGCGCTTCCTCTCCACTTTCTGCTGCTTCAATTTGATAGTTTTGACCGAAATCTCGTTCCAACTCTTCCGAGAGACTTTCGAGAATTATCGGTTCGTCATCCACTAAAAGAATTGCCAGTTCGTTCATGTGACATTTAGACCTGACTTAATGGTTGCAATTAACTCTTCTTCTTGCCACGGTTTGTAAATGCAGCAATATAAATTAGCTTCTTTTTTTGCTCGCTCGATTGCCGTTTCATCTGCCTGTCCGGTCAACATTATCTTGATAATGCCATCAAATTTTTGGTGAACTTGAGTTAACAATTCATCCCCCCGCATGTCTGGCATCAGCCAATCCGAGACAATTAAAACCACTTTAATCCCGTCTTTATCGAGTTCTTCGAGAATTTCCAGGGCTTCTTCACCGCTTTCTGCTGCTTCGTATAAAAAGCGATCGCCAAAATTTCGACAAATTTGCTCTTGAATACTCTCAAGAATCATGGTTTCATCATCCACACACAAAATTGCAGCTTCGGTCATATTTTTTAGCTCCCGAACGAGAAGGAATTGTAGAAGAATATCGATCGAAATTAACGTCAGGCACGGGTTCAGTCAAAAGCTCAATGCTGACTCTGGTTGATGTTCGCTAGAAATTCCAAAGCGAGCTAATAACACGCTCGGTGAATCTCCTTGCGAGTGAGTTGGGTACTCTATTCCCTATTCCCCATGCCCTATGACCTATGCCCTATTCTGGACCTTCACCCGAAACTGTCTCATTCCGCACGATTGCTTGTCGGCATCGATCGTTCTTCTGATTGTAGATCGGGTTACAAGTCAATACCGTTGGGGGTCTAGTCCATGGGCAGCGTCACGGTAAAGGTGGTTTTTCCCGGAACCGATGCAAAGCCGATCGTTCCTTGGTGTTTGTCAATAATTTTTTTGACAATTTCCAATCCCAAGCCACTCCCTTCTCCGGCAGGTTTGGTGGTAAAGAACGGTTGAAAAATTTTATCCTGAATGTCTGCGGGAATCCCCGCCCCAGAATCCGTAAATTCGACCACAATATCTCGATCGACCTGACGCACCCCAATCTCGAGCGTTCCTTTGCCTTCCATCGCTTGGATGGCATTGTGAATTAAGTTCGTCCACACTTGCACCAGTTCGTCCCCATAGCCGAGAATTTCGGGAACGGTTCGCTCGCGGTAAACCACCTCGACACCCTTCTTCAGATAGTTGCGATAGAGTTCCAATACTGTATCGATGGTGTCGGTAATCTGCACGGACTGTTTTTCCCCACTGCTATCGTAGCGGGCGTAACTTTTCAGGGCAAAGACGATTTTAGAAGCCCGTTCGACGGCGTTGGTGATATTTTGGCTATTAGTTTGCAAGCGGGCAATATCGTACGCCGTTTGCACGATGTCGCCCCCTTGAGGAGTTTGCAGCAACGAGACTTGAGATTCAGCGCAATCTTGCAATCCGCCTTCAACGAGCAGGTTTGCCAGTTGTTTGGCATTGTCAATCCCGTGGGACTGAAGCTGCGTGGTGAGAGATCGCTTGATTTGCCGTTTTTCGCGAGTACTCAGGCGAGTTGACCAACTCAACGCCCGTTGCAGGAAATCGAAAAAGTCCCCTTGCTGCGACCCGTCGAGTTGGGGCAGCAGTTGCGGCAGTTGAGACAGGGACGCTTCTAAACCTTTCTCGATATTGCCGATGGCGGCGCGAATCGCCCCCAAAGGCGTGTTGATTTCGTGGGCGATACCGGCGACGAGTTGCCCCAACGCAGCCATTTTTTCCGATTGAATTAACTCGTTTTGGGTGGTTTTGAGTTCTTCGAGGGTACTCGCGAGTTTTTCGTTCTTTTGTTGTAATTCCTGGGTGCGTTGGGCGACTTGTTCTTCTAGGGTGCGGTTGTAGTCTTCCAGGTGGTGGTAAAGGCGGGCGTTTTCGATCGAGATCGCTGCTTGGGCGGTGAGCAGGTTGAGAACTTCGATCCGGTCTGGGGTAAAGGCTGCTGAAGTCAGTTGGTTTTCCAAGTAGAGGATGCCGATGAGTTTGTTCTGGCGAAGGATGGGGGTACAGCAGAGGCTTTTCGGGGGGTGTTTGAGGAGGTAGGGGTCGGTGGTAAAGGGGTTCTCGCGATCGAGATTGTTGACGATCGCAGTTTGTTGCGTCCGTTTGACGGTGTTGATAACGGTTTGGGGAAGGCTGTCGGTTTCCTCTAGGGAAATCGCGTGTAAGTCGCATTTATGGCGATCGCATCGAGCCACAATTTCCCAAATCTCGCCGTTGTTTAAGCCGTTATTTAAGCCGTTATTTAAGCCGTTGTTTAAAACTAACGCGCCCTTATCGGCCCCGGCGTTTTCAGTGACGACGCGCATCAATTTCGCGAGCAAAGCCTCGAGTTCGATTTCCTCGGAAAGAGCTTGGGAGGCTTTGAGGGCAGAGGCGAAGTCTAAACCGGAGATGGTACTCGTAACCGTTCCCAGAGTGGGGTTAGAGATGCGGGCTTGGGTGGAATCGATCGGTGCTTCGGATTGTTGGAGGATATTTGCTAGGAGTTGGGGATATTGTTCTTCGAGTCGATCGGTTTTGGCTTTTGCGCCCCATCGCGCGTAGCAGTAGTACGCTTCTTGCATATAAGTCGCGGCAATTTTTTCTTTACCCCAATTGAGATAAAATTTGGCGGCGAGTTCGTTGGCGAGGGCTTCTTCTTGGACGAAATCGTTTTCTTTCGCCCCAGAAATGGCGCGATCGTAAAAATCTGCGGCTTGAGGGCGATCGCCGTGGAGGCTTTCTATTTCTGCCGAAATTAACTGATATTTGTGAAGGAAGTTCTCGGGGCAAGTTTCAGACCACCGATCGAGGACTTGCCGTGCCTCTTGCAGTTGCTGCAAATAACTCACCTGAGTGGCTGCATCGACTTGAGAATAAACGGCCGCCAAACACAGGGGATAATAAACATAATAAATGACGATCGGAAAGAAGCCAAAATTCGCGCTCAAAGAGGATTGGATCGATCGAGCAACCTGCATGGCTCCCTCGTAATCTTCCTTGAGATAAAGCCGTTGCAAGACTAAAAAACCGTACCAATTTATCCCGTGGTCGTACTGATTTTGCTGCCAAAGCTTCAGTGTCGGATTTTCAATAAAACCCTGGTAGGTTAGCAACCCATTCTCGGCCGAATCATCCATGAGTTCTCGGACGAACTGATGTTTTAGCTCAAAAGCATACAGCATGTTGAGGTCGTTGACTCCCTCGACGTAACCCATATATTTTTCAATTTCTCGTTCGGTTGAGAACAGGGGAGTTCCTTTGACCAGATGAACCCAAATGGAAAATGAAATCGCCCAGACTCCAAAAATTAAATCCCCCAATTCAGTGCAAATCTCAAAGGATTGCTGGTATAAGGATAAATTCTGGGCCAGGGGACGGATATATGGATTGATTGCATGACCGAAGTGGTTATTATTTTTGGCGATAAACTGGACGTTATCGAACGCGCGATCGACCTCTAGAGCCGCTCTGCCAAACTCATAGGCTTCTCGATAATTCCCCTGGTTTGCTAATACCATGCCGTAGCAACAATAGGAAAAACTCGAACTTTCTGCTCGCCCGTATTTTAACGATAGGTTAAGCATTTGCAGAGTCGTCAGCAAGTTGAGGGTTGAATTACCTGCCAAATAAGAGGCCGACCACAAAATACTCAGAAGTTTCATGCAGCTTTTGTGCGCCGGAACCGTCATTGATGGTAAATTGACCAGGGCTTGGGGAGACATCTGGTTACAAGCCTCTTGCACTTGCTGCATTTGGGTCGCGACTAAAGACTCTAAAGCATCCCCTTCGGTGGGCAGAATCATGCCCAAAACGGCTAAACCTTTGATTCCCGCCTCAACACTAGAGGAGAGATCTTGACCCTCAGTCATACGCTGAGTCATCAAAATGCCATAAATTCGGGCTGCATCTAGTGGCTCTTCGATCTGCTTGAGGAGCTGGTTGAGAATTAATTCGGATTCTTCAAACCGACCCACTAAATAGGTGCATTCAGCTTTTTCTCGACTCAGATCGAGCATGAGGCGATAGTGGGTGTCCCACGCATTTTCCGGGAGTCGGTCCAGCCCGATCTTGAAGTAGCCGAGTGCTGCTTGATAAGCTACTGAAAGCTTGGCTTTCATTCCCGCCGAAAACGCTAGTTTTGCTAACTGGGGGACTCGAATGGCATCGGGGTCGGACTCGATTCCCATCACAAGATGGTTGACAATATTGAAGATGTTGTCTTCTCCCTCGGCGAGCGATCGGCGAGCGAGTAGCAATTGCCCGATTTTGAGATGAACGGCCTGTTGTCGTTCTCGGGCCATCGATAAGTAGGCTGCCTGTTGCACGCGATCGTGTAAAAACCGATAGCCGACAGTGACCGTTTTCCCTGCTGTCTCTTCGACATCCCCTTGGAAAAACTTATAGGCTTCGCTAATCGGTAAAATCAGTCCTTCTTGCAACGCGCCCCAAAGACTTGCGGATACCTCCTCCTGGGACTGTTCGCAAACGATCGCCAGGGTTTCTAACTCGAATTGATTGCCAATACACGCGGCCAACTTCAAGACGTTCTGAGTCGCTGCGGACAACTTCTGCAAGCGCCGTCCCATAAACTCCACCACATCGTCGGTGAGCGCCGCATCGAGTACCTGCACCAGGTCGCATTCCCAATAGCCTAGCGTGCGATCGAAGGTAATCAGTTCGTCTTCATACAACCCCTGCAAAAATTGAGTGGCAAAAAATGGGTTGCCTTGGGTTTTTCCATAGACTAATTCCGTCAGGGGTTGTGCCAAATCTTCGCTGCAACTGAGGGTTTCGGCCACCAAGCGATTGATGTGCCCATCGGCTAATGGCTCTAGGGTAATCGTGGAGATGACCGCTTGAGTTTTCTCCAATTCACCCAAAGTCAACATCAACGGATGAGCGGGGAAAACTTCGTTATCCCGATAAGCCCCCAGCACCAGCAAATAACACGCTTCCGACTTCTCCATCAACAATTTCAGCAGCTTGAACGAAGCCGAATCCGCCCACTGCAAATCGTCGAGGAAGATTACCAGGGGATGGTCTTTGGTGGTGAAGACACGCACGAACTTCCCAAAGAGGAGATTGAAGCGATTTTGGGCGGCGCTGCCTTCGAGTTCCGGCACCGCAGGCTGCGAACCGATAATTTGCTCCAACTCCGGAATCACATCGACGATGACTTGCCCGTTTTCCCCCAAAGCTTCGAGGATTTTGGCCCTCCAAGCAACAAGTTCCCCATCGGATTCCCCCAGCAACTGTTTCATCAAGTCCCGAAAGGCTTGAACGAAGGCGCTAAAGGGAATGTTGCGATTGAATTGGTCGAATTTCCCTTTGATGAAATAGCCCCGTTGTTTGACGATGGGCTTGTGAACTTCATTGACGACGGCCGTTTTCCCGATGCCGGAGAATCCCGCCACCAACATCATTTCCGTTGTCCCCTCGGCAACGCGGGCAAAAGCATCGAGCAGAGTCTGGACTTGGGTTTTCCGACCGTAGAGCTTTTCGGGGATGATGAAGCGATCGCAAACATCCCGTTCCCCCAGCTCAAACGGGGTAATCTCTCCGGTGGTTTCTAACTGTTGCCGACATCGTTCTAAATCGTGCTGTAAACCCAAAGCACTCCGATACCGATCTTCGGCATTCTTCGCCATCAGTTTGAGGACGATAAAGATAAGGGTGTCGGGTACATCCTTTGAGGTTTGGGGAAAAAAGGGAGATTCGGTAATGTGAGCGTGAACCAACTCCATCGGATCGTCGCTTTCAAAGGGTAGCTTTCCGGTGAGGAGTTCGTAAAAGGTGACCCCCAGGGAGTAGAAATCCGTGCGATAGTCGATGCCTCGATTCATCCGTCCGGTTTGTTCCGGAGAAATATAAGCGAGGGTTCCTTCGAGAATGTTGGGATTGACAAGCTGTTGTCGTTCCCGAGGTAGCAAACTGGCAATGCTGAAATCGATCAGCTCGATTTGTCCCGTTTCGGGGCAAATGAGGATATTGGCGGGTTTGATGTCTTTGTGAATCACGCGCTGTCCGGCCAGATAGTGCAGCGCCCCGGCTAGTTGAATGGCAACATCTAAAAAGGCACGCAGAGAACGGGTTTCCCCTTGCCAGTATCGGGCCAGAGACATAGCCCCCTCATTGGGCATCACCAGTATATAACCGTTGCCGTGACGTTCGAGGGCTAAGGGAGAGACGATCGCCGGGTGGTCTAGGTGGCGGGCGATCGCGTATTGGTTGCGAAACTGGACTAACTCATTAAAGTTCGGGTATGGGTTTCGCAGAACTTTGAGGATAACGGGTTGTTGGGTTGTTCGGGCGATTCCCCGGTAGACTCGGGTTCTGGGACCGTCGTAAAGCTGTTCGGTAATTTGATAGTTACCGAGAACGGAAGGTCGATCGTTCATGGATAGATTGGGAGTTCAGGAGTTACAAACTAGACTGGAGACATCACCCCGATATCAATACAATCCCCTTAAAAAAGAGGATTTTCATAGTTTTTACTCTTTTTTAGAAGTTAGATACTCACAGGAGTTTAAGTTCGTACTGAGTGCTAGAAATCAAACAAAACTTATTTTAGTCATAACTAAAATCTTTGAATTCAAAACACTTAATACTGAATTATAAACGTTTAGTAAAAAACTTCGTTACCCAAAAAAATAATAATTTATCGATGACTTAACTATCCCTGAAACCTCTATAAAGTCCTATTGAGTGAATTTTACTTCAGTTTTTGAAGTTTGAGTTTGCGAACAAGTCAATCAGCTCGGAGTTGTTTGTAATTTAAGTCAAAGCAATTTTATCGCACCCAAGTTCGATCGTTACTAAAATTTGAAATCAACCTAGAAAAAAGTCAAGTTAAAAAATATCCAGACTTATAAGCTGAAAAAACTTTAGAAGACTTAATGAGAAACTTAAATTGAACTATAATTTTAAGTTGGCAATCGAAAAAAAGAAAGCAAACTTAAGCTAAACCCCCTCATTATAGCGATTTTCATTTATTTGGGTTGTATAAAAAACTAACTTTTTCGCACTTGTCTCGACAATCGATCGAGCTTGATTCTGTTGAATTTAGGACAGCCCGATTTTGCCCCCGCTCTCGGGACTTCCAAAGCTCTCAAGGGCAACTTCCGCTAGAATTAAGGAAACAAAATCCCGATAAGGTCGTACCGACAAGCCGCACGATTAAGATGCCGACAACTCAAACACCAATCGTTGAGAAAAAGAAATTAGAAAAATCTCCCCTCGACTTGCACTTTATGGGAGATCGGGTGCTGCGCCAACCTGCCAAGCGCGTCGCCCGCGTGGATGAAAGCATCCGCAAGCTGGTTAAGGAAATGCTTCAGACGATGTATACCTCCGATGGTATCGGTCTGGCGGCCCCTCAAATCGGCATTCAGAAGCAAATTTTAGTCTTAGATAGCGAGTGGGAAGACCCGGTAACCCCGCCATTGGTTCTCATTAATCCCGTTATCAAAAAGCTCGACGGCCCGCTGACCGTGGCTGAAGAAGGATGTTTGAGCATTCCGGGGGTTTTTCTGGAAGTGACCCGTCCGGCACGAGCGGAAGTGGCTTATAAAGACGAAAACGGTCGCCCGCAAAAACGGGTGTTTGACGATCTGCCCTCCCGAATTATCCAGCACGAAATCGACCACCTCAATGGGGTACTATTTGTCGATCGCGTGGAAAACGAACTGGCTCTCACCGAGGCTCTGGGCCAGACAGAGTTTTCAGTTCGCGATGTTAAAGCAGTTCGCTAGGAGCAAATCGTTATGGGAATGACACCAAAAAGTGGGTTTTTCTTGCTGTGCTCCTGCGTTTCGGGCATCGCTGCCGTGGGTTCGGTGTTCGAGCTATCTTCGGGAATTCCCCAGTACGGGACGATGGTGACGAGTACCATCCTCGGCTTGAGTATCCCCTTTGGTATCTTCGCTTTCTTCGCCGCCGTTCGAGCCGCGCGAGAAGAGCAGTAGTTTGCTAAGGAAGTGGGGCTTCCGTTGCCCCCGAAGCTTCGGAAGCCTCGGGGGCCGCTGACAAGGAATCGTTTTTAACTTGCGGGTGGATTTGAGCTTGGAGAGATGGAAAGATAAAACCGTATGTCAAGATCGCAGATCTGAATATCTATCGAACTCAAATTCATGAGCGACGAGCGCGGATTCCTCGAACATCTCAACAGCAGTCAAACCGAACCCCCAAAATATCCCCTGTCTGCCACCGATCCGATCGCCCTCGGTCGCGATCCGGGTTGCGATATCGTGCTGGCGGCGAGCGAATACCCGATGGTCTCCCGCATCCACGCGGAAGTCCGACCCATCCTCGCGCCCAATAACTCGATCGTTTGGGAACTGTGCGATCGCCATAGCGCCAACGGCACGTATCTTAACGGGGAAGCCGTTCGAGAATGCCGACTCCTGCAACCGGGCGATCGGATCGTTCTCGGTCGAGATGGACCCGAATTTAGCTTTGAGTTGGCGCTGGCTTTGCCCCCTGCGACCCTCGAACCCACCCGGTTGCAAACATCCTTCCTCCCCACCGGCTTTGCGCCGATGACCGTCACCTTCACCCAACTTTTCCCCATTCTCTCCACCCAGGGCAATCTCACCCGCAAAATCTATTTATTCCCCGTCGCAATTACCGTTGCCTTCGTGGTGTTCCTGTTCGCGGCTGTCGGACACCCGGTTGTTTTCAATCGCGCCCTAGGGGTTTACATGGCAGGAGTCGCCTACTACTTTATCTACCAACTCTGCGGCAAGCCCAAACCTGGGTGGGTTTCGATCGCCGCTTGTGGGGCGATGATACTGCTGTTGCTCAGTCCGGTACTGTCGGGGTTTATCTGGCTGTTTCGCGAAGTGCTTCCCGGTCGCCTGCCCGCCCCTGGAGAATCCCTGAGTTTTGGCGAGTTGCTGGTGCGCATGTTCTTCGGGGCGGGATTGATGGAAGAACTCCTCAAAGCCATTCCCGTATTTGGGGCGCTACTCATCGGGCGCGGCTTGTTTGCCCCCTGGAATACCCGCGTCGGCGTGTGGGAACCCCTCGACGGCATTTTGTTGGGGGCGGCTTCGGCAATCGGGTTTACCGCGATCGAAACCCTGTGGCAGTACGTTCCCAGCGTGGTGGCGCGATCGGGGGCAGAGGCAGGTCTGCAACTGCTGATTCCCCGGATGCTAGGTTCGATCGCCGGACATATTGCCTACAGCGGTTATTTTGGCTACGCGATCGGGTTGAGCGTTCTCATCCCCTCCAAGCGGTGGCGCACCCTAGGGGTGGGATATTTGACCGCTTCGGTGCTGCACGCCCTCTGGAATGCGGTGGGCAGCTTTAACGTCGGTTTTTTAGTCGGGGTAGGAGTGTTGTCCTACGCCTTCTTGGGGGCGGCTATTCTCAAGGCGAGGTCGATATCGCCGACGCGGGCGCAAAATTTTGCCACTCGGTTTAGGTAATGGGGAATGGGCATTGGTGAAAGGTTAAGGCGGTATTCACTTTGTCAACGGCCCAATAATTGACCGAAAACCCGGAATTGGGGGGTCTCCCCCCAAACCCCCCGCGCTCGGGACGAAACGCCTCCCCCATACCCCCTGCGTACAAGAGTCAGATCGTAAAAAACTAGGTCTTGAAGGGGGTCGAGCGATTCAAATCCGTCAACTTGACATCTGACAAAATTGCTTAACCTTTCACCAATGGGGAATGGAGAACGGGGAACGGGGAATGGGGGAGAGTAAATGCAAATTCTTCCTTGTCCCTCTTCTCTGGAGCGTCTCCGCGTCTCCGCGTCCCCGCGTCATCTCCTTCCCCACCTCCCTCACCTCCCTCACCTCCCTCATCTCCCCCAGCTCTCTATCCCGCGTCGGACGTTAACCTATCAATTAGAGGCTTGGACTTTTTGCATCAAAACTTCTCGATCGACCTTCGGATTTTGAAATAACACGCCGATCGATTGCAACAGTAGAAGAGTCACATAGAGGGGATTGAGGAGAAGGTAGCGCTTCCAGAGGCGTTTGGGTTCGTGCATCAAGCGGAAACACCATTCCAAACCGGCATTTTGCATCCAACTGGGGGCTTGGGGGAGATTGCCGGAATGGAAATCGAAGGCCGCCCCAATGCAAATTATCGGACAGTCGAGGGCGTGGCGATGCTCGAAAGCCCATTTTTCTTGCCGGGGACATCCCAAGCCGACGAAGACGATACTCGCACCGGATTGGCGAATTTGTTCGATGTAGGCGGCATCTTCTTCCGGGGTGAGGGGGCGGAAGGGAGGAGAAACAGCCCCGGCAATTTTCAGGCTGGGAAACGATCGCTTGAGATTGCGTTGCAATTTTTCGAGGACGGCATCGGTGGAACCGTAGAAAAAGACGCTTAAGTTTTCTTCGACCGCGCGCTGGCACAGATGTAGCGTTAAGATGGGACCGCAAACTCGATCGCGCAGCTTGTTCTCGTGGGGTTGACGCAACCAATCGATCGCCCAGCGCACCGGTTGCCCGTCGGGAGTGACGATGGTAAATTGATTGAGTCGATCGCCGTGTTCGGGGTCGAGATATCCCGACATCACCCCATGAACGGGCGTGGGGGCAACGGTACAAGATTGCCGGAGTTTAGCGCACTCGATGATGTAGTCGGCACACTCGGTATAGTTGGTGCGGGAGATACCGATGCCGAGCAGATTGGTTTTGGCAGGTGCAGAAAGTACGGTCATAACGTTTGCGATTGGTTAACCCCGGTCAGTGATATTTCCAGGATCTTCGCTCCACGTCCGATATGATGTCTGCGTAACGTATATGTTTTTTTGGCACTCGAGGGGCGATCGAAAATGAGACTTCGTGCTAAGCATCTTTAATTTTCATCGAGACGATCGCCCTCTCAAATCACCCCGCCCAATACTCGTACAAACCCAAACCAATCAATAGCAATCCCGATACGATATCCAACCTGCCGCCCGATCGCCACGACGAAAACAGCCGCCCCAAAAAAACACCGCCCCCGATCGTCAGCAAACTCGAACAGAAACTGAAACTACTCGTCAAACTGGGATTCAATTGTGCCATTCCCGCCCCAATTCCCGTCCCCAAATTGGTCACCGTTAATGCCAACCCCAAAATTAACGCATCTTTGAGGTCGATGTGACGATCGAACTGGGCAATTTTCAAATTTGATGGAGAAGTCTGGAGATTGTCAATCGTCGGTTTCGCCTCAGATTCATCTCCCAAATACTTCAACTCCTCAGAGTCAAGTTCTCCAGCAAGATTCGATCGCACTTGCAGAGCATCCCACAATCCCCAAATTCCGACAGCGACTAAAATCCCACTGCCGATCGCCCCAGCAATATTGGCGGGCAAAAACCGACTCACCCAATCCCCTGCCGACATCGACGTGAGGGTACTAATCCCCGATAGTGAGGCAATTAGAAAGTTCGCAGACCACCCGATCGCAAATCTTCGCACGCCGTATGCCACCCCGATCGCCAAATTATCGATATTGGTCGATACAGACAAGATTGCCGAGGCCAGCAGAGAATCCATGGGGGGAGAGGGGAGAAGATGACGCGGAGACGCGGGGACGCGGAGAGGGGGATAGAGAATGAAAAATGAAAAATGAAAAATGCAAAATTCTTTCTTGTCCCCTTATCTCCCGAAGCCTCCGAAGCCTCCTTTGCCCCCGTTTCTAACCTAAAAAGCGATCGTCAGATATTGGTCTTGGAATTTAGCCCCGGTGACGGGTCGTCCGCGCAACTGGGGGGGGAGGAAGATATTGCGACGGCGATCGCCTGCTTCGATGGTGACTTCGGGCCCGGACTGAATCAGCTTCACCTGTTGCTTGGTAAATCCAGGCAAAAACAGACGGACGATTCCCCGACTGACATCAATTTCGATCGGTCTGGGGGCTTTTGTGGCTTCGGAAAAATCGGGCATCGCCATCATCAAAGGTTGCCAGTCCTCTTCGACCCGAGTAGGAACCGCACTCACGTCCAAGGGGGTAAATTGTGGGAGGAGATCTCCAACGGTCGTCGATCGATTGACGATCGCCCCACCGACGGTCAAACCCACTTGCTGGGCGCATCCCCAGCGATACCGTGCCGTGGCGATCGCTGCCGGGTCGTCTGTGGTCACCAGATACGCCGCAATTCGACTCGGATCGGCCAGTGCCGCCTTGCCATCGTCGAGCATTTGGGTGACTTTGTTGGCATTCTTATCCCGCGTCCAACTATCCGGCGACCAATCCACGTTGAGGATGGCGCTGCTAACGGGACCCCAAAACGGAGACAGGGCTTTGATAATATCCGAACCTTCGAGAACTTGGCGGAAGCGGCGACCGTACCAACTCAGACTTTCAGCCAACTCCAGCATCCGCAGGGTATCTAAATCGCTCGGTCCGTCGTAAATCAGTACGTCGTATTTACCATCTGCCTCATACTGCCGCAGTTCGTTAAGGGCCAGCGCCCCATCCATACCCGGAATCAGGGTGAGTTCTTCGCCGTATACTTCTTTAAAAAAGGGCGTGCGGACGTATTCGGCTTCTACTTTTTTCACCTCTTCCCAACCTTTTTGCAGCAGCAGGGTGGTTTGAAACTGCACCACATCAATATTAGGAGCGAGTTGGGTGGGTTCGGGCGTAACGGAAATACCGGTGAGGATATCGAATGCCGGACCCGAACCCAGGGAAGCCAATAGAACCCGTTTACCTTGAGAGGCGAGTTGTTTGGCCGCAGCAATGGCGATCGTGGTGCGACCCGTACCGCCTTTTCCGAGAAATGAGAGAATCAAAGCCATGTGAATTCTGAATAGGTGCGCGATCGGGGGTGGGGTTAGGGTTCAAAAATATTGGGAGAAATCTTCCCAGAAAATACTATCGGTCTGGTGAAGAAATAGAATGCGATCGAGATAGAGATCGTAGAGTGAGTCGCGATCGAGAAAAGATTAAAGGCCAGACAGAAATTTGCTCCTATGGGGTGGATGGAGTCGGAAGCAAGTTGCTCCCTCGGGCCTCCTTCCTCCCACGGCAAGTAACGCGCGATCGCGCTACACTGCTTCTATTTCATCGGGAAAAAACCACGTGGAAAAGTTGCCGTCAAATTGAACGACCACACCCACACCACTGCCATCAACCATCTTGTAGTCAGAGATGGTGCCGACGGGGTTTTTCTTGATTTGTTCGACAATATCGCCAGAAACGCGATCTCGAATACGGCGGACTTTTACCTTCTGACCTACTTCCATTGACACTTAAATAAGTAAAATTGATAAACCATCTACCAAGTTTATCAGGCATTTGAGACGGTTTAGGAGGTGCTATGCTCAGCAAAAGAATTCTGCCTTGTTTGGATGTAAGAGCGGGACGGGTCGTAAAAGGGGTCAATTTTGTCAATCTTCAAGATGCCGGCGATCCGGTAGAATTGGCGCGGGCGTATAACGAAGCCGGGGCCGATGAGTTGGTGTTTCTCGATATTACGGCCACTCACGAAGAACGGGGTATCATTTTCGATGTGGTCTACCGCACGGCCGAGGAAGTTTTTATTCCCCTCACCGTTGGCGGCGGGATTCAATCCTTAGAAACGATTAAAAAATTGTTAAGAGCCGGAGCTGATAAAGTGAGTATCAATTCCGCAGCCGTGCGGGAACCGGAGTTGATCGATCGGGCGAGCGATCGCTTCGGCAATCAATGTATCGTCGTGGCGATCGATGCCCGTCGCCGTACCGATCCGAGCGATCCGGGATGGGACGTGTACGTGCGCGGAGGTCGGGAAAATACCGGAATCGACGCGATCGCCTGGGCCGAAGAGATGGAACGACGCGGGGCTGGGGAATTGCTGGTGACGAGTATGGATGCCGATGGCACGCAAGCGGGGTACGATTTGGAGTTAACCCGGACGATCGCCGATCGCGTGCAAATCCCAGTCATTGCCTCCGGTGGGGCGGGAAACTGCGACCATATTTACGAAGCCCTCAGTGCCGGAAAAGCCGAAGCCGCCCTCCTGGCCTCGCTGCTACATTACGGACAGTTAAGCGTCGCTCAGATTAAACATCACCTCGCCGACCGTCAAGTTCCCGTGCGCTTTTGAGGGAGACTTTCGGCGTAATTTCTCGTTTTCGCCAGATATCGAGCAAAATGAAATGCTTTAATCTTTCTTAACTTACTTTGCCTCTCTTAGGCCGTCCCGATCGGGTTTTTCGGGTGTTTCGATCGACCGCAACTCTGCCACATGCCCCCAGTTCGGGTAAGTTTCGGGTAGGGTCGAGAGTTGAAAGCTGACATGATACAATATGTCAAGAGATATAAAGTTACATTTTGTAAAATAATGTTTATTATCCTCATATTGGTGATCGCCCTAGTGGCGTGGGCTTTGCACCTGATGGAAAAAGCCGTCGAACGACATGAATTCTCTCTAATGTTGGCCGGGACTCTCGTGGCGGCCTCTGCTGCTGCCATGATGTTAGTGTACTTCTTGATGACCCCCTATATCGGCTATGTCAGTCAAATGGCGGCCTTGAAAGGATAAATTTTTGAGGACGTGTTGACTTGGGTACGATCGCTACGTCATAATAGCGAAGCAACTCACGGGGCTATAGCTCAGCTGGTAGAGCACCTCAATGGCATTGAGGGGGCCAGCGGTTCGAGTCCGCTTAGCTCCATTGTGTTTTTTGACCTAGGTACAAATTATCTGGGTTTTAAAGTCTAGTTCGATCGAACTTTTTAGAAATTACGCTTCGATTGGGTGTAAGTTTATATCGTCCGATCGGCTTTAGGATGTATTCGTCTGGTCAACATTCAAATCGGTCCTCTGATTCGATCGATTCTAGATGGGTATTTGACACCGGAAAAATTACCGAACTTGTCACCAACGATGCCGATAGAGACTGGCAATCGCCGAGGTTCTAGCATCTCGGACGAACGCAGAAAAATTCAGACGGTCGATCGTTTGTATCCCGATTTTCCTCAGTTTCTCTTTCCCATTCATCATCGATCGAACCGTCGCTATTTTTTAGATCCGACGACTTATTCTTAAAATACAGTTAAAAATTTAGGTAAATATCTCCAGATTGTTGAGATTTTACTTAAGATCGACTAAGCTTTAAATCCTCGTTTTACGTAAAAACTTTGGGATTGGGATGTTCGCGAGTGAGTTTTTAATTTCGCAGATCCAGAACGTACTGTGAGATTTAAGTTGTGACATACATGCGAATAGATTAGGAGATATACCTGATGACTGAGAATAATAGCCCCGTCGGCGTTCGATCGGCTTCCCGCGATCGTCATCCACCGCCACCGCCCCCCCCAAGCCGACGGACGAAAGCCAGCAAACCCGCCAATCTGGGTCCGACCATCGAACAGATGGTCAAAGATGCCTACAAGCAGGATGCCTCCGACATTCACATCCGCGTCGGAGAGACGACGCGATATCGCATTCGCGGCAAAATGACTCCCCTCGACGACGGGCAAGTCGTAACGCAGGAGCAGTTTGAAGCCTACCTCGTCGAAATTCTTACCCCCAAACAGCGCAAAACCTTTCTCGATACCAAAGAACTCGATACGGCGATTTTCTATCCCGGCTTGGTGCGGTGTCGGGTCAACTGTTTCGACTCCTTAAGTGGGGGGGCGATCGTGTTGCGACTGATTACCCTGGATATTCCCACCATCGATAAGTTGGGTTTGCCCGTCGTTCTCAAAGATATCATTAGTCGCCCGCAAGGTCTGATTCTGGTCACCGGGCCGACGGGTTCGGGTAAATCGACGACGATGGCGGCGATGATGCGCCACCTGAACGAGACGGCCTACAAACACGTCGTCACCATCGAAGATCCGATCGAATACGTTCACAGTTCCCAAAACTGTCTGGTCAGCCAGCGAGAAGTGGGACTGCACACCCTCGAATTTCAAAACGCCCTGCGGGCCGTGTTGCGTGAAGATCCCGACGTAATTCTGATTGGGGAGATGCGCGATCGGATCACCATCAATACCGCCCTCCAAGCAGCCCAAACCGGTCACTTGGTTCTCGGAACCCTGCACACCCGCAACGCCATCAACGCCGTCAACCGCTTGCTCAACCTCTATCAACCCGAGGAACAAGCCGCGATGCGGATTCAGATTGCCGAATCGTTGGTATCGGTGATCGCCCAACTGTTGCTTCCCACCACCGACGGCCATCGAGTCGCCGTTCACGACATCCTCGTCAATACCCCCGCCATGCAGGACTTCCTGCTCAAAGGGGATGACGATGAAGCATTCCACCTGATGAAAACCGATAGCGTTGAAGGAATGCAGGTGATGAACCAAGCGCTCTACCGCGAAATCTTGGAAGGTCGGATTACGATCGAAGATGGGGAAAAAGCCTCTCCCGACCCCAGCGAACTCAATCGCTTGATGCGTACGGGCGGATACGATTCCTCTCAGTCTCCTCGAGATTGGGCGTAATCGAGACCGATCGCCTCCATTTCATAACACAGATTTCATATACTGTTCCAGGGCACGCAATGCGTGCCCTTTTTTAGACTTTAATTGTTGTTAATTTTCAAACCCCGCTCGAGATCGGGAATTTAACGACGAATTTTGGAACGGGGAACTGTAAATATGCCGATGACAGATGAAAGCGACCCATTCCCTTCCCAGTCGTTTCTTTTCCTCGCTTTTTCGAGCGCGAACATCCGGAAACTCTCCCCATCGAACTGAATAATTTAAAGCAAATTTGGAAATCCGCATGTGGAAAAAGCGCAGACAGCAAGCGATCGAATGGGGCATCGTTGTCATTGCCACCATGGGTGTGACCGGAACGATCTTGGGATTGAGATGGGCGGGTGTCTTTCAACTCTCGGAATGGGCGGTATTGGATGTTTTTTTTCGCTGGCGACCCCTCGAACCCACTGACGATCGGATTACGATTGTCGGTATTG
>JAXHUC010000091.1:0-7424 GCA_034189805.1 Cyanobacteriota bacterium
GCCGAAACTGCGCGCGCTCAATTGCGGATCGAATACCCGTTGACGGTGAATGAATACCTCAAAGGCTCGCTAGACTATTACCTGTATGCCGATCGGCAATGCTTGGTGGTGGAGGCCAAAAATGCCGATTTAGCACGAGGTTTCACTCAACTCGCCGTTGAATTAATTGCCCCCGAACAGCGACAGAGCGATGACGTTCCCGTACTTTTCGGAGCGGTGACAACAGGTGACGTGTGGCAGTTCGCCCAACTCGATCGCCGCGAAAAACGAATTACACAAGGCACGAAACTCTATTTGGTTCCCGATGAATTAGAGAGTTTGCTCCGCATTTTGATTGCTGCTCTCGTTCCCGAGTAACCGCATAAAAGTTTCAGAAAAATTCGAGGAAACAATACGCCTCAAAACGAGTGAATTTAAATCGTAAAAACCTTAATTTTTTCCTAATATTTGAACGATTAAGAAAACATCGACAGGAGCTGTTTACCATCGAACGGTTTGCTCGAATATCGAGCAACAGACACCAGTTCGTGGTATCGCAAAGGTTCGCTGTGAGATTGGGCTTGTGGGAATATCGCTTTGACTTTTCGAGTCTTCCCCAACTTTTCTAACACCTACCAGCCGAATTCGTAGGAGAAAAGCAAGCCCTCAGCTAGAGTTCCTTTGACTTTGCGTATATGTATTCTACTATGGCAAAGGCAAATACAGAATGTTAGCAGGCAAATTTTTTTATTGTGAGCCAACAACAAATTTTACTGTGGCATCGAAACGATTTACGATTGCACGATCGCGAACCGCTACAGGAGGCGATCGCCACTGGGGCGCAAATTATCCCCGTCTACTGCTTAGACCCTCGACATTTTGGCGAAACTTCCTTCGGCTTTCCCAAAACTGGAGCGTTCCGCGCCCGATTTCTGCTGGAGAGTCTGGCAGATTTGCGATCGCGCCTGCAATCTCTCGGCAGCAATTTAATCGTCCGTCGCGGCGAACCGGAGACGGTAATTCCCGAGTTGGCACGACAGCTCGACATCGACGCAGTATACTACCAGCGAGAAGTGACCTCCGAAGAAGTCGCCGTCGAGAAGGCATTGCGTCAGACCCTCAAACCCCTAGGAATTAAAATGCGATCGTGGTGGGGGGCAACGCTGTACCATCCCGAGAATCTACCCTTCGATCTGACCCAGATTCCCGAGGTATTTACCCAGTTTCGCAAGCGGGTGGAGAAAAACGCGACCATCGATGCGGCCCTCCCGGCACCGAAGGAGTTGCCAACCCTGCCAGATATCGATGCGGGGACGATTCCCGATATCGAAGATTTGGGACTCGAAGCCCCCCGAGATGACGATCGCGCGGTGATGCGATTTTACGGGGGAGAAACGGCGGGATTCGATCGCCTGCAAGCATATTTCTGGGAAGGCGATCGTCTTCGAGTTTACAAGGAAACCCGCAACGGGATGCTGGGGGCGGATTATTCCTCCAAATTTTCTCCCTGGCTGGCGCTCGGTTGCCTCTCCCCGCGCTACATTTACGAACAGGTCAAAGAATACGAACGCGAGCGAATCGCCAACAATTCTACCTACTGGCTGGTCTTCGAGTTGCTGTGGCGAGACTATTTCCGCTTCATCTGCGCCAAACACAAAACCCGCGTCTTCCGCCTGTCGGGGTTGCGGGGACTGCGCATCGAGTGGAAGGAAGATTGGGAACGGTTTGCCCTGTGGCAGGATGGAAAAACTGGCTACCCCCTGGTGGATGCTAACATGCGCGAACTCGCCGCCACTGGGTTTATGTCCAATCGCGGTCGGCAAAATGTCGCCAGCTTCCTGACTAAAAATTTGGGCATCAACTGGCAGATGGGGGCAGAATGGTTCGAGTCGCTGCTGGTGGATTACGACGTTTGCAGCAATTGGGGCAATTGGAACTACACTGCTGGAGTTGGCAACGACGCGCGGGGGTTTCGCTATTTCAACATTGCCAAGCAATCGAAAGATTACGATCCCAACGGGGAATATATCAAACACTGGCTGCCGGAACTGGCGGAGGTTCCCGCAAGTAAAGTTCGCGAACCCTGGAAGTTGCAATCTGTCGAACAAAAGCGATTCGGCGTGCGTTTGGGGGTCGATTACCCGAATCCCGTGGTAGATTTCATGCAATCGGTGCGCGCCAACGAACGGATTTACGATGCGGGGATTGAGTAGGGAGATCGGCGAACCCCTCCAGACTGGAAAACGGGTTCGTTGCCTAAACCTCTTCTTCGCTAAAGCCTTCCAAGAAACCAATCCCTGCTTTACCAAACACGCTTTCTTCGGCTAAATGCTCCATCGCTTTTAAAAATGCAGTTTTGCCTCCATTCAACCAACGTTCTGGATTGAAGAGTTGCTGTTTGAGCATATTCCACTTAGCGGGTTTGCTCGTGCGGATTTCTTCAAACTCTACTTCAATGATGTCTCTGGCTTCGGACTCCGTGGCAGTGGGATACTCCTCCTCCAGCTTCTTCAGAATTTGAGTAATCTCGTTAACAGACTTTTTCATCATCGGATTGACAGTCTGTTGATGCTGTTCGACGATGACTTGACCTTTTTCGTTGATGACAACGTTTTTCGAATTATAGAATTGGTACTTACTTGCGTCTGACATCGTTGGTTCGGGATAAGGAACACTTCCTGTTATATCGTCAATCAATTCTCGAACGCTGACCATTTCATAGCTGGTTTGACATTGGATCTGGTGTTGACCGTCACCAGAAAACTTGTGGAGAATCTGCAAGGGATAGAAGTTCGGGGTTTGGCTGCCGTTGCAGATTTTGCAGTTACAGGGAACGAGAGTGCTGCATTTGAGGCGATCGTAACTGGCGTGAATTTTATCGAGTTCGTGGCGGACGGTGGTGAGGAGATCCCGTCGGCGATGGCCCGAGACTCGGATGCGGATTTCTTTACGGTGGTACAGTTCGAGAACTTCAGCGCGGGCAGTATTTGAACTCTCGTTACTATCTTCGTTTTGCTTCTCGTCACTATCGTCTTTACAGAGGACAACTCCGGTTCTCCACACACAGGTTTGATTTTCGATCCAGCGATGCATTTCGACGATGAAGCGGGTAAGGATACCTTTGGGCATGAACTCGTAGGTATAGCGCAGGAGTAAATTTTCCGTTTCATCCCAGTCATATTCCGGTGGGTTGGGACTAAGGAGTTGAGGGGCGATGTAAGTGTTGGGGTTGCTGGGAATTTCGTAGCAGAGTTTGAAGTTCATCATCAGCCGCAAAAGTTCCGGGCGCATCATGGCGTATTTTTCTTCATGCCAGATGGCGGCGAGGTCATCTCGATCGAATTTACCCAGATTTTGAATGACGCGGTTGTTATCCAATACTTTGTAGACAGCATCGGTTCCCCAGGTGGGCTTGAGAATGACGGTTTTGCGGAGGAGGTCGTCTTCTTGGAAGTGGAGGTAAACCCCGAGATCGTGCAAGTAGCCGCTGAGTTGGAGTTTGTCTTCGTATCGGGTAAACCCATGCTTTTGGCAGAGATTGAGATATTCCTCTAGAGTGATATGGTTGCAGGAATTGCCTTCCAAGGCTTGGCGAACTTTGACCCAAGTTTTGGGGAGTTCCGTCCCAACGTGAGGCAGTTTAGAAATATAGTCTTGAATTGCCTGCTTGATTTCCAGTAAGCCGCGATTGGTGACTAGATTAGTGGCTAGGGTTTCTTTGAGATTGAGAAATTCTCCCCGGAGTTGCCGTTCGTTGATTTCGCGCTGGCGATCTTGCTTTTCATTTTTGATGATGAGGATTGGACTGTTTCTACTCAACAGTTCGACGACATTCAACCAGTAGAAAAAGTCCGTGTCTTCTTTGCGGCTATCAGCCACCAGGATGTAGAGAGAGCGTTTGGTGAGGAAGAACTGATGTGTGGTGTGATAGATTTCCTGTCCGCCAAAATCCCAAATATTGACTTGAAACTCTTTGCCATCTTTGAAAGGAAATTTCCATTTAATGATATCAATTCCTTCTGTTGACTGTTCGGTCGAAACCAACTGATACCGATCGTCTTCAATCTTCTTAGCAAGACTTGTTTTTCCTGCTCCTCCTTCACCAACAATCAAGAGCTTCGCTTCATAAAGGCGATCGATGTTTTGCTCTAAAATTTGGCGATAATAGCGCGGAATTTGTTTAGCTGCCTGAATAGAGTCGTCGCGATACTTCTGTATTTCCGGCGGCAGTTGGCTTAGCTGATTGCCACTGAGATCGAGGGATTGGAGATTGGAGAGCTGACCGATTTCTGGAGGCAGTTGGCTTAGCTGATTGCCACTGAGATCGAGGAATTGGAGATTGGAGAGCTGACCGATTTCTGGAGGCAGTTGGCTTAGCTGATTACCGTTGAGGTAGAGGGATTGGAGATTGGCGAGCTGACTGATTTCTGGAGGCAGTTGGCTTAGCTGATTACCGTTGAGGTAGAGGGATTGGAGATTGGCGAGCTGACTGATTTCTGGGGACGGTTGGCTTAGCTGGTTACCACTGAGGTAGAGAGATTGAAGATTTGTGAGCTGACCGATTTCTGGGGGCAGTTGGCTTAGCTGGTTACCACTGAGGTAGAGAGATTGAAGATTTGTGAGCTGACCGATTTCTGGGGGCAGTTGACTGAGTCGATTACTATTGAGGTAGAGAGATTGAAGATTTGTGAGCTGACCGATTTCTGGGGGCAGTTGACTGAGTCGATTACCGTTGAGGTAGAGGGATTGGAGATTTGTGAGCTGACCGATTTCTGGGGGCAGTTGACTGAGTCGATTACTATTGAGGTAGAGGGATTGGAGATTTGTGAGCTGACCGATTTCCGGAGGCAGTTGCCTCAGTTGGTTAAAGCTGAGATTGAGGGACTTTACTCTATCCCTCGCAGCTTTTGCAATAGCCTTAAGTAACTCCTGCTCGGTCATGGGTGGTGCTTGCAGTAACTTTGCTTCTTTGCCTACAGACATCTACTGATAATGTCCAGTTGTGTGCAACGCACATCAGATCCGATGTTGTGAATATTGTAGATTAACCACCCAAAAAACGCTCGATCGCCTCTACCATCTGGGGTGCGTACTTCTGCTGTAAACTACCATCTCCACCGGGAATCAGTGCCAATTGGGCCTTCGGGAGTTTGGGGGTGTTGCGCCAACCGAGAGTCGAGTTTGGACATCTTCATCTGCTGTAAGTTGGGCGAGAATCACACCGGAAATAACTTCCGATGTGACCAAACTCCAACGAACCGGAAAAACGACCCCCATTTGCTGAGTAGGAAACGACCGAGGTTGTTATGCAGTCTGCCTCGCTATGTTTCCCGAACGGCATTAATGAGCGATCGCACTTCGGCAGTCCCTTCCGATGCGTCGAAACCGAGGGGAAATTTACCTCGCGCCAGCATCCGCAGTCCCAACGGTGCTAGACCGAGCAATCCTTCAATATCGCGGAAGTAGTTGGCAACCACCTGCACGCCGAATTGCCGTTCGTCGATCCAACCGCCGGTTTTGACCAATTCCACGAGAACTTTGCGGTGGCGGATCGGACGGCTGGCGTTGCGATCGTTCCGGGCGAGAATCTCTCCTTTAATCTGGCTGATTCGATCCATCGGCGCAACTTCCATCGGGCACACGGAATTGCAGTAGTAGCAACGAGTACAACCCCAAACTCCGGAAGTTCCTTGATTGTACTCTTGCAAGCGCTCTTCGGCTCGTTCGTCGCGAGAGTCGGCAACCATCCGCTGAGCTTTGGCGAGGGCGTGGGGACCGACAAAGTCTGGATTCACCTCGCGGGCGTTGCACTCGGAATAACACGCGCCGCACAGAATGCAATTTCCCGCCCGATCGAGCTGTTCCCGTTCTTCGGGGGTTTGGAGAAATTCTCGCTCTTGAATCGATCGAGCGCTGCTGCTGACGTAGGGTTCGACGGCTTCGAGGTTTTCCCAGAAACTGCTCATATTCACCACCAAATCCTTAATCACGGGCATATTTCCCATCGGAGCGATCGTGATGGTGGGTTCGCTATTCTCCGGCAGGCGATCGAGTTCGCTACCCACGTTCTCCTTACAAGCCAGAGCCGATCGCCCGTTGATGCGCATCGAACAGCTCCCGCAAATCGTATTGCGGCAGTTTTTGCGAAATGCCAGCGTCCCGTCCATCTCCCACTTAATCCGATTGAGGCATGTGAGAATGGTATCGCCCCGATCGACCTCTAGGGTGTAAGTCTCGGTACGGGGCGCTTCGTTGGGGTTTTGGCGAAAAATCTCGAATCGAACGTCCATGGCAGCTCGGTGCAATCTAGATACTCGTTGGGCAATCTTTATTCTAGAGGGCGGAGGATTGGACTTGAGAGGAGTTTAGAATTATTTCGGTTCGCGGGTGGGAAGTCGATCGAAATTTAGGAGACGGGCGAGAAAAATAGTAGTCTTCAATACAAAAACAGGCAAACATTGAAAAATTTGAGAACGAGTTTTCAATGTTTCCCGGCTGTGGTATTCTAAGCTTAGGGCGAAGCTATATTCACTTATCGTACTTTAATCAAATATTTTTCGATTCAGACAAATCTCCTCAATTCTCGGGAGTTATCCCCATGGTCGGAATCCAACCGAAAAAGTTCACCTTTGCAGAATACCTTGCCTATGAAGACGACAGCGATCGCCGCTACGAACTCATCGGTGGAGAGCTAGTTCCTTTGCCTCCCGAATCCGGACTCAACGATTGGATCGCTCGCTACTTGTTTTTTGCCCTTGCCAATAGCGGTCTGGTTCCTCCACCACTGATTGCCATCCACACTTGCGAGATTCAGGTTCCCATTCTCCAACCGGGGGATGCCGCCAACCGCTACCCGGATTTAGTCGTTCTGCGACCCGAACACTGGCAACTGACTCAGAAGCGATTGACCGTCACCCTGGAGATGCCCCCACCTCAGCTGGTGGTGGAAGTGGTCAGTCCGGGCAAAACCAGTCGAGAGCGAGATTATCAACGCAAGCGCGCGCAATACCAAGCTACCGGCATTCCCGAGTACTGGATTGTGGATACTCAAGAAGAACGGGTGACGGTGTTGTTTCTTGAGGAAGGGCAGTACGTCGAGGTGGGTGTGTTTCGGGAAGATGCGGCGATTCTCTCTCCCACGTTTCCCGAATTGAAGCTGAGCGCAGGACAAATTTTTAATTCCGGTTTGGGTTGATGGAATTAAAGAGACGGGCGAGAAAAATAGTAGTCTGGGATACCAATTTGGGCAAAAATTGAGAATTGGGGGAACGAGTTTTCAAGGGTTCCAGGCTGTGGTATTCTAATTCAAGTGCGCAGCTATACACACTTATCGTACTTTAATCAAATATATTTTGATTCAGACAAACCTCCTCAATTCTCGAGAGTCATCTCCAATGGTCGGAATCCAACCAAAAAAGTTCACCTTTGCAGAATATCTCGCCTAT
>JAXHUC010000091.1:7524-27372 GCA_034189805.1 Cyanobacteriota bacterium
CACTTATCGTACTTTAATCAAATATATTTTGATTCAGACAAACCTCCTCAATTCTCGAGAGTCATCTCCAATGGTCGGAATCCAACCAAAAAAGTTCACCTTTGCAGAATATCTCGCCTATAAAGATGACACCGATCGCCGCTACGAACTCATCGGTGGAGAGCTAAGGGACTTGCCCCCCGAATCCGGACTTAACAGTTACATCGCTCGCTACTTACTGTTTGTCCTTGCCAGTGGCGGCATCGTTCCTCTAACACAGCTCGCCATCCACGATTGCGAGATTCAAGTTCCTATTCTCCAACCGGGGGATGCCGCCAACCGCTACCCGGATTTGGTGGTTCTGCGCGAGGAACATTGGGAACTAACTCAGAAGCGATTGACCGTCACCCTGGAGATGCCCCCACCTCAGCTGGTGGTGGAAGTAGTCAGTCCGGGCAAAACCAGTCGAGAGCGAGATTACCAACGCAAGCGCGCGCAATACGAAGCTACCGGCATTCCCGAATATTGGATTGTGGATACCCAGGAAGAACAGGTGACGGTGTTGTTTCTCGAGGAAAGACAGTACGTCGAGGTGGGAGTTTTTGGGGAAGATGAGGCGATTCTTTCTCCGACGTTTCCCGAACTGAAGCTGACACCCCAGCAAATCTTCAATTCCGGTTTGGGTTGACAAAGCCGATACAACCCTAACTTATCACCAATACTGTCACGCTGAGTTAACGTCTTGCGAGGATTTCCGTCGAGTCATCCCCATTACGACCTTCACCGTCAGTTCTGGCAAATCTGCCAACATCGGTAACATTTCATCTCCCGAAAAGATACGAGGCAAATTATCCCCCTGCCAGACCCAAATCTGTTGACCTGCAATATCGATTAACCAAGCCAGTTGAGTCCCATTTTCCAAGCAGTGGAGAATCTTTTTTTGTAAATTGAGGGTACTTTGGTCTGGAGAGCGAATTTCAATGAGCCAATCGGGCGCATCGTTAAAAGGTCCATCTTCTTCTGGAAGACGATCGATCGCCACCACAGAAATATCGGGAACCGGAGAGTAGGGTGGAACGATGCAACGCAGCTCTTGAATCGCTTCAAAATCTTCCGAGCGATCGTTGATGTAATTGACTAAATTTCGTTGCAATCGCGAGTGAAATAGGGTTGGCATCGTTTTTTGTATTGCCCGATCGTCAATAAACTCCCAAGCTGGAGACCCTTCAATATTCGATCGAGCTAGAAATTCTGCCAGGGAAGTTGTAACAGTTGCATTCACCACGATCGACCTTTCTTTTCAATCTAAGATGGATACCCACTTTATCGCGTTGATTTAGACGATCGCACTGCTTCCGTTACACAAATTTATGTCACGAGTCAAAAAATAGGTAGTCTGCGATACGAAATTAGGTCAAAATCGAGAATTTTGAGAACGAGTTTGCGTCGGTTCGGGGTTGTGATATTCTATTCTTAGGGCGAAGCTATATTGAATTATCGTACAAAAAATTCCTTATCTAACTTTGTGTTCTTTGTGCCTTTGTGCCTTTGTGGTTCGTCACTCATCCCAATCGACCCACGACCTCATCAGCAAAACTCGTCCAACGCGCGAATTCAAACGGCCCGGCGATCGAACCCCAAACATGTTCGTCCGTTTGCGGGTCGCGACCCCGATCGAGACTCATCAACCCTTTCTCGCTCACCTCAAACGTACTATCGAGATAGGTGTTTTTGCCGTTGCGTTCCACCATGCAGGCTTTCCCCGGTTCCACCACGGCTTTAAAACTCTGTCCCGTCCACTCGACGATAAAGTTGCAACCGGACAGTTTTTCTAAGCGATCGCCACTCAATTTTGCCAGCCGTTCCCGATCGCGAGAAGCCCCAAAAAACTCCTCCTTATCCCGAATCGCGTAATTCTCCACTTGAATGCGATCGTCCACCACCGCAAACTTCAACACCCGCGTGCGATAGGGTTGGTTCAGAGAAATGGCGTAGGCTTGTTCTAAATACACGCTATATCCCGACAGCAACTCGTAGGGAAGCGGACGCATACAAACCCGAATTTGAGCGAACAACGGAGGATTTTCAAAAGCCTGTTCTTGGTTGCTAAAATCTGCCGCCATCCAGCGAACTAGAGTTGAAATATCGGTTGAATGAGTCATCTTGAATTCTCGCTAAAAATCGATCGTTTTTAAAACGCTTACATCCCTGACTTGAAATTAGTTGTAATTCAACCGAAAGAGCAAAAACTGGGTCACCTGGTCTTCGCTAAAATTATCATCGCTGACCAAAAGTAAACTTTGGCTGCCATCGGCTAATCGAGGTCCGAGGGTCATCCCTTCCAAATTATCCAAGTCTATTTCGAGTTCTCCCAAATCCAACAGCAACTGCTTGCGAATCGATCGTACTCCCGACACATTCCCCTTAAGGGTTTCCGAACCAGCAATATCGTTAGCATCCCCCAGGGAAAGCTGAAAAATTTTCGCCCCATTTCCCCGCGCGCCAAAACTGCGTTCCAAACTCAAGAAATGTCCCCCACCATCGATCGAAACCAACTCCGTTAACCCGTTCATCGCCAAGAATGGGGGCGGATCTAAGCGATACAAATGTTCGGCCAGAATTTGCGGGCGACCTTCAGTCACCAGATAGTGCAGCAATCGCACCTTCGCCCGTTCGGGGGTGGCATCTGCGGACTCGTCGAGATTCTCCTCCACATCTTGCCGCAATGCCGACTCCGTGGCGGCAAATACCCGAAACGGTTCGCCGTTGGCAATCGTGCCGCCGAAATTCAGGGTCAGGGCTTCAAAACCGAGATTATTGCGCACGCCAACGGTCTGCAACTCTCCCGCCTCATCGGGAATGTAGTAGGGCGGCAGGGGAAAATACTGCTGCAATTGACCCGTTGCCACATCGTACTCCCCGACAAAAGGTTCGATCGCATCTTGGGTGGCCCCTTCGCTCGAAATCACCACCGTCCCCCCTGCCGTCAGGGCAATCCCTTCCGGGTCGATGGAACCTGCAACATAGGGTTGACCGTCTTCGGTTTTCAGGGTGGTGACATCCTCAATTTCGACGGTATCGAGGCCGATATTACTGTCCTCCCCCTCGAAGTCAACGTTCAGGGTATAGAATCGCGCCGGGGCTAAGTTGCCCCGATCGTCGGAAATCGCGTAGAATCGATTGCCAGTGCGATCGTAGGTCAGTGCCGACAATCCACCCACGGGAGTTCCTTGAAATTTCGTATCGCTCAATTGAGACTCGTCGAGAAATTCCAGGGACAGATCGAGAAAAATGCGATCCTGGGCTTGTACTTGCGGCAAACTACAGGCCGTTAGTAGCGATAGGAGGGCGATCGCGACCCATCGCCGGAGGAAAGATAATAACGCAAACAAATGGGGCATCTCAAGCGAACGACTATTCTGGGACGATCGCTCTCAAATCTAGGCTGAACTCGGGCGATCGAATGGCTAATTTTCTCATCTTAAACTGGATCGCGATCGTGAAAAACCCTTTATTCTTCTCCTCTCAATTTATTAATTTTTCCCGTCTGGGCTTGAGTTTGTTGGCGTTGTTGCTGCTGCTAGTCGGCACGAATCGCGCCCTGGGTACGTCCCTCCCTCAACCCCCAAATGCGATCGCCCAATCGGATGATGAGGAGGAAGATGTCTTCCCCAACCCCCTCGAACTCCGCGAACCCGATCCCCTGCTTCCCGACCCCGAACGCCCTCTGAGCGAAGTCGAACGCCGCACCCTCGATCGCGCCCTCGACGAACTCAACGCGCAAGCCACCGCCGAATTTGCTGCCGGAAACGTCTCCGAAGCCTTTGAGTTGTGGAATCGAGAACTGCGCCTGCGTCGCTACACCGACCCCGTTTCCGAAATCGAAGCCCTTGGAGAAGTGGGAGAGAATGCTTTAAATGAGGGGAACTTCGTCCAGTTACAATTAGTATCTGCCCGGTTGCGCGAAATCGAGCGAGAGCAACTCACCCTCGACGAATCCGACGACGACGAGGAACGAGGACGAGTGAATTTAGAGGTGTTGCAAGCCCTGGGAGTCGCCTACGATCGCACCGGCAACCCCGAACGGGCCGTTCCCCTCCTCCAGCAAGTCCTCGAAGAAGCCCGCCGCCGCCAAGATCGCCGCACGGAAGAGGAAACCCTCAACAATCTCGCCCGCATCAGCCTCGATGCCCTCGAGTACGCTGCTGCCGCCCAAGCTTACGAAGATTTGTTGGGATTGGCGAAATTCCGTAAAGATACCGAGAGCGAAGCCCAATACCTGCAACAACTGGCTTTCATCTACCAGAAAATGCAGCAGCAGCTTTTCCCCCTCGATCGCCAGCGAGAAATCGTCCAACGTTCGATCGAAGTCCGCCAGCGTTTAGTGGCGATCGTCGAACAACAGGTTACCACCCCCGACACCCAAGCCGAAATCGTCGATCTGCGCTTAGAAATTGCCGCCCACTACGTCAACCTCAGCCGCATCGAACGGGAAATCGCTGCCGCCCTCCAAGCAGAAAACGAACTCGAACTCGCCGATCGCAGCCTGGAATCGGCCAATACCAATATCGGATTCGCCGAGCAAATCTACCGAGAAACCTACATCTTCTCCTGGACGTTGCAGCAGTTCTACCGCGCCAGCAACGCCCTCACCGAACTCGCCGCCCTCTACGAATCCCTCGATCGATTCTCTGAAGCCGTGCAAGTCTACCAAACCCAACTCGACGTACAGCAACTCGCCCGCGATCGCTACGGCATCATGATTACCTACGATCGCATGGGTCAAATCTTCCAAGTCACCGGGGCTTACCCCCAAGCCCTCCAGGCCTACCAAAAAGCCCTCGAAATTGCTAGAGAACTCGGCGATCGCCAAGACTACTTCGCCCTGCAAATCCAACGCCTCCAGCAGCGGAGGTAAGCCCGAAGATTAAGCGGGATAACCGTACAAACCGGGAGAATAGGCCTCGATCACGTTCCCCGTACGAGAGCAAGTCACCATCAGGTAATCGCAAGCCGGACATTGCGTCCGAGTCAACTGACTTTTGTGGAGGTGATGCCGTTCGGCATGACTGCCGCAGTTCGGACAACAAATTTCATATCTCGAGTGTTCTTCTATCTCTGCGGTTTTTATTAATTGTTGAGACATTGTTAAGAAAAAATTAAAACATCTTGTTTTTGACAACGACACGAAACAATTCGTGTTAGCTGACGTATCAACTCCTAACGAATTGATAAGAAAAAACATTAAATCCTATTGAGCAATTATGTCATGAATTTTAGACTTCGTCAACGAAACAAATTGGGGATCGCCGGTATACTAACGATCCCCGAGACATACATCTCTCTAAAGGAATGTTTTGAGGGTACATTTATCATGAGTTTGCCGAGCCAAAAATAGATCGAGCGAGAACGATCGCACTGTTATACTTTTTTGTCTTTTTCTCGAAAAATATAAACTTTTTTTAATAGTTCCGATCGCTATAGCTGGGAAATGCTGCGATCGAACTTCTAGAAGCGCATTGAGATGAGAGAGGAACTGGGGTTCGTCCCCCACCGGAGGGTTTGGGGTCGATGATTGCAAAGTTGACAAAGTGAAGACCACCATGACCTGTCACCAGTGGGACAAGCAGGAATAGGTACAACGAAACCATCCGCCCTGTCCTCCATGCTGTTCGTCGCGCGAAGAACTCTCGTGCTGCCTCGATGACTGAAGTCCAAGTGTTTGAACCGCAATGGCACAGACCGCTTCTCACCCATGGCTAAAAAAAGGCGACTGCAAGGGTTGTGTGAGCGTAAGTGAAATCATGACGATCCCGATCGCATTTCATCAAAGTCACGATCGGAACTTCAAAAGCGACGACATACAGCATGTTAGTTACTACGATCTGCAATCCGATCGCCGATTGTCATCAGCCTAAAAAGCCCGAACTTCAACTCGAACGAGCATTACCTCCTACGACTTAACCCGAACTCATGTTAATCGATCGCGATCGAGAACGAACCCCTCGAATCCGGTTGAAGAACCAGCATATAACTCCCTAGAATGAATAACGAACGAGGTAATTAAAAAATAGAGAAAAATCCGGGTTTTAAGTCGCTAACGTTCAATGAAAATAGAGAAAATATTGGGAGTCCTGGCAGTTTTAATTACGGACAGCGATCCGGATGTAAAATCGATTTTTCACGGGGCGGTCGAAGGCAAAAATCAAACTGGCTCGCGTGTTACCTTTTTCTTCAGAAAATTTGTGAGATAACAGATGGTATATCTTATACGTACTCAAACCATGGAATCTCTAACGGTATCGGGTCGTTTAACCTCTCTCGAAGCGATCGCCCATTACGTTCTTAATGCTGCCGCCCAAGCCGGTTTAAATCGCAAAGCCACCTATCGACTGCGTTTGGCCGTCGATGAGCTAGTGACGAACATCATTACCCACGGCTACGCAGAAGCCCAACAGCAAGGCGATATTTCCCTCCACGCCAAGATCGACGAACGGTCTCTGAGATTGTCGATCGAAGACACTGGTATTTTTTACGATCCCACCCAAACCGAGACCCAAACCGATCGACATCTTCCCCCAGAACAGCGAAACATTGGCGGATGGGGAGTCTACCTGACACAGTGGGGGATTGACGAATTGAAATACGAACGAGATCGGGGCAGAAACCGCAATATTCTCGTCGTACACCGACATAGTAACGGGTTTGAGTCCCTGTGCGATCGCGATTGGGCTGTATAGCGATTGGCTCGAACCCGGCTTTCTATGAAAATCGTCAGTGGAAATCGCTCGTGGTACTGTTCGATCGATTTTCGTCTGAAGCTTTTGCAGTCCGCAACAAGCTCGAGGCTGACGGTCGATCGTCCCATGCTTGCATGGGAATTTCCTCGAACTCCCAAAACCCGATAATCTAAAAACAGTTCGTCAGTCCGCAATCTGCCGCTAACTAAGGATGACACTCAAACCAGTTTTGGGTTCGCTGCTCGTTTTCACCCTTTGTCCGATCTTGGGGGCAATGCCTGTGGTCAAGTGGATCGGGCAACGCTTTACCTCGCCCACCGTCCGAACTCAGGCCCGATGGCTCGAACGGGCGGATATTGCCTTTGAAGCCCTCAAAGGGGCGATCGTCGTCCTCCTCGCCCGACAATTTTTCCCCCCACAATCGGAATGGGAACTCGTCGCGGCAGTTGCTCTGGTGATGGGAAATTATTGGGCGCGTCGGCGTGTCGGCACGGTAGGAGCGATTGCGGCTGTTATCGCCCACGACCCTCTCGCTGCCGGCTTAGTGTTCGTTATCGGCAGCATCAGCCTCACGGTGTTGCGCGAACGCCAGCAAGGTCGCCTGGGGATTTTAATGTTATTCCCCGCCATTCTTTTGCTGCTCGATGGAGAAGGAAGCGCGCGAGTCGGGTCTGCCATCATCTTCAGTGGCGTACTCTTTTGGCTGTATCGCCAGCTTCCCTCCCAAGCCGAACAGCTCGATCCCCGCGCCCTCTTCGATTTTTTTCAACCCGATAAAGCCCTTGTCTGTTTCGATAAATTAGATAAACCCCTCAAAGTCGATCGAGTCGGACAAAATGCTGCCACCCTTTCCCAACTCCACTGCTGGGGGTATCCCGTGCCCAAAAGCTGGGTTTTGCTACCCGGAGACGATCCCCAACTCTTACTCGACTCGTTAATCCCCTCCCAAGCGCATCCCCTAACCCTGAGTGCCTCTCCTTTGGGTGGCGAGGGTCAACGGGCTTCGAGTGCGGGGCAATACTTCAGCACCACGGGAATTGCCAGCCGAGAAGCCCTCGAAGCGGCGATCGCCCAATGTCTGGCATCCTACGATCGTCCCAGCGCGATCGAATATCGCCGCGAACTCGATCTTGAGGAAGATGCAATGGCGGTTTTAGTTCGCCAACAAGTGCGGGAAGTCTTTTCGGGGGTCGCCTTCAGTCGCGATCCCGTCGAACGTCATGGGGATGCGGTCGTCATCGAAAGCTTGCCCGGAGAACTCAGACGAGCCGTTGCACCGGAGACCCCACCAGAGTTCTACCGCGCGATCGTCCCTCCCCCCAACGCCATCCATTCTTCAGATAATGCGATCGCGCCGGGAATGTGCCCGCCTCCCCCTTTAGAACTGCTCGGGAAAGCCGGCGACGTGCCGCCGGGTCTGTTGCGGCAAGTGGCTTGGTTGGTTCGTTACCTCGAAATCCGCTTCGAGGGAATTCCCCAGAGCATCGAGTGGAGTTACGACGGTCAAAGACTTTGGGTGTTGCAGTGCCGTCCGATTCACACCTTGCGACCCATGTGGACGCGCGACGCGGTGGATGGATGGTTGCGCCCAATCGTGCATCCCCTCTCTTGGTCGATTCACCGTCCGCTGCTGGTGGAGACTTGGGAACGAGTTGGCTCGATTTTTTTGGGCGATTGCCTGAATGACTTTAAGTTTAATGAAATTGTCACTCTCCACGATTCTCGCATTTATTTCAATCAACTTTTCTTGCAACAAATTTGGCAAACTTGGAGCTTAGAACGGTGTTCGGGAAAAGAGCGTTTTTGGCAAAAATTTGCGTTGTGGCTCAAACATTTACCGGTTGAACTCAACTGGGTGAAATATCGAGTGAATCTTTGGGATTCCTTCAAGCGCGATCGTCAAAAGTTATGTACGCCGATTCTAGAAATTCATAACAGCCCTGAAGAAGACTTATCTGTGGCAGAATGTCAAGATGGAATTCGCGATATTTTAGAGGGTCTCAAACAACTCTATTTTCACAGTTTTTTTCTGACGACGAGCATTCAAGTTTTGCAAAACAGATTGGGAGTCGAAACATCAGAACTCGATCGCGATCGGCTGCCAGAAACCAGAGTCCGCAGCGCAATACAACGATTAGCCGTTACCGCGCGCCATCTGCTCGATCGAACCGACCTCGCCACAGACGGCAAAATCGATTCCCCCGCCCTATTTGCCCGACTCTCAGAAACGCAAGAAGGGCAGCAGATTTTAGAAGATTTCGATCGACTGCTCGATCTCTACGGTTATTGGAACGAATCCGGTGTCGATCTAGCAGTCCCCACCTGGCAAGAGAATCCCCACGAAGCTCGCGAATTATTTGCTCGATTGGTTTGGGAACCCTGCCAACCTCCGACATCGAGCGATCGGCACAAATGGAACGTCGAACAGGTTCAAAAACTGATTAATTTAAAAGCCAGAGCGCTGCAAATCTACCGCCAATTATTTGCCAAACTGCGCCGCTATTTTCTTGCCCTCGAACAACATTGGATCGTACGGGAGTTCCCGATCGAACCGGGAGACATTTTTTATCTGACTATTGATGAAATTCGGGCGGCGAGTGCTAGAGATAATGTCGCCTTGAGGCGTTTGATGCCCCAGTTAATTGCCTCGCGAAGAGTGCAATTTCACCGCGATCGCCAACGGGAGTTCGTGCCCGATACGATCTACGGCAATCCCCCACCGATGGCAATGTGGCTCGATCGACACGAAGACGGACTCGCGACTACCCTTCAGGGAATGGGGGTCAGTCCCGGCCGCGCGGAGGGACGGGTGCAAGTATTGCGGGGTTGGCAATCGGTTCCTCAGAGCGATCGCCAAACCATCTGGGTCATTCCCTACCTCTATCCAAGCTGGACGCATCTATTCGCGCGAGCGGGCGGACTCATCGTGCAAACGGGAGGGATGCTTTCCCACGGGGCGATCGTCGCGCGAGAATACGGAATTCCCACGGTCGTCAATATCGATCGAGCCACCAGCCGGTTTCGAGACGGACAGCGGGTACAGCTCGATGGCACTCGCGGGACTATAACCATTTTGGGCGGATCGTAAGTTGACACTCCCCCACTTAAAAGATGGGGGCTTGGGGGGACAAGGTGACAAGGTGAATGCGCGCATTTTTCATCCTCTCTCCCCATCACCCCGTTTCTCCCGTTTCTCCGCGTCCCCGCGTCTCCGCGTCATCTTCTTCCCCCATTCCCCATTCCCCGTTCCCCACCTTCACCCAAAACTGACGTTAAAAAAAGGGATTCGCAAACCACGAATCCCTTCTACGTCCTATTGAGTTTTAAATATTGGGAAAGGGCGATCGCCGATCCCAAACTTCTGTCAATCGATCGATTACAGCTGAGGCACGTACTGTTCCTTCTCGGGAACCTCAGTGTATTCGGCCACGATTTGGCGGAACTCTTCGCCGTCGATGGTTTCCTTCTCGATTAACAAGTCTACCAAGCGATCGACTGCCGATCGATTCTCGCGTACGATTTGCACTGCATCCTCGTAGCAACCTTCGACGATCGTCCGCACTTGGGCATCGATGCGAGAGGAAATTTTTTCGGAATACTCCGATCGCGTCATCAAGTCGCGACCTAAGAACACTTCACCTTGCTGGCTTTCGAGGGAGAGCGGCCCTAGATCGGACATGCCGAATCGGGTCACCATCTGACGCGCCATTCCCGTCACCTGCTGCAAGTCGTTACCTGCACCCGTTGTGACTTCCGAATCGCCGAAAATCGCTTCCTCGGCAGCGCGACCGCCCAACGCCCCTTTAATGCGGGCGAGAATTTGAGCGCGGGAAATCAGGGTTTGGTCTTCAGCCGGGGTAAACCAGGTCAGACCTTGAGCTTGTCCTCGGGGGATGAGGGTCACTTTCTGCACCGGATCGTGGGCTTTGAGCAGGGTGCCGACGATCGCGTGACCGACTTCGTGGTAAGCAATCAAGCGCTTGCTCTTGCTATCCACCAGGGGCGTACCTTCCATCCCGGCAACCACCCGATCGACTGCATCGTCGATTTCGGCAATGGTGATGGCTTCTTTGCGACGACGGGCGGTGAGAATGGCCGCTTCGTTGAGCAAGTTAGCCAAATCCGCTCCCGTAAAGCCGGGGGTGCGACGGGCGATCGCATCGAGACCCACGTCATCGGAGAGCTTTTTGTTGCGAGAGTGAACTTCGAGAATGGAGAGGCGACCCTTAATATCAGGGGCATCCACCGTCACTTGGCGATCGAAACGTCCCGGACGCAGCAAGGCCGAGTCGAGCACGTCGGGACGGTTGGTGGCGGCAATGATAATGATGCCGGTATTCCCTTCAAAACCATCCATTTCCGTGAGCAGTTGGTTCAGGGTTTGTTCCCGTTCGTCGTTACCACCGCCGATACCCGCACCGCGCTGCCGTCCGACGGCATCGATTTCATCAATAAAGATGATGCAGGGAGCGTTTTCTTTGGCTTTTTTGAACAGGTCGCGGACGCGGGACGCACCCACCCCGACGAACATTTCCACAAATTCGGAACCGGAAATGCTGAAGAACGGTACGCCTGCTTCTCCGGCGATCGCCTTAGCCAGTAGGGTTTTACCCGTTCCGGGAGGACCGACGAGCAACACGCCTTTGGGAATTCTCGCACCCACGGCAGTGAAGCGTTCGGGCTTTTTGAGGAAGGTGACGACTTCTTGCAATTCTTCTTTAGCTTCTTCAATCCCGGCAACATCGTTGAAGAGAACGCCGGTTTTGGCCTCCATTTGGAAGCGAGCTTTCGATTTTCCGAAGTTCATCGCCTGACCCGGACCACCATTGGCATTACCGGAACGGCGGAACAAGAAGAACAAACCGACAATCAACAAGAAAGGGAACACCAAGTTACCCAACAATCCCCAAACCGCGCCATCGTTGCGAACGGGATGGGTATCGAAGTTGATATCGGCCTCCCGAAGCTGAGCGACGAGTTCTGGGGAGTTGCTGGGGAGATCGACGCGCAACCGTTGCAAGCGATCGTCGAGTTGGGGATCGATGGCTTCGACGATTGCCGTGCGTCCGCCTTCGTACAGGTCAACGCTGACGATGCGTCCTGCATTCAAGTAATCGAGGAAGCGCCCGTAGCTCATGCGCGTGGCAGCGGCGTTATTCCCAGCGGCTACCGTTGCCGAGCCGAACGCGCCTTGCCAGAGGAAAAATCCAATGACTAGAACGGGCAGCGCCCACAATAATATAACTCTCCAAGAAGATTTCATAGGCGATCGCCTCTATATCACAATTAAAAACAGTTACGGACTTGACTTCTCTTAAGGAAGATTTGACTTAGCCTCTATTTTAATGAACGATCCCAGAACCGCAGCCTTTACTTTGAGCGCCTCTGACGATCGATCGAAAATTAGCAAGATTTAGCTTTAATATTGCAGCTTACTAATATTCTTAACTAAATTTAACATAATTCGCAGACTGAGTGAAGGCGATCGGTAAATCGTGGGAATGGAAGATGGAGAGATGGGGAAGTTAGGGTAGCTCTCGGGGGCTTCGGGGGCTTGGGAGGCTTCGGGAGCTGAGTGTTTGAACGATATTACAATTCCCCCGTTTCCCCCGTTTCTTTCCTTCTCCGCGTCTCCGCGTCCCCGCGTCCCCGCGTCCCCGTGTCCCCCGTTTCCTCCGTTTCCCCCCAAGCTCCCATTTCTCTCCATCTCCCCATCACCGCGTCCCCGCGTCACCGCGTCTTTCTTCTACTCCCCGCGCGTCTTAATTGCTTTTGCCGGAATGCCGACGGCGACGGTGTAATCGGGTAAATCTTTCGTCACCACGGCCCCCGCACCGACGATGCATCCTTTACCCACCGTCACGCCATCGAGGACGGTCGAACCTGCCCCAAGCCAAACATCGTCGCCGATAATCAGAGGCCCTTGGGTGTAAACGCCCTGTTCCATCATCGGAATATCGAGGCGGTCGTTAACATAGCGCCCGCCACCGAGATAGCAATTTCCGGCAATCAAGACGGAATTCCCGATCTGGATTCCCCCACCGGAAGAGAGAATGACATTGCATCCGAGATCGGTTTTGTTGCCGATGGAAACCGGGCCGGTTTTTCCCTGAATGACGCAGTTTCGAGAGACGATCGTATTGTCGCCGAGGGTAATGCCTTCTTCCCCAGCACCACTCGCATCGAGCAATACGTAATCGTCGATGGCGACTCCTTGCCCGAGGGTGATTTTTCGAGGATGGCGAATGACAATTCCTTTACCTAAAATCGTGCCGCCGCCCGTTGATTTGAAAAAGTTTTTGAACGCGATTTTTCGGAGTAGATATCCCGCACTTCCAGATAAATCACCAAATAAGAGATTTGCCAGTTCGTAGGAGATGAATTTTCCCAGGTTATTCTCTCCTAAAACTTTATCTTGATACCGTTGCAGGAGAGAAACATTAGCTTGATTGAGTTGTTCGGAGAGGGGAGTTTTTTGAATCGTCTTCATATTACTACGTCTAGTTTAGGTATACTTTATATGACAAAAAACGAAAAGTGCCAGATATTTATAGTATTAGATATTATTTTATCAATTAAGATTTGGCTTCTAGGGAGATCGAAAATTTAAAACCTTCGATTCTCATATTTTTTTTAGTGAAATTGATAGAGTTGAAAGTTTGAATGCTACTGTCGATCTGCAAAGAGTGGTAATTTTGCTAGCGGGCGTAGTCGATGGCCCAGTCGAATAAAAGTTGACGAACAATAGTTAAAACGTTAAAAAAATTAAATTCAAACAAATTAAATTTAAACAAACTTAAACGGTAGCAGAGCACCCGACTTTAGGTGAGGAAACTTACTAACTTGATGCTGACTCGATCGCGATAATAGAAACTCGACGACCGATCGCATTTAATTTACCAAAGTGCGCGAATCGGAGCGGTATTTGTCGGAGAATTTGAGTTCGGGCGTGCGGGAGGTACGTTCGTGTTGCCCGGATTCGTCGTCAATGGTGCCGTATTGTCGAAAGATGCGCCCAAAAGGTTTTCACACGGGACGTTATCCCGATCGCGATCTAAATCGAACGGATCGCCTTGATAGGCTTCAAACACCTGCTGCGCTTCTTGCCAGGTATTGAAATCCGAGCAATTGCAATCTCGATCGACGCAGGCAGGGAGGTTCGAGTTTCGAGGAGCGTTCGTGGTTTGGGCCACTACCGACACTCCCAGGGTTCCCGCAAAAAGAGCGATCCCGATCGCAAGGCGCATATAGAATTCTCCAAAATGTGACGAGGATTTCAGAAGAATCCTACCATTTTCAGTCGGATCTCAGTACCGAGGGGGCGCGAGGGGGTGACAATGTAGGGCGAATCAATAAATCGATCGCTGCCGAAACGAGCTTGATAGATAAACGCGGCAATTTCCCCTCGGGTGGCCGGGCGGTTGGGTTCGAGTCGATGGAGTCGGGGATAGTTGACGATTAACCCCCACTGGGTTGCTGCGGCGACGGTGGGTTGGGCGTAGTCGGGAATTTCCCAGGCATCGGTGTAAATCGAGAGTACGTCGAGGGTATCGGCGACAAAATCCATGCCTCCCGCAATCGAGGCGATCGCCTGTACCCTAGGAATGGCTTGGTTCGGGGAAAACATTCCATCGGGATATCCACTCAAGAAGGCCTGTTCGTAAGCCGACTGAATGGCATCGTAGGCCCAATAATCCACGGGAACATCGACAAATTCTTGAGGCGATCGCTCGTAAGACCCCCGCAATGCTTGGCTGACTAAGGCAGCAAACTCCGCCCGAGTCACTGGGGCATCGGGGCGGAAAGTGCCATCGGGAAATCCGGCGACGATCCCGTTGACAGCTAAATTTTCGATGAAGGGTCGGGCCCAGTGGGTTTTGATATCGTCAAAGGTGTATCCAGTTGAATCGCAATCGCGATTGTAAAAGATGCTTAAGTGGGGAACGGAACCGCTGGGAGTCGAATAAGCGCTGTAGGCTGTCGCGATCCCATCCCCCAAACAGACTTTGTAGTTCCAAATCGGCAAGTCCCGATCGCTTTCTTCTTCGTAAAGATGCCAAACCGGGGCGCGATAGCCAAACAAATACTTAAAGAGCTGGTTGGCTTTTTCGGGAGTATAGGTTAAATCGGCACCGTCGCGGGCAAATTGAATCAAGGCGGAGCGATCGTCAATAAATGTAATTTCGAGGGTATTTCGATCGAGTTTGGGAAAGACAGACCCTAAGTCCGAGGGATTGTAAACCCGGACGGTACACTTTCGATCGAGATCGAAGTTGGCTGCTGGAAGTTTACAAGGCTTAACTTTCATTGGCGCGCCGAAGTAGCGGGCGAGAACCTGCGGGGATCGGTTGAGAACGGCGCGTCCGGCTAGGGCTTGGGGGGCAAGTCCGATCGCCCAGAACAGCAATCCACCGATCCCGGCAAGCGCTCCTTGCCGAAGATATTTCAACCAAAGAGATTGAAGCCCGAAATAGTTAAAAAAGTTCGATCGTTTCATTCGCCTTCAGAATCATTGCTGTGGTGGGAAGCAGAAGCTGTGGCAACGATTGCCTCCCTCCAAAAGCTAAATTTCCCGGTAGGAATTTCGGGGAGTTTCGCTGCGGTAGCTTTAAGATCTGCCGATGTCTGGAAGCATCAGCAGGTTTTCGATTTGGATAACGATAAGGTTAGTTGTAAGTCGGAATGAGAGTTTGACTGGGACTGGGAAAACCGTAAACGATTTTGCTTCTCAACTCTCCCGTTCGTTCGTCGGGATGACCGTGAATTCGCAAGCAATCAGTCTCAGATTCAAACACATTCAAGGTATAGGGTGGCGTTAACCAAAAAACGCACCAAACTTGGCGATCTCGACCGATTGCTAACTTCGCACCATAGGCGACAATGCCGCGAAAGCGATCGCTCTCGAGATTGCGTTCTTTCTGATAGTCGGCAATCTGAGATCTCCAGATATAAAAAGGCTTGGGTGTGAGTTTGTTAAGAGCTTTATTCACTCCGGCTGCGCCTTTTTCTTTCTCTCGCTTGACAATCTCGCTAGCAAATACCAAGTTAACATTTTCCGAGTCGCCCAAGAGGGATTTCAACCAAGGAGGATGCGGATTGGAAGTCGTTACGGCTTGGGAAAAAGAACCTACGCTGGTCATCCAGGCAAATACGATCGAATAGGTGTTGGTTTTCGGGTAATTAAAAATAACACCGTTGACGATCGTCCCGAACTCGCAGAGGGGATCGTCGCTCAAGCTGAACAATTCCTCAAACAAACTTTCTTCATTTTCAAGCTGTTTGATTCCTTTGGTTCGATATCCTTCAAATAAGTCAAATGTTAACACGATCGCGCGCGGGGTAGATGGACGAATTTGGGGTGAATGGCGATCGGACCGAGGATGAAAGCAACAGTGTTTCAATTCAACGGAGAACTCGCAAGCACTCGCGGCCCTCATCTTTTTCGCGGCGATCGCAAAATGACCGATGGGTAACAGGTGAAAGGGTCGAAGAAGTCCCTTTATTTGGCAATAGCGATTGCCAACAGCAATTTTCCCGTGACCTCACTCACTCACCAAAAGTCCTTCGATCGATCTAGATCGCAGACTCTACTACCTCTATTGCTGGAGGTTGACGAAGAGCCGATCGCCTTGGCATTTTTCCATACCAATTTCTCCAGACCCAACCGTCGAGTTTTAGATAAAAAACAGTCGATCGAGCCTTGACGATCGAAATCTCGCGAATTGCCGTTTCCATTCAGATGAAAAGACGATCTTTAAGAAATGTAAGAAATGACGAACGCCGATCGTCAAACCCAACGATCGAATCTAACCGTCAGATCGAATCGATTCAGCGGTCTAGATTCATATTGTATCGAAGGCACATTCATCCAGGAACGTTTTTTCGATCTTTTTTTTCCAGAGAAAGAAACAAACCACCCAGTTTTACTAAAAAACCGGATCGAGGGTTATGGAAACGGGACCAGACTTATCGCCGACGACCGCGACTGAACGAGCGCGATCGTCCGCCACTGCCAAAGCTCGAAGAACGCCCGCCAGTCCGAGGACGCACCCGATCGCTCGTGCGCAGGTTGCTCGAACCGAAACCCGATCCGGTGGCGCGGGTAGCTTTATTGCGGTTGGTGCGGCTGGTGCGGTTGGTACGGTTGCGCGAGGAGGATTTCAAGTTCCCCGTCGTCCGTAGGGTTTGCCGATTTTTCACCGCTGGCGGTGGCGAGTTGTTGCGCTTGCGATAGCTGTTCACCGCACTCTGATAGGTATTGCCGTAACCGCCGTATCCCATCATCACTCCGCCAGGTTGGTAAACGGGGGGAATGTAGTATCGCGGCCCGAATAGCGCGTTGGCCACCATCTGTCCGGCAATAACTCCGGCGAAGGGTGTCCAAAAGTTGGATTCTCGGCGGACGACAACGGTTTGGGTTTGCCCGGTTTGCGGGTTGGTTTGGGTTTCGGTGACGTTGTGGACGTATTCGATTTTGAAGTCTTCGGCAAGGTGGAGGACGGTTTGGGAACCATCGAGACTCAAATAGCTTTTGGTTCCGGCGGCGACTTCTTCATCGGTTAAGCGCGCCATCTGCAAATCCTCTGTCCGCAAGATCGGCGACTTTCCCCGTGGGGTATTCAAAAGCATCAGGGTATATTCGCCGTTGGCATCGTCGTATTCAGCTTGCTGGACGGGATATTCCCCCCGATCGACTGTCGTGGGTGCGGCGTAAGCGATACTGCTAGCCGGACGTGCGGAGTTCGGAGCGATCGCCCCCCAGCCGATCGCCATCGAAGCCAGAGAAAAACACATTAAAAAAGTAATCAATCGACGTAACATATCGTAAAAAATTGTAAAAATAACGAGTCTATTGAGTTTCGAGAACAAACAATAAGGATTCCCCACGAGGCAGAATTATAGCGTTTTTCAGGCGAGTGCGGGATATGGCCACATGCAGTCGTGTGAGCGGTTACGTGGTAACAGTGGGTAGGGGCGGGTTTTGACTGATAACTTTAGGCAAGTCTCCCAAGATATTGCTAAACCCGCCCTTACATTGTTTGTCCTCGTACATGATACTTGAATGCTTAAAAGCCGATCGCTGAAAGCTGAAAGCTAATCGATTAAAATCTTAAAGAGGAATGAGTTCGGGATAGTTGATTAAAACTTGTTCTGAGGTGAGTTCGTCGCCTAATTGGGCGGGGGAAAAGTGAACTTGAATTGCTTGTAATTGTTGGGCGTAATGCAATTCAATTAAAGTTTTTAAACCCGCTTCCATCGCATCGAGTTCGGCGAGGTCGGTTTCTAAATTTGGCACTTCTCCCAAACAGGCGATCGTTATCATTACGATGATATTTTGCGTGGGATTTAATTCCAGGGGTTCGTCAGTTTCGGGAGTCTCTTCAAAACTCGACTGGCTTAGATATCGCTGGGCGGAGTCAGTAAAGAGTTCGGTGACGTAATCTCCCGCTTCTTCTTCTTTGGTGAAAATATCGCCTTCGTTTGCGGCTGACTGCCAGTTGGGAGCGAATTCTAAAAGGCTTTGACAGACCTCAACTAAGCCTTCTCCAAGAACTTCTAAATCTCCCTCAGAGTCGATCGCCGCTCTTCCAGCTCGATTCAACGTTCCCAGCAACGGAGCAATTTCCGCACCGCCTAAATGAAGCATTAAGCGACAGACGACATATCGCTTTCGCCCGGTGAGTTTGTTAAATCGATCGCCCCAACCCGTCATAAGTAATTATTTAAATTATCTAACAGTTTTAACTGTTTATTATTCTACAAAATGTCAGGATTCAGGTGGGATTTTAGATACAGCTAGGGTAACAATTTGTCGGGGCGGGTTTTGACTTGTAATTTCAGGCAAGTCTCCCAAGATATTGCTAAACCCGCCCCTACGACATCGTTTTTGTTCGTCGTCGAGACCTGAATGCTTACATCAAACTATCATCGATCGCGATACAAAACTTCAAACAATTCTGTAGGATGAGGATACCATCGCCTATTTGTCCGCCAGCTCATCCATGAACCCAGTAGACTACCTGCGCATCAGCCTCATCGATCGATGTAACTTCCGCTGCCAGTATTGTATGCCTGAAGGGGCGGAACTCGACTATATTCTCCAGCAAGATTTGCTGACTCGCGAGGAATTGCTGAGTTTGATTCGCGAGGTGTTCGTTCCCCTCGGGTTTCGCCGCTTTCGCCTGACGGGAGGCGAACCCCTGCTGCGTCCCGATGCGATCGCCATTGTCCGGGAGATTGCCGCACTGCCGGAGACGGAGGATTTGGCGATGACGACGAATGCATTTTTGCTGGCGGCGAAAGCGCGGGAACTCTACGATGCGGGGTTGAGGCGGATTAATATTAGCCTGGACTCCCTCGATGCCGAGACGTTTGACAAAATTATCGGAAATCGGGGTCGAAGCCGCTGGCAGCAGGTCTGGGAGGGAATTCAGGCGGCATACGAGGTGGGGTTCGACCCCCTGAAATTAAACGTGGTGGTGATTCCGGGGGTGAATGACGGCGAGGTGTTGGATTTGGCCGCCTTATCGATCGATCGCCACTGGCACGTCCGCTTTATCGAATTTATGCCGATTGGCAACGGCGACCTGTTCGACTCCGAAGGCTGGATCGCCTCGGAAACCCTCAGAGCGCAGATTCGCGGCGTTTACGGCCTTGAAGAATCCCGCGTCACCGGGGCCGGGCCGGCAGATGTATTTCGGATTCCCGGCGCGAAAGGGACGCTGGGATTTATCAGTCAGATGTCCGAGTGTTTTTGCGATCGCTGCAATCGGATGCGCCTGTCTGCCGATGGCTGGTTGCGACCCTGTTTGCTCAACGAAACCGGACAAATCGACCTGAAAACCAGCTTGCGAGATGGGGTGACGACGGCTCGATTGCGCGATCGGGTGGCGGAGTTGTTGGCGCTCAAACCGGAAATTAATTACAAACAGCGGGAGAACGGGGTCGTTGACGGGGTTTACGCGCGTACGATGTCTCAGATTGGGGGATAGGGGGTTAGGGCTGTATTCACTTTGTCGCCTTTCCCATCATCAACGGAAAACCCGGAGTTGGGGGGTCTCCCCCCAAACCCCCCGATGGGGGACGAAACGCCTCCCCCATACCCCCTGCGTACAAGAGGGCGATCGTG
>JAXHUC010000092.1:0-22240 GCA_034189805.1 Cyanobacteriota bacterium
TCGAACAAGGAGAACGACAAGCAACTCGTGCCATTGCCCGAAACTTACTCGATCGACTCGATGACGAGGCAATCGCCGCTACCACGGGTTTGAGTGTTGAAGAGGTTCGAGAATTGCGGCAGGAATTGCGGTAGGTTGGTGTTGGCAACAGGCAACAGACGACAGTGAGGCTCGATCGAACTCACGTTTATCGAGCACTCAGGAGAACCGCTATAATACGGCGAACGGCGATCGAAACCCTTTCGCCAACCCGGCAAGATGTGCTGCATTCAAGCTCGGTATCGAGTTGTTCGCGCATCTATACAATTTTCTGACTCTCAATTCGCCCGATTTCTCAAAGTATTGCTGGAGTCAAAATCGAATGACGATCTTCTCGTTCGTTCTCTGATTTACTATTTTTTGTTCGACTTTTTACCCTCGGTATCCTTGACAACGCGAGGATTAACTCTAACTCGAAGGGGCTATCCTCACAGGTTTGAGCTAAAAAATGAATATGAAAAAAACTCTCGCGCGTTTGGACTGGTCTTATTTCTATGCTTTCTTGAGCGAAGCCACCCTAGGCTTAGCTTTTTTCTTCTTCAGTATTATGGGTCGAATTCTCGGCCCGGAACGGTATGAAACCTTTGCCGCGGCGGCAGCACTCGGTTCGATTCTCGCCCTCTTCATTCAATTCGGACTTCCGGTTTTGCTGCAACGAGAAGTGGCGGCCAACCCCGAGAACGGACCGAAATCGACCCTGAAGTTTCTGACGATCGAATTTTTAAATGCTATCCCGATTCTCATCATCCTCTTTCCCCTTGCTAAGGTCTTAAATTATGAAGGAACGGGTTTGATAGTTTGCTATATCGTCGTTTTTTCTGAAGTTTGTCGCGCGGCGAAAATGACCTTGCGCGGAGTCTTAAAGGGGTTGGGATGGTTTCGAACGGAAAGTGTTGCCGTTGCGGTGGAGCGAGCTGCTGTTTACGTGATTGCCTCGATCGTTTTATTTCTAACTCAAAACTTAATTTTAGTTGTTGCCACGATTGCGATCGCCCGCTCGATCGATATTGTCGGATTAGTTTACTATCTTGGCAAAAAAGTCAATATAAAATCGACAATTAATTTCGAGCAAATTCGTCAATCCTTAATTCTGGCTTATCCCTTCGCCGTGTCGGGAATTCTTTGGATTCTCTACTATCAAGTGGATATTGTCATGCTCAAAGGAATTGCCGTCGCCGGAGAAGCGGGTTTCTACAGCGCGTCTTACCGGATTATGGAAATTTTCTTTGCTCTGCCTCGGGTGGTGTTTCAAGTCATTTTCACTCGATTTGCCCGCTGTAATGCCAATTCTCCCGAACGCTTGCCCGAGCAGGTTTATAAAGCAAATCGCCTATTTTTAAGTTTAGTTTTACCCGTCATTCTCGCAGCGGGATTTTCCCAAAAATTACTGGTACAAATTATCTTCGGTCGAGAATTTGCCCCCTCAGTCGATTCCCTGGCAATTTTACTACCCAGCTTGGGAATTAGTATGTTTGGAAATTTAGCTTACCGCTTTTTACAAGCGACGGGAAAAGAAAAATCCCTACCGCCATTACTCTTTATTACTGCCTTATTTAATGTTGTCCTAAATGCGATTTTGATTCCAAGGTTTGGCGGTGTGGGTGCTGCTTATGCCACCTTACTGAGCGAAGTGATGTTGTGCGTGTTGGGGCTAAATTTAATGATTCGATCGCAGTTCGATCGGGTAGGAAAGCTGACAGGAATCGTGGCTTTATTGAGTTTGACCGTTGCCGCTTGCCCCTCGATTATCCTAACGGGAAATATGCCGATCGTGGGCGGTGGCTTGATGGTTGTGAGTATTATTGCTTTGGTCTTTTTAATGCGTCCTCAGTTCTTTTTGGGAGAGGCTTTGAGTTAAAATTTCAGTTATCATTGAGTCGATCGTCATAGAGATAAAAAAACACTATCTGTCGTGGCAACGCTCAAAATTTCACCCTTTATCTAGCTTCAGGTAAAGTGCGATCGCGATCGCACTTTTCAAGTGATGTGGATCGACTTTTGGGGCGATCGTAAAAGCCAAAGTGGAAGAAGGCAGTCTATCCCAACACGACGATGACGACTCTGACCGGCTATCAACTCAGCGATACTCTTTACCAAGGGACTCGCACTCTCGTCTATCGCGGCACTCGCATCACCGATAACAAGACCGTCGTCATCAAATTCCTACGCAACGAATACCCCAGCTTCAGCGAACTGGTACAGTTTCGCAACCAATATACCATTGCCAAAAATCTCGATTTGGTGGGAATTGTCCAACCCTTAGCTCTTGAAACACACGACAACGGCTATGCTTTGGTGATGCCCGATGATGGGTATATTTCTTTAGGAGAGTGGCGACAAGGAGCATGGGCGATCGTTGATGTTCTGAGTATAGCCGTTCAACTGGCCGAAGTTCTCCACGGACTCGATCGAAATCGGGTCATCCACAAAGACATCAAACCCGCCAATATTCTCATCCATCCCCATACCAAACAAGTCAAACTCATTGACTTTTCGATTTCTTCCTTACTTCCCAAAGAAACTCAAGAAATTAGCAATCCCAATATCCTCGAAGGCACTTTAGCTTATATCTCCCCCGAACAAACCGGACGGATGAATCGAGGCATCGATTATCGAACTGACTTCTATGGATTGGGGGTAACATTTTACGAACTTCTCACAGGAGAATTGCCCTTTCCCTCGAACGATCCCTTGGAACTGGTGCATTGCCACATCACCAAACTGCCAACACCCCCCAAACGGGTCAACTCATCCATTTCACCGACGATCTCGGCAATTGTCCTCAAACTGATGGCGAAGAATGCCGAAGACCGCTATCAGAGCGCTTTGGGACTCAAACACGACTTAGAACGGTGTTTGGTGCAACAGAAAGAAAGAGGCGTTATCGAGCCGTTTGAATTGGGAAAGCGGGATATTTGCGATCGCTTCACCATTCCCGAAAAGCTCTACGGACGGGAAGCAGAAGTCAGAACGTTGCTAGCGGCATTCGAGCGAGTCGCAACCGGAAACAGCGAAATGATGTTGGTCGCGGGATTTTCTGGTATCGGCAAAACCGCAGTCATCAACGAAGTTCACAAACCGATTACCCGCCAGCACGGCTATTTCATCAAAGGAAAATTCGACCAATTCAACCGCAATATCCCCTTTAGTGCCTTCGTTGGGGCCTTTCGCAGTTTGATGGGGCAATTGTTGGGGGAATCCGATGCTAATTTAGCCCGTTGGAAAGCCAAAATCCTCGAAGCCTTGGGAGAAAATGGGCAAGTCATCATCGAAGTGATTCCCGAACTCGAAAATATTATCGGTCAACAGCCCCCCGTTCCCGAACTTTCTGGAGGTGCGGCACAGAATCGTTTTAATTTACTCTTTGGCAAATTCGTTCGAGTCTTCGCCACCGAGGAACACCCCTTGGTTCTATTTCTCGATGATTTGCAGTGGGCGGATTCAGCCTCGTTGAACCTGCTGAAGTTGCTGATGGAGGAGTCGGAAACCGGGTATTTGCTGGTGTTAGGTGCCTATCGCGATAACGAGGTGTTTCCGGCACACCCGCTCATGTTGACTCTCAATGAGATCGACAAACAGGGGGCAACCATCAATACCCTCACCCTTGCAGCTTTGGATACAGAGGATATTACTCGGTTGGTAGCCGATACATTGTTGTGTACGACAGAACTTGCTGCACCTCTGTCGGAGTTAGTGTATCAAAAAACCCAAGGAAACCCATTTTTTACCACCCAGTTTTTGAAGGGATTGCATGAGGATGGCTGTATTACTTTTGGTATAGAGACAGGGTACTGGCAGTGCGATTTAGCCCAAGTGCGGCAGTTGGCTCTCACTGATGATGTGGTGGAGTTTATGGTAGAAAGGTTGCGGAAGCTACCCGAAGAAACTCAAAATGTTTTGAAGTTAGCAGCTTGTATTGGCAGTCAGTTCGATTTAGGAACCTTGGCGGTGGTGTGCGAAGAAAGCCCAGAGAAAGTCGCGATCGATTTATGGTGTGCTTTACACGAAGGGTTTGTCGTTCCCGAGAGCGAGACTTATAAATTTTTCCAGGGAGATGAGTGCCAGGAGAATGCGGTTGATGATGTGGTGGTAGGTTATCGCTTTTTACACGATCGCGTTCAACAGGCTGCTTATTCTTTAATTGCCACTGGAGACGAAAAAGAAACACATATAAAAATAGGAAAATTATTGTTAGAGAAAACACCCGATGACCAACAAGAAAACAAACTCTTTGACATTGTCAACCATTTAAACATTGGCATCGAGCTAGCGACTGACCCTAGCGACCGCAATGACCTAGTCTTGTTGAACTTAAGAGCTAGCCAAAAAGCTAAAACTTCAACCGCCTATGCAGCGGCAAGTGGCTATTTGGCAATCGGGATGGACTTACTGCCTGAAAATTCCTGGGAAATCCAGTACGATCTCACGCTCGTCATCTATCAAGACAGGGCAGAAGTAGAGTATTTGAAAGGCGACTTTACCACTTCACAAAAATACATCGAAAATCTTCTCGATCGCGCTCGAAAAGATGTGGAAAAAGCAAAAGCTTATCAACTGCTCGTTGTTCAATATACAGCAATGGCTGATTTTGAAATGTCAATTGAGGCGGGTCGTGCTGGATTACAATTTTTAGGGATTAATTTCCCGAAACAGAATCTATCTAAAGCAGTTGAGCAAGAACGTTCTTTAGCAATACAAGCTTTAGGCAAACGTAATATTAGCGAACTAGCTCAGCTTCCAGACATTCAAGATCCCAAGATTCAGGTTGCTATTACTCTATTACTCTCTATGCAACCGCCGGGGTATTTCTCCAACTTGGATATTTGGGCATTAGCAATTCTGAAATGCGCTAATTTGCTGATGAAATACGGTAATACGATTGAAGCAGCTCCTGCATATGTGCAGTATGGTTTATATCTGAGTGTCTCTCTAGGTAAATATCGCACTGGATATGAGTTTGGTCGTGTTGGCATTGAGGTGAGTGAAAGATATATCAATAAAAACCATCAAAGCCCAGCTTACTGTGTTTTTGGACTGTGCTTGAGTCCTTGGGTAAAACCCGCAAATATCAGCAAAAATATTTCGTTAAAAGGTTACAATTCGGGACTGGAATATGGGAATCCCCAATGGGCAGGTTATAACCTTGCATATCGTTTGTTTATGCTCATTTTCGCAGGAGATAATATCCAAGATACTTTGAAAGCGATTGAAGCCTGCCTAGCTTTTGGTAGAAAAAGACAGGATCGAATCATAATTGATATGGCACTATCGTGTCAGAAATTACTTTCCAAACTCGATGCTACAGAGTTGACGGAAACAGAAGCACAGCAGCAGGAGGAATTTGATTTCCTAGGGAAAAGCACCTCTGTTCCTCAGTACCTCATTCTTAAATCGCAGATACTCTACTTGCAAAATCAACCTCAAAAAGCTCTAGAGTGCGCGATCGAAGCAAAAAATATAATTCGAGCTATCCAAGGTAATATTTCGGTAGTAGAACATAACTTTTACTATTCTCTGAGTTTGCTTGCCTTGCATCAATCTAGTTCAACAGCAGCCCACTCATCCAATTGGCAACAAGCGATCGCCAATCAAGAACAGATGAAAATCTGGGCGGATAATTGCCCGGAAAACTTCTTGCATCGCTATCTAATTGTGGCTGCGGAAATGGCTCGGTTATCAGGTCAGACGCTTGAAGCCATAAAGCTCTACGATCGTGCGATTTCTGAAGCCAAAAGCAATGAGTACATCCAGAATGAGGCTCTAGCAAACGAGCTCGCGGCTAAATTCTACCTCGACTGGGGGAAAGAAAAAGTGGCGGCTGGCTACATGCAAGAAGCTTACTACTGTTATGCTCGGTGGGGAGCCAAAGCCAAAACCGACGATCTAGAGCGACGCTACCCCAACTTATTGCGACCTATTCTCCAAGCCGCAGTCCAAACCCTCAATCCCATCGAAACCCTCACCACCCTCACTGGCTTTAATCGTTCGATCGATGCGGCCACCCAAACGAGTCGCTCTTCCACTAGCAGCACCAATACCACCCTCGATTTTGCGGCGATTCTCAAAGCCTCCCAAGCACTGTCTAGCACCATTCAACTCGACGAACTCCTGCGCCAACTCACCCAAATTATTTTGCAAAACGCTGGAGGCGATCGCTGTGCGTTAATCTTACCCGAGAGCAATGGGAAATGGTCCGTTGCCGCCATGGCCAGCCCCGAAGCAACAGAACTTTGCTCCGAACCCCTCCAAGACAACCCTCGGCTACCGGTTCGACTCATTCAATACGTCAAAAATACCCAAGAAACAGTGGTCATTGACGATCTCAAAACTGATTTACCAATCGTCGATGACTATCTCCACCAGTGGCAACCCAAGAGTCTACTTTGTTTGCCAATCTTCGATCGAGGAAATGCAATCGGGATTCTGTATTTGACGAATCACTCGACGAGCAGTGCGTTCACCCACGAGCGCATCCTGATTCTCAATTTCCTGTGTACCCAAGCGGCGATTTCCCTGGAAAATGCTCGCCTTTACCAACAGGCACAAAATTACGCTCAACAGCTCGAGCGATCGCAACTTCAACTGGTACAAAGCGAGAAAATGTCGGCATTAGGAAACTTAGTGGCGGGTGTAGCTCACGAAATCAACAACCCCGTCGGTTTCATTGGCGGCAACCTCCAACCGGCTCGGGATTACGTGGAAGATTTGTTGGGGTTAATCGACTTGTATCGGGAGGAAAATCCGACTCCGGGGGAAGCCATAGAGGAAGAAATTGAAGCCATCGACTTGGACTTTCTGCGGGAGGATTTACCCAAACTAATCGATTCGATGAAACTGGGAGTCGATCGCATCGCCCATATCAGCACCAGCTTGCGAACGTTTTCTCGTACCGATAAAGAACACAAAGTTCCCTTCAATCTCCACGACGGTATCGATAGTACCCTCCTGATTCTCAAACATCGCCTCAAAGCCAACGAAAACCGTCCGGCGATCGAAATTGTCAAGGAATATGGCAACATCCCAGAAGTAGAGTGTTTCCCCGGACAACTCAATCAGGTGTTTATGAACCTGATTGCCAATGCCATCGATGCCCTGGATGAAGGTAGTCGAGAACGCAGTTTTGAGGAGATTTTAGCGAACCCCGATCGAATTCAAATTGGCACCGAAGCGACATCGGAAGGTGTGATTATCCATATTTCCGATAATGGAGTGGGGATGCCAGAAGAGGTTCAAAAACGGATATTCGAGCAAGGATTTACCACCAAAGGAGTCGGCAAAGGTACGGGGTTGGGAATGGCGATCGCCCGTCAAATTGTCGAAGAAAAGCATGGCGGGACGATATCTTGTACTTCCGAACCCGGAAAAGGAACTGAGTTTGCAATCGCCCTTCTCGCGTAATGTCAGTTGTGTTTCTCCAATGTCGTCTTCACGTGACCCCAAAATTCAAAAAACCCCCTCGATCGATAACTCGGACAGGGGATAATAGGGTAACGAACCAATCGGGTTTCGATCGTGAGGGGTAACAAACATTGAACGTTCGCTTTCAACCGTTTTATCGCTGGACTCAGCGCGCTATTCTATCTGTCGGTTTCTTTGTGGGAGCGATGACATTTTCGCAACTGGCTCGATCGCAGGAAATCGCCGCAGAAAAACACCATTCTCCACCCATGCCGGGACAACTGAGTAAAGTCCCTCCAGGTAATTCCTCCTCCGGCAACCTCCCCCCCGTTCCCCTCGATGTTGAGGCAGCCGGCGAGTTTTTAGATATTCGCGGCGTGGGAGATGCCGCGCTGGCGGTTTCCCACCAACAACCCTTTCGCTTGACTGACGCTTTGCCCCTAGATATGTACCCCGAGGGATTACCCGCCAATTTCGGCGCGCTACTCGATCGCTTCGATCCCACAGGCCTTACCTATCGCGGGGACTTCACCTACATTAACTGGGAAACGGCCGTGGGCAACGAGTGCAGCGAGTTCTGGGCTTCCCCGGCCCCTGGAGTATTTGCCTTCGTCTCCCATCCCGCCAACTTGGTAGAAGCGTACGAGCGCGGTTTTAACCTGATTGGCTTGGCGAACAACCACACCCGCGATTGCATCGTCGGCGAAAATATGGATGGTACGCTGATGTCCGTCCGTCACATGGAACAACTCGGCGGCAAGCAGAGTTTGTCTTGGCTGTGGCACGGTATCGGCGAGCGAGATGCGGCAACGGTGCAAACGCTAACCGTTAAAGGACGGGAGGTAAAAGTCGCCTTCGCCAGTTTATACGTCGGTGGGGGAGATTGCAGTTACATCACCTGCGTATCCGATACTGAAATTGTCTTGCGATCGCTCGCCGATGCCGATGCTGATATTCGGATTCTCGCCCTCCATAGCTGGGACGAGTCTACCCAACAAGAACTCGTGAGTATCGGCACGCGCTTTATTCGCGATTTCGACGGGGATATCGTCTTCGGACACGGCCCCCACACCTGGGAACCCGTGCGTCTGGTGCGATCGAATAGTGGCAAGCAGGGCGTTTTGTTTGAAAGCCTCGGAGATTTCATCCATCCCAACCTCGGCGGCGGTGCCGATAATTTTATCGGACGGGTTTTATTTGACTTAGAAACCTTAGAAGTGCGACAAGTGCAAGCCATCCCGATTTTCGTCGATGGGGCGATCGTCACTTTCAACGGGGCGGCAAACCCCCTGCAAGTCCCCAGTGCCGAGGGCTGGCAGCTCGTAGACGACGCGAGTTGGCGGGGTGCAGTCAGCCCCAACGCGCGGGGTGCGTACTTTAACGTTCCTTAACACGATCGCCAAGATTCTTGGGTAACGGTCTTATCGAACAGCGTTCCAATCGAGGGGAACTGTTAAAATCCTCTTAATATTCGGCAACCGATTCATGAGTGACATCGTTCTAGACGTTCGCAATCTTCAAGTTCAATTCCAAAGCAACGACAACATCGTTCGAGCCGTTGACGGGATCGATTTTCAGGTTCGACGGGGGCAAACCCTCGGCATCGTCGGCGAGTCGGGATCGGGAAAATCCGTGACCTCTCTGGCGGTGATGAATCTGGTGCCAACACCGCCGGGAAAGGTGAGTGCTGGGGAAATTTGGTTTCGAGACGCAGCAACGGGCGATCGCCCCACCGATCCGGTAAACCTGTTGCAACTGCCTCCCTCTCAGATGCGAGACTATCGGGGGGGACGGATTGCGATGATTTTCCAAGAACCGATGAGTTCCCTCAACCCGGTGTATACCGTCGGCTTTCAATTACTCGAGGCGATCCGGCTGCACCGGGATATCGACCCGACCGAGGCGCGGCAACAGGCGATCGCCGGTCTGCAAGAGGTGCAACTGCTCGCGGATGACGAGACCCTCCAAGAGCAAGCGCGCGAACAACTGCAAGAGAAATCGAAATCGCCGACCCAGCGAGATATCTCCCGGCAGGTCGATCGCCTCAAGCAAGAAATCCTCGATCGCTACCCCCACCAACTCTCTGGAGGACAAATCCAGCGGGTGATGATTGCCATGGCGATCTCCTGCGATCCGACATTGCTGATTGCCGACGAACCCACCACGGCTTTGGATGTTACCGTTCAGGCCACCATCCTCAATTTGATGCGCCAGTTGTGCGCGCGTCGGGGGATGTCGATGATTTTCATTACCCACGATTTGGGAGTGATTGCCGAAATCGCCGACACTGTGGCCGTCATGTATCGGGGGAAAATCGTCGAAACCGGAACTGTACGCGATATCTTCAGGCGAGCGCAACATCCCTATACGAAAGGGTTGCTCGCCTGTCGCCCCACCCCAGAACGACGGTTGCGATACTTACCGACGATCGCCGATTTTATGAAAGTGGCCGATGGGGAACCCGTCTCCGGCGACCCATCCGAGGCAACCAACGGCGAGCGTCAAACCGTCCCCTCCGAGGTGGAAATCGCAGAAATTAGCGAAATCGAAATCGCCACTCGATTCGCCCAGTTGCGCCAGCAACCTCCCCTGCTGCGGGTTGAAAATCTGCAAGTGGGTTTTCCGGTGCGCGGTGCCTTCGGGCAAACCCAACGCTACACCATGGCCGTCAACGGCGTATCCTTTGAGGTGTATCCCGGAGAAACCCTCGGATTGGTGGGGGAATCCGGCTGTGGCAAAACCACCCTCTCGCGCACCTTAATGCGCCTGGTGGAACCAATGGGGGGTCGGGCGTTGTTTGAAGGGGTCAACATCCTCGAAGTGAAAGGGAAACCGTTGCGCCAACTGCGACGGGATATCCAGATTATTTTCCAAGATCCCTTCAGCTCTCTCAATCCGAGGATTCCCATCGGCGATGCGATCGTCGAACCGCTGAAAATTCACGGGAAGAACCAAAGCCGCAAGCAAAATCGCGATCGGGTCCGATATCTCCTAGAGCGGGTGGGCTTGAACCCGAGCTGGACCGAACGCTATCCCCACGAGTTTTCTGGCGGTCAGCGACAGCGGATTTGTATCGCTCGCGCCCTGGCCCTCAATCCGCGATTTATTATCTGCGACGAGTCGGTATCCGCTCTGGACGTATCGGTGCAAGCCCAGGTACTCAACTTACTCAAAGAATTGCAAGCAGAATTCGGTTTGACCTATATTTTCATCTCTCACGATCTGAGCGTGGTTAAATTTATGAGCGATCGGATTATGGTGATGAATCGGGGCAAAATCGAAGAAATCGGCCCGGCAGAAATGATTTATCACAGTCCCCAGCAGGAATATACCCGCCGACTGATCGCCTCGATTCCCACAGGCAACCTCGAACGGCAAGAGTCTCGGGTCGAACAGCGATCGACGATGGAATGAGGAGGCTGGGGTGATGGGGGGGGAGAAGATGACGCGGAGACGCGGAGACGCGGGGACGCGGAGATGGGGAGGCTGGGGAGGCTGGGGGGAAATGATGAACGAGCAGTTATGAAGGATGAACGAGGAACGCCGGATACTGACTTGTCACCCAATCACCTCCTCTACCTCACCTCCCCCATCTCCCTCACCTCCCTCATCTTCCTCACCTCCCCCATCTCCCTCACCTCCCTGAGTCCCATCAAATCCCGTGACTTTTACCAATGACCCAATGACGGCGAAAGTAGCGAGCGAGTGCGGTTTCTTCGAGGACTAAATAGATCGGTCTTCCGTGGGGGCAAGTGCGGGGGTTGCGGGTGCGCTGCCAACGATCGAGGAGAGTTTGCATTTGGGATAGGGTGAGGGGCGTTCCGTTGCGAATGGCACTGCGGCAAGCCGTTGCGACCTGTGCCGCTTGCAGGTCTCCGCCCTGACTCAACTCGACGATCGCCGCCGCCCGATCGTCTCGCTCGGCTAAGAGGGTCGGGACGGTACGCGCGGCCCACATTTGTTCGCCGAAGGGTTCGATTTCAATACCCAAGCGCTGAAGCTGTTCGATTTGCTCGGTTTTCAGATACTCGAGGACGATCGGGGGTTCGATGGGGACCAATTGCCAGCGATCGCATAACTCTTCGTACAACACCCTTTCGTGGGCGATATGTTGCTCGACCAACCACATGCCTGCCGGATGTTCGGCAACGATGTAGGTATTGCTGACTTGGGCGATGGCGCGCAAGCTTTGGGGTAGGAGTTGGGCCGATCGGGTGTCGCCCTCAGAGGTTCGAGAATTGACGGCATAGTTGCCTTGAGGTTCGGAGGCTTTAATCAGTTGGGAGACGCGCTGCTTGCTGGCAGCTGGGGCGTGGGTGGGACTCAGGCGCAAGGCACGATCGATCGCCTCGTTCAACCGTTGCTGCCATTCATCGACCCGGTGCAGGTAAATTTCGGTTTTAGCCGGATGGCGGTTCCAGTCGATCTCTTCGGGGGCGACTCGCAGGTGGGCAAAACATAACGGATAGCGATCGCGGGGTAAGGTTCTCGCAAACGCCGAGACGATCGTACTCTCCAAATCCGGTATCTGCACGATGCGACCGTTGAGGGCAACTTTTACCCAGTCGAGTCGCCGACGGTGGCAGCGATCGGGTAGTCCGATGGCAAGTTCGATCGACGGATGGGTCGGAATAGCTTCAGAATCGCTATTTGAGGGAACTTCAACTCGCAGGTGTTGTAAATCTTCCGGTCGAACGTTGCGGGTAATTTGCGGCAGAATCTCGCGGGAGGTTTCCCCTGGAGAGATGCCAAACCAAGGGCGATCGTCTCGCCGAATTTGCCAGGTAATGTGGGGATGGCACAGGGCCATTTGACCGATAAATTGCTGAATCGCCCGCAATTGTTGAGATGCCGATGGGAGTGCTTGCCGTCGGGCGGGCCAGCGCTCGAATAAGTTGGAAACCGAGACGATCGTACCTGGGGCAATCGCCACCCGTTCGACTCGATGGGGTTTGCCTTGGCGATCGTAAATCGCTCGCCACCCATCGCCGTCGCGCGTGCGGCTGAACATTTCCAAATCGGCCAGCTGGGCGAGGCTGTGTAGGGCTTCTCCTCGAAACCCCAAACTAGTAATTCGATCGAGGTCGCCGCTGTGGTGAATTTTGCTGGTACTGTGAGCCGATGCGGCATGTTGCAGGTTTTCTCGGGTCGTTCCCGTACCGTTATCGGCAACTTGGACTCGCCACAGGGACGGCCAGACAGAAATAGCAATCCGCGTCGCCCCCGCATCAATGGCGTTATCCACCAATTCCCGCACCACCGCCGCGATCGAGTCGATCGTTTCGCCAGCAGCAATTAAATGGACGACTTCTGTCGGTAGGAATTGGATCGGGGCACTCACGAGTCGGGATGGGGTGATGGAATGACGCGGGGACGCGGGGACGCGGGGACGCGGAGACGCGGAGAGGGGAGAAACGGGAGAAATGGGGGAAACGGAGGCTGGGGGAGAATGAATGCAAGATACACAAAATTCTCCCTTGTCACCTTGTTTTCCTCTCCCGAAGCTCCCGAAGCCCCTGAAGCCCCCGAAACTCTCTAACGCTCAATATCTCGTTACATTTGCGATCGAGCCGATACAGTCTGGCAACGGTCATAAATCCGCTCTAGCGCTCGTTTTCGTTGTCTCATTCAAATCTGGGGGCTGCAAACTCCCTATTGCTGGTGGTAAGTTTCAGCAATAGTATAAACTTAGCGGTTGAGCTGTTTGTATTTTTTCCACGCTCGGAAAATCGCCAATAGCACTATCCTAGTTGTTATTCACATAGTACCGATATGAATTCTGAAAGCAAAGCCCCTGACATTTCTCAAACCACGACTCCAGATACTGTCACTATCAAAACTGACGACGGAGGGTCGATTACCGCAGCTTCTACATCTGCATCTACCAGTGCTAATGTCGATGAAGTAAAAGCCCAAGTTCTCTCTATTCTGTCCCATCTTTTCTCTTATATTGGTAAGTTTTTCGACGACTACCAAAAACCGATTACGAACGTTGCTCTGATTGTGGCGACCTTAATCGCTCTCTACCTCGTAGCGGCGATTGTTGATGCCATTAACGATATTCCCTTACTTGCCCCCTTCTTCGAGTTGATTGGGATTGCTTATACGATTTGGTTTGTCAGACAATATTGGTCGGCCTCCGCTCGCGAAGACCTGTGGAAGGACGTTCAAGCCTTTTTAGATCGAGTAGTTGGGAGCAGCAAATCCTAATTGTTGAAGTTCCTGACAGCGTGCGAGGGCGACCACTTCAACAGTTGCCTTCGCAATTTTGCCATTTGGCAAGCTTACATAAAACGTAATTTAATCAGAGAGGCATAGATTGAAACCGCAGTCTGTGTCTCTCTATTTGTAAGCATTCAGCCGTCAGCCATCAGCTTGTTGCAAACCCCAAACGCGGAAATTTCTACGGACTCGCCGATCGAGATGATGAATTTCATCCGTTATTGATTTGTGAAAAGTTGATTTGTGAAGATTTGATTCTCGAACCCGCACCGGAGGTGAGTGTCGATCGTACAATCGCTATGTTTCCCTCCGAGTTGCCATGAAACATTCCCGCCTTGCCGTTGCGTGTTTGAGTTTTGTTCTAATTACCCCCGCGACTTTTGCCCAAACCCGATCGATCGAAGAACAAGTGAGCGAAGTGGTTTCTTACCTCGTCGGCACGATGGATTCTTCAGCCCAGGCGATCGCCCACCGCGATGCCCCGGATGTGCGCATCACCACTTGCCCGATCGCCGTTCCCACCATTTCCGCTGCGTTTCTCTACCAAGAACAAGCCTTGTCGATGAATCTAGACGATCCCTACCGACAGCGGTTTTTGCAGATTGCCCCCAACAACAGTGAAGATGCGGTGGAGTCGAAAGCGTTCAAACTCGCCAATCCCGAAGCTTGGATCGGATTGTGCGATCGACCCGCAAGCGATCGCGTCGTCACCATCGACGAACTGGGCGAAACGGTCTGTAGCCTGTTTCTGCAACCAGAAAGAAACGGCTATCGGGGAACGACCCCCGAGGAAGGCTGTCCGACGAACTTCCGGGGGGCCGTGCGGATTACGAATACGGTTTTCCTGGATGCGACGACGATGGAAACCTGGGATCGGGGATTCGATGCGACAGGGAATCAAGTATGGGGCGCAGACGATCGCTCTTATCGATACAGCGATATCGATCCCGATACCCACGATCCCGAAGTCAATGCGATCGCCCAAATGCTCAACGGCAAGTTCGATAATGCCGCCCAAGTTGCCGAGGATGAGTCCTTTCTCCCCGTTCGCCAAAACAACTGTCCGGTGACGATCGAAAATAGTCCATTCCCGGAAAATACCCCAGTTTTGGTTTCAGAACAAGCCGCCAACGCCCCCACCTTGCAATTTGCCAGCCAGCGCATCTTACAAATCCGGCGATCGGATTTGCAACTGGAGATGGCATCTTACAAACTCAATGGGGACGGATATGCCGATTTTTGCGATCGTCCCGAAACCGAACGAGTGCTGAGTGCAGGCCAAATCGGCGATCCCGAATGTAGTATTTTCTTCGAGCGGGAAGGAGACGAATTTGTCGGTTCGACCCCTCCCGGTGGCTGTCCGAGCAACTTTCGCGGTTCCCAATACCTGACCATCGACGCTCGATTTTCTTCAGAACGCCTGGAAATCTGGGAACGCTGGTACGACGCAGAAGGCAACCAAGTCGCCGGATCGGAAACAGAGACGTATGTTTATCTGGCCGAGGAGATGTAGTTTTGAGAGCTGGGGTGAGAGAGATGGGGAAAGAGAGCTGGGGAAGAATGAATGCAAAATTAAAAATTAAAAATTAAAAATGCAAAATTCTCCCTTGTCCCTCTTCTCTCCGCGTCTCCGCGTCCCCGCGTCTCCGCGTCATCTCTTTCCCCCTCTTCCCAAACTACGCCCGACTAACGCGGCGCATATTCAGTACGTCACTCATCTGGCGAATTTGGGTAAAGGTATGTTCGAGTTGACTCAAATCGCGAATGCCGATGCCCAAATCGATAATGGCGGGTTTGTTGGTAGAGGTGTGGACTTGAGCGCTGTGAACGTTGATATTGTTGTCTTTGAGCCGCGAGAGGATATCGTTGAGAACGCCGACCCGATCGATGGTTTCGATCTGAATGTCGATCGGATAGGTGGGAGGACGGCTGTTATTGCCGTTGGCGTTCCAACTGACGGGAACTAAGCGATCGCCCTCGACGTTTTCCACGTTAGAACAGCCGTGGCGGTGGATAGAAATCCCCCGACTGCTGCGCGTCACCACCCCGATGATCGGTTCGCCGGGAACGGGGTTGCAACATCCGGCAATGTGATAGAGCAATCCCTCAATTCCGGCGATCGGAGATTGACGATCGGACGAGGTGGATTTATCTCGGGGGGTGAGGGGAGGAACGATCGGCTTGTCGGGGGCTTTTTCGATCGGCTGTCGGGTTTTGATCGCATCGCGCAAGCGATTCACCACTTGATTGAGGGTGACTTCTCCGTACCCCATCGCCGCGAGTAAGTCTTCGACACTTTGATAGTTACAGCGTTCGGCAACGGCGTGCATGGGTTCGGATTTGAGCAGGGCCTCGAAGCCATTTTTGCCTAACTCTTTCTCGAGCATGTCCCGGCCCCGCGCCACGTTTTCGTCGCGGTGCGATCGCCGATACCACTGGCGAATGCGGTTGCGGGCGCTGCTAGTAGCAGCAAAGTTCAACCAATCCAAACTCGGGTGGCTGTTTTTCTGGGTGAGAATCTCGACGATATCGCCATTGTGCAACTCGGTATCCAAGGTTGCCATTCGTCCGTCGATCTTCGCCCCGGCGCAGTGGTTCCCCACTTCGGTATGAATGTGATAGGCGAAATCGACGGGGGTCGAACCGCGCCCCAAGGGAATCACATCGCCATTGGGGGTGAAGACGTATACGTCGTCTTCAAATAAGTTGTCTTTAACGCTGTCGAGATATTCTTGAGCGTCTTTGAGATCGCTTTGCCAATCCAACAGTTGTCGCAGCCAGGTAAATTTCTCGTCGGCAGTGGTGAGTTGCGCGCGATCCGAGGAACCGGTTTCTTTATACTTCCAGTGGGCGGCAATCCCGTACTCGGCAATGTGGTGCATTTCCAAGGTGCGAATTTGCACTTCGATCGGGCGACCCGTATTCCCCATCACCCCAGTATGCAAAGATTGGTAGCGGTTGGGTTTGGGCAGGCCGATATAGTCCTTGAACCGACCGGGGATCGGTCGGAAGGCATCGTGGACGATCGCCAAGGCTCGGTAACATTCATCGTTGCTTTCAACGATAATCCGCACGGCGGCGATATCGTAAACTTGATGGAATTCCTTCTGCTGTCGTTGCATCTTCTGGTGGATGCCGTGGAGGTGCTTGGGACGACCGCTGAGGTCGAAACAGCGAATGCCGCTTTGGTAGAGGCGATCGCGCAGGTTGGCAATGACGTTGGCGAGTCGGGCTTCGCGATCGGCCCGTTTTTCGGACACGAGGGACTGAATCTCTCGATACGCTTCCGGTTCGAGATACTTGAACGATAAGTCTTCCAATTCCCACTTAAACCGTCCGATCCCCAAGCGGTTGGCAAGGGGAGCAAAAATATCGAGGGTTTCGCGGGAGATGCGTCGCTGTTTGGAGGCAGGCAAATGCTCGAGGGTGCGCATGTTGTGGAGGCGATCGGCCAATTTGACGACGATGACGCGAATGTCTTTGGCCATCGCCAGGAACATGCGGCGGAAGTTTTCCGCTTGTCGTTCGGTTTTGCTCGAAAAATTGAATTTGGAGAGTTTGGTAACGCCTTCAACAAGCAACCGGACTTCTTCGCCAAAGCGATCTTCAATTTCCTCGAGGGTGACATCGGTATCTTCGACGACATCGTGGAGAAACCCGGCAGCGACCATCGCACCGCTACCGCCTAAATCTCTCAGGAGTCCGGCAACGGCAACGGGATGGTTGATATAGGGTTCCCCAGATGCCCGACACTGTCCCTCGTGCAGTTGGTAGGCAAAATCAAACGCCCGACAGATCAGATCGGTTTCGCGGTGGGAAAGATCGGCCGGGGGCGCGTTGTAGATATCAGTGCGGAAACAAGCTTGCAGCCATTCGGGAATATCTATGGCAAATTGGCAAGTCGGGATTGCAAGACCAGGGATCGGATTCATGGGATTACCAGATAATGAGTCAGAATGAGTACGATCTGAGAAATACGAGCGGAGCGATCGCTCTCGAGAGTCGAAATTGAGTTGAAATTGAAAAGTATTAAAGAGGATATCGTACCTCGTTCTTGCAACAAGGCAGACCCAAAATGACAACAACTCGATCGTGACATGGATAAAGTCAGAAGCAATCGCTCGCCCTATTGCGTTACTTCTAGCAATACCAAGATAATCAAGGTTTTTTAATTTTTATAAAGATTTATTTTGCTTCATTGTACCAACTTTTGACCCAAAACCATGCTTTCAGGAATTTTTCAAGAGGGCTACAGTCGGCTGCGGCAACAGTTGACGCAATTATCCGATTCGATCGAAGCCGGGTCGATCGACTCCAAGGAACTCACTGGCAAGGTTTCCGGATTGCAACAATGGTTCGCACAAAACATCTTGCCTTTACCCTTTGCCGATCTCGATGCGGCTGACTTTGCTCTCGCTCGGTCTTACAATACAGAGTTACACAAACAACTGCGACTCTTGGCAACCGATGCTATGTTTTTCGGATCGGCTCGACAAGCGGCAACCGTCAAGAAGCGCACGCAGCAGTTGCGCGATCGCCTTGAGACTCTGGTACGCTACTGTGATGTGCTCTTAGACAACCCCCCGAAGTAAGCTATCGTAACCACTGTCGAAAGGAATGCCATTCCCAGTTTTTTTCATCCGTTGGAGTCAGGAGCTAAAAACCGATTGTGAGATCTCCCAAAGATAAAACCTCAACCCTAGTCGATCGCACCCTCGATGGAGGCTTAGCGGTCAAATACTGCCCCAATACTGGAGGGCAGTGGATTAGCGAAAGCGAATATCAAGCTTGGCTGGAAACCCAACCTCAAACCCAACCTCAAGCCACTTCAAATTCGGTTTCGCTGACGCAACAATTGACCGATTTGAGCTTCGAGCCAGCCGAAGAAGATCTCAAAGCCGCCTTATGTCCCGAGTGCGGACATTATCTCACCCGCGCCAAGGTAATGGCGAACAAGCCGTTTTTCGTCGAACGCTGCGGCAAGTGCGGTGGGATTTGGTGCGATCGCGGAGAATGGGAAGCTCTGCAAATTTTGGGATTGCATACCCGACTCGACGCACTCTTTTCCGGGGAATGGCAAGCGCTGGTGCGAGAACGACAGCAAAGCGATCGACAGCGAGAAGCCACCGTCGATAAACTCGGCAGCGATTTAGCCACTCGGGTTTTCGAGTTAGCCCGAGCGCTTAAAGAGCATCCTAACGGCGATTTTGGTGTGGCCTATCTCATGCAGCAATTTAATAAGGCAGAGTAGTGTTTCGGGAGCTGGCGCTCCAGAGGGGGAGACGCGGTGACGCGGTGACGCGGTGACGCGGAGAAGGAGAGAAAGGGGAGAAAGGGGGGAATGTTTAGCTCCTCAAGCCTCCGAAGCCCCCCAAGCCCCCGAAGCCTCCCCTGCCCCCCCTGCTCCTCAAAAAAACGTTAGGCTACAACCAAAACGACTAGCTGGTACGACAAGTGACACGAAACCGCCCGGACGACTTGCAACATGCAACCGATCCCCTGTTTGAAATCGAAAACTTGCAAATTACCTATCCCGGCGCGATCGAGCGGGCGGTGGATGGAGTGTCGCTACGGTTGCAACCGGGGGAACGGTTGGGACTGGTGGGGGAATCCGGTTGCGGTAAGTCTACCCTGGGGCGGGCGGCGATGCGGTTGCTGCCAGACTCGACGCGGGTTGAAGGACGGGTTACGTTCCGGGGGCAATCGGTATTTGACTTAAACCCCAGCCAGTTGCGCCAGTTCCGAGGGGAGGCAGTGGCGCTGATTTTCCAAGATCCGATGACGCGCCTCGATCCGTTGATGACGATCGGGGAACATTGCATTGAAACCCTACAAGCGCACCAATCCCAACTCGGACGCAAACAAGCCAAGCAAAAAGCGATCGAGACGCTGGAGGCGGTGAATATCCCGGCAAACCGTTGGACGCAGTACCCACACGAGTTTAGCGGCGGGATGCGGCAGCGAGTGGCGATCGCTCTGGCGCTGCTCGTCGATCCGAAGTTAATCGTCGCCGACGAACCGACGACGAGTTTGGACGTGACGGTTTCGGCGCAAATTTTGCAGGAGTTGACCCGGTTGTGTCGCGATCGAGATTTGGCGCTGTTGCTGGTGTCTCACGATTTGGCGATGGTGGGGGAATATTGCGATCGGATTGCCGTGATGTACGCCGGGAAGGTGGTAGAAACCGGGCCGGTGGATACGGTTCTCAAACAGCCCGAGCATGAATATACTCGATCGCTCTTGGAAGCGGCACTACACCTCCAAGCCTCGGGCAAGAACGCGCCTTCACCCACTGCCTCAACTCCCGAACCGTTGCTGCGCACTCAGGACTTGCAACAACATTTCACCATCGAGTCCAATCCAATTTCGCGCCTGTTTTCCTCAGAAGATGCCACGATTCGGGCAGTGGATGGCGTGACGCTAGACCTCTACCCTGGGGAAACGCTGGGGTTGGTGGGGGAGTCGGGATGCGGCAAAAGTACCCTTTCGCGGACGATTCTCCAGTTGCTGCGTCCGACGGGGGGAACGGTGGAGTTTCTCGGGGAAGCGCTGACGGGGCGATCGCGGCGCGAGATAACGGGCAAACGGCGACAAATGCAGATGGTGTTTCAAGACCCCCACGCCTGCTTGAATCCGATGATGACAGTGGGGCAGAATATTGGCGATCCGCTTTTCATTCACAACCTGGCAACGGCAGCAGAGGCGAAAACTCAGGTGGAAGGAATGCTCGATCGGGTTGGGTTGAACCCGGCAGCAGATTTTTACGCTCGCTATCCATCTCAACTATCTGGGGGACAGCAACAACGGGTGGCGATCGCCCGATCGCTCATTACTCGCCCTCAGTTGGTGATTTGCGACGAACCGGTGAGTATGCTCGATGCCAACGTGCAGACGCAAATCCTCGAATTGATGTTGGCGCTCAAACAAGAGTTTAATTTGACCTATTTGTTTATTACCCACGATTTATGGGTGGCGCGCTTTTTCTGCGATCGAATTGCGGTAATGAATCAAGGAAAAATTGTGGAGATGGGCAACACGTTCGAGATTTTTAATACGCCCCAACATCCCTACACGAAAACGCTGTTACAAGCGGCTCCTTTACTCGATCGGGTATAAGTCGTTTGAGATAAAAACTTGAAATAAAAATGCGATCGAATTTATTGCCAAGTGAATTTGAGTTGGGAATCGATCGAATCGCGAGATGTTGGACTTTTAGAATCGCTTGCATTTACCAAAAATATAGAAAACCCATCCGAAATTCTACGCAGAGCATCACACAATCTAAATATTGATACTGAATTTCGATCGCGCGTCATAGCAACTACATATAGTCTCTTCACAAGTCAAAAAGCATTATATGTAGTGTCTTTTTAGGCAATTTGCGCGATTTTGACATACAGTCAACCGATCTCGGATGCTTGACTTTTCTGACTTAAGTAATTTAAAGTCTAAGCATGGTGATTCGAGCCGAAAAGCTCTGGTTTTCCACCCATTCTTCCCAGTTATTCCCGATCGCGACTGGTATTCTCCATGATTTCAATCATTTTTTCGATGGGGACAGTCATGACAAGTGAGTTACTAATTTTCGTGCGTTCTCTCTCGAGAGTTTCCGCACTCAAAAATTAAACAGCTTACTTAACTTGAAAAAGTTTCTCAAAAATGCTCTTTGATGGCGAATGACTGAATTTTGAGGGGGCATCTTTACAGTCTGAGCATTTCTCATTCAGTTTACCTGAAAATTTATTTTCGATTATCGGCTGTTTTTTGCAGATAGCCTTCATTGAGATGGGAGCGAATTTGCTCTTCATCGGTAACTGCAAGGAAAAAAGCCATTTTCCTCATTCGCTTTGTTTCTCTTACCTGAGTCAATTGCTTGTAAATTGCCCATGTCTCTCAATTTTTTGCCTCGCCTCCATCGATACACCCTGCTCCTAGTCAGCACTGCAACGCTCGTTGCCGTACCGGGTGCAATAGTGAAAGCTGACCCCGTTCCTCCGACCGAACATCACCCCGAAACCCTCGCCCAACAATCAATTCTTTACGTCAACCCCAACACTGGCACCGATTCTCCCAACGCTGGCGCAGACGAACTCGCCCCCTTGCGCAGCATTACTTACGCCCTCGAACGCGCCAGTTCCGGCACGACAATTCAGCTCGCCCCCGGACAGTACACCGCCGAATCGTTCCCCCTCCAGCTCAAACCCGGCGTAACTCTCCAAGGCGACGACATGCAACAAGGTCGAGGAGTGGTCATTGAAGGGGGCGGTCATTACTCAAGCCGCACCTTCCTCGGTCAAAATGTCGCCATTGTTGCCGCCGAGAATAGCGAGATTAGCGGTGTCACCGTAACCAACCCCAACGTGCGCGGGTCGGGCGTTTGGGTGGAATCGACCCAAGCCACCATTCGCAACAGCACTTTTACTAACAACCACCGCGAAGGTCTCTTTGTCACCGGTTCGGGGAGGGTTTTGGTAGAAAATAACCGATTCATCGAGAATGGCGGTAATGGGATTTCTCTGGCGAAAGATGCAAGCGGAGAAATTCGCGGCAATCTGTTCGAGCGTACTGGTTACGGCATTGC
>JAXHUC010000092.1:22340-27224 GCA_034189805.1 Cyanobacteriota bacterium
ACGGTCAAGAAATAGCCCGATTGCGCGGTTCAGAACGTCAAAGAGAAAAATTAGATTCTTGTCTTGAATTGCTGACTTAAGTTATTTGCTCGACATCTGTAGTGTTGCTATCATTTATCGGTGTTTTTACGTCAATTAAAGCGAGAAAAACCTGATTGCCCCTAAAGAAAACTAGGAAATTTAAGCTAAAATACGGATGTCGAGCTTTATACAAACCGCTAGAATCTCTAAGCAGAACTCACTATTTAGTGAGTTTTTGGTTCCTTAACGTCGGTTGCAAACATGGCGATCGCCCTGAGATATCTCGTTAGATTTATCTCAAGTTTCTACATGCGATGTGAAAGTTTTTTGACCGATCGGGTTATCTTTAATTTCTCCCATCGTCCGATTCAGTTTTCGATTTGAGAATAGACGATTCCCGTACTTTCTTTACTTGGGTTGTGCATCTTATCGTTAGCCGCGAGCGGAACGTTCTGCTCGGTCCAAATTCGTTATTTAATTACTTACATCAGCACGCTGTTATGTCTTTGAGTCTTCCCCATCGTCTTAACCTACAAACCGTACTTCTTACCAGTGCTGCCATCCTCTCGGCGATCGCCATTCCCAGTACCTCAGTGAAAGTTAACGCCCTCCCCGTTTCCGAGAATCGTTCCGAGGAAATCGCCCAACAATCGATCCTCCACGTCAACCCCAACACCGGCAGCGATGCCCCCACTGGCGGGACTGAATTCGCCCCCCTGCGCAGCATCACTTATGCCTTGCAACAAGCCAGTTCGGGAACGGTTATTCAACTCGCACCGGGACAGTACAGCGCCGAATCCTTCCCCCTCCAACTCAAATCCGGTGTCACCCTGCGCGGAAACGACTTGCAACAAGGTCAAGGAGTCGTCGTTTACGGTGGTGGGGAATACGTCAGCCGCACGTTTTTACGGCAAAATGTTGCCATCGTCGCCGCCAACGACAGTCAAATTAGCGGCATCACCGTCACCAACCCCAACCTTCGCGGAACGGGAATTTGGGTCGAGTCCACCAACCCCACCATTCGCAACAGTACTTTCGCCAATAACCACCGCGAGGGCATCTTCGTCACCGGTTCGGGGGCGGCGATCGTCGAAAATAATAGCTTTATCGAGAATGGCGGTAACGGGATGTCCCTGGCGAAAAACGCAGGCGGGGAAATTCGCGGCAATCGATTCGAGCGCACTGGTTACGGTATTGCCGTCGGTGGGAATGCCACGCCTCTGATTGCCAACAACCAAATTCGCAACAACCGCAGCGGAGTGATCGCCACCCAGTCCGCGCGTCCGGTTCTTCAGGGAAATGCGATCGAATATAACAGCCAGTACGGCGTGGTGGCCATGGCCCAAGCCCAACCGATTATCGATGCGGGCAATATCATGACGAGTAACGGTCAAGATCGGATGTTGGCGAACAATCCCGCACCCGTCGTCAGCAATCCTCCGGTGAATACGCTCCCTTCAGTCACGGCGACTGCTCCCTCGGGAACCAGCTTTAGCTGCCTATCTCAGGATGGCGGATATGCCACCGTCGCCAAACGCGGTAGCGCCACGATTCCCCAACCGATGATTACCTGGAGTCGGGCCGTGGGCGATCGAGATGCACAGACGCGCTGTCAGGAAGCCACTGGAAAACTCAATACCGTGGTTGCAAGTAATGGCGGTAACTTGACGAACTTGGTCTTTACCATCGGCGCGGCCGATAGCGGAATTGGGGTCTGCCTGATCGATGCCACTCAAGCCACCGGATGCACCGCCTCCAATTCGCTATTTACCCTGACTGGCGAGAACGCCAATAACCCCGGCGAGGCCCTGCGTCGGCTGCTCACCTACAGCGTCACCGGGTCCGGAAGCCCCGTTCAGGAAACGGCAGGGATTCCCTACGCCACCCTCACGGAGTTGGAAGAAAACTTACAGCCCGATGAGGGGTTGTGGTTTGCGACGGAAGGAGAGTAGCTGGGGATTGGGAGACGCGGAGATGGGGAGACGCGGGGACGCGGAGAGAAGAGGGACAAGGAGGACAAGGAAGAATTTTGTGTATCTTGCATTGATTCTCCCCCAGCTTCCCCAGCCTCCCCATCTCCCTCACCTCCCTCATCTCCCTCACCTCCCTCACCTCCCCCATCTCTACACCCGATTTCCCATTAGCCATTGACTATTAAGATTCGATCGAAGATGGAGGGTTATCAATTTCATCCTCTATTTGCGAGAAGTATGGCACTGGTGTTGAGCTTCCTGTTGCCGGTCTGCGCTGATGTTGTATTGGCGTTTCCCACTGGCAGCACGCAAATTGCAGAAGCTGCCGCACGCGAAGATGTTACCCAAATGGCGCGGGAGATAACCGTGCGGGTTTTGTCGGAGTCGGGGGCGGGTTCGGGGACGATCGTCGATCGCTCTGGCTCGACCTATACGGTACTCACCAACGACCACGTTTTGCCCGAGGGGGAAACTTACAGCATTCTGACTGCGGATGGTTCCCGCCATGCGGCCTGGCGATTGGATGCACCGGCTTTTGGCGAACTGGATTTAGCTCTAATGCAATTTACGAGCGATCGCCCGTATTCAGTAGCGCAACGGGGTAACTCGGCAACCCTGGAAATCGGCGAATCGATTTATGCAGCCGGGTTTCCCAACTGGCAGCCTCTCGGGGAAGATGCGATCGAAGATACCCGAGATTGGGGATTTGATGCGTTTGCCCTCACCCGAGGGGAAGTGGGAATGAAGCTGGAACGATCGCTCGCCAGGGGATACCAACTCGGGTACACCAACGACGTGCGATCGGGCATGAGTGGCGGTCCGGTGTTGGATGCGTCGGGTCAACTTGTCGGCATTAACGGTCGTTTGAAATCTCCCATCCAGGGGATCGATGCTTTCATCCTCGAGGATGGATCGCAGCCGTCGCCGCAGTTGTTCGCGCAGATGGAAGGGTTCAGTTGGGCAATTCCGATTTCGACGTTCGAGGCGTTATTCGAGGCGTTGGCGTGGGACGGGGGAAGTGAGGATTAGACACAGGCGCGAAAATTAAAATGGCGATCGATTTTCACCATTAAAACCATCAATTCTTACCCCCGTTCCCCATTCCCCATTCCCCGTTCCCCGTTCCCCAGAGAAGGATTGATGAGATTGGCTTAAGAAGGAGATTGAAGTCGTGAATTACAGTGTGAATTACAGTTTTTTGAACGGGTATCGTGGTTTTGCTGCCACCGTTGCCGTTGCAGCGCTCGTCGTTAGCGTACCGCATCGGGCGATCGCCAAATCTCCAACGGAGATCGCTCGCATTGCTGGGGCAACCACGGTACAGATTAATAGTAACTTGACCCAAGGCGGCTCGGGAGTGATTATCGCCCGAGATCGCAATACCTATACGGTTCTCACGGCGAGTCACGTTGCCTGCGAAAAAGTTTTGCCGATTAGTCCATGTCGCGAAGATATTACCTACACGGTTCGCACCCACGATGGCAGCGACTACCCCGTTCTCAGTCGCCAAAATCTCTACGGCAACCCGGACGATCCGGATTTGGCGATTGTGGCGTTTGAAAGTACTCAAGACTATTCCATCGCCCAACTGGGAGATTCCGAACATGCCGAAATTGGTGCGATGATTTTTGTCTCTGGCTTTCCAGCATCCCAAGAACGGCGGGGAGTCGATCGCGATCGCCAATTTTCCCCTGGGTTTGTCAGCAGTCGTCCGGCCAGTCGAGATCGCGGGTACACGATGATTTATAATGCCGAAACCTGGGGCGGGATGAGTGGCGGTCCGGTGTTTGACATCGAAGGTCGCGTGGTGGGGATTCACGGCACTGGAGAAGATGGCCGTCTCGATCGAATTTCGGAGTCGGGAGATCGACCCGTCATCAAAACCGGATTTAATGGGGCGATTCCGATTAATACGTTTCTCGATCGAAGCGATCTCGTGAATTTCGATCGGGCCAGTCTCACCATCGACAATAGCGCCCCCAGCGACGATGCAGCCGAGCGACTGAATAACCCTTCAGAATCGATCGACTACAACAACCGGGGATTGTTGCATTACGGCAACGGTCTACTCGCCCAGGCTTTGGCAGATTTCGATCGGGCGATCGAACTCGATCGCCATTCGGCCGATGCCTATTTCAACCGGGGCAATGTTTATTTTTCCCAGGGGGACTATAACAAAGCGATCGCCGATTACGATCGAGCCATCGATCTCGATGCCACTTCCAGCCTCGCCCACAATAATCGCGCTTTCGCCTACGTTCGCCAGCGCAATTACCGAGGGGCGATCGCCGATTGGACTTGGGCGATCGAAAATGGTCGGGTGGATGTGGAGACGTACTTCAATCGCGCTTTGGCTTACGCGAAGTTGCGCGATTGGTCGGCTGTGATGGGAGATACCACCGAGGCAATTTCCTTCGATCCGGCATATGCCAAAGCCTACAACCTGCGGGGGGACGCGCGGCTAGAACTGGGAGATTTGGATGGGGCGATGGCAGACTACACGCAAGCCATCGAGAGCGATCCCAGTTACGCGATCGCCTATAACAACCGCGCGACCCTGTTCGCCATGCAAGGGAATAAAGCCGCAGCTTGCCAAGATTTAGAAACAGCGGCCCAACTGCTGCTCGAACAAGGAAATACTAGCCAGTACGAATTTGTTGACGATAACTTGGGTCGGTTGAGATGCTGAGAAGTGAGGGGGATGAGGGAGATGGGGGAGGTGAGGGAGAGGGGAAGACGCGGAGACGCGGAGACGCGGAGACGCGGAGAGGGAGAAACGGGAGAAACGGGAGAAACGGGATATGGTTCAAACACTCAGCTCCCCAAGCCTCCGAGAGCTAACCAAGCTCCCCAAGCCTCATCCTGATTTCTCGGTAATTTCGATCGCGAT
>JAXHUC010000093.1:0-6978 GCA_034189805.1 Cyanobacteriota bacterium
CCCAACCCTTCCAACAGCGCGTAGGTAAACACGCCTTGTTCGAGCGCTTCCACCTCGTAAGACATTTCGGCCGGACTGCACGAGGCGATGCTAATCACCCCCATTTGCTGCGCCTGTTTCGCCGTTTCTCGCCCCATCCCTTCGATCGACTTACCGACTCCATCGCGGCAGGCATCCAGCAGCAGGACGATATTATCCGCCCCGCAGCGCCGCAATCGCCCGAGAATGTAGCTGACGGGAATGGCACTATCGGGGATATTTTCCGGGTAGCTATCGGCCGCCATCAGATAATCTTGCCCCTCGTGGCGCACGCCATGTCCGCTGAAAAAGAACCAGAAATTATCCCCAGCCCCCAGAAACGGCTGTTTGAAAAGGGTATCAAAGGTTCGCAACAGGGTGGAACGGGTGGGACGAGTGGAAGTGTTGCCGATTTTGGGGGAGTTGTCGGCAAAGTAGTAGACCTTCTCGAATCCCGCCCGATTTTCCAACCAATCCCGTACTAATTCAGCATCGCGCTGGGCGTATCGCAAAGGACGCGGAAGATGTTCGTAATCATTGATGCCGATCGCGATCGCCCAGTTTTTTGCCATGGATTCCGAGGATTATTGCAAGGATTTTCGCTTAAACTTCAGCTTAATTGCACCCTTACCGCCCATATCGAGTCCCGCACCGACCAAACTCACTTTACCCCGACCGTCAATTTCCACCGACAGCTCGATTTCCTCAAGCTGCATCGCATACTTTTTGCGATCGGACGATCGGTTCACCAGCCGTTCGACGACATTGATCAATCGTTCCATTTCCACCTCTAGGGTAGCAATAGGAATGTGGCTGATGCTCGGGGAGGTGGGATGTTTGGTCCGACCGTTCGATGGCGCGGTTTCGGCTTCATCGGGCACTTCGATATCCAGGAACGTTGCCCCCCCAACCGGAAGTTTTCCTCCCTCAAGGGGTTGGGTGGCGGGTGTCACTTCCGGGAGATCGTAGGTAACGACGCGAATGGTTTCGTCTGGCATAAGTTTTCTTTGGGTTGAATAAGGGTTAGACACTGAAATTTCGGCGATCGATCGCGTGCCGAGTGCTTTATATATGCACAGCATCTCGCCTGGCGCGATCGTCTCACCTCAATATCGCAGAAACATAACAACATGCAAACCGAGTTGCTATCTTCTACGGACGGGGAATACCCCCGTTGAATTGAAATGAAATATCCCGCGAATTGCCAGGAAATGACCGAAACAATAATGAATCGATCGCTTTTCCCGCATTCAGAGATTGACGATCGAGACGGACTTTTATAGTTGATGAGTTCCCAATGGGCGCTGTAGGGGCAAAGCATTTGAGCAAGTAACTTTCGGTCAAACGACATCTAAAATATCCAAATGCTTCGCCCTCTTCGCGTAAGGATTCAGGTTTAATGTCAGATACAGGTCAAGTCCCAATGGGTAGGGGCGGGTTTAGCAGTATCTTCGGCAACTTGCTCCAAGGTTTTTTTCAAAACCCGCCCTTACAGAATGTTTGCTAGCCGATAGCAATGTGTAGGGTGGGCAATTTTTTGTGTGAGGATTTGAGGTTGATACGAGCCATTAACTGCCCACCAACCCCGAAGCTAACAATACCCAAAGCTGAAAGCGGAGGCTGATAGCTCTCCCCAAAAAAAAGACCCCAAATTCAGTCTGGAACTGAGCTTGAGGTCGTATCTACTGAGGTTTTAGGCTTTATCGCCGTCGCTCACATTTGCGATGAATGCTAAGGTTTACCCAAAGCTGACGGCTGACGGCTGAAAGCTCACAGCTAAACTAAAGCACCTGCCGTTTCGTATCCCGCACCGAAGAAGTAGTTGAAGGTTTGGGTAAGCGTCACCTCCTCTACGGAACTGACTCCGAAATGAGCCACGATTTCCTGGGAGTTGGTGCTGCGGAACCCTTGCAAGTCGATCGCCGCCGAGGGAGTGTGACCCGCTTCGATTCCCGCACCGAACATGAACTCGAGGGTTTGCTCGTAGGTGACTTGGCTGATGTCCGTCGCGCTGTAGAACAGCAACAGGTCTTGGGAGGATGCGGAACCAGCCGCACGATACCCGTCCAAATCGATAATCGGCGAGGGATTTTGCCCTTTCTCCAACCCGATTCCGGTAATGTAGTCAATGAGTTCGCCATCGTCGATCGCCCCGTTACCATCGATATCGATGTCGGCCGTATCGTTGGAGATGGCGGCAGCGTAGGTTTGGCGATACCACTCGACATCGACGGATTTCGAGACGTTGGTTCCCTGAACTAAACCGCCTTCGAGCAAGAAGTCGATCGCGCCGCTACTATCGACGTTATAGACGTTTTCGGCCCGATAGTTGGAGAGGATTTCGGCGGAGAAATTCTCCTCGTAATATTCCACATCCACAAAGGAAGTCAAGTCCAGTCCCAATTCGAGTCCCGCACCGAAGGCAAACTCTTGAATTTCCACGTAACTGAGTTCCCGGACGGCCTCGATTTCGATGCTGAGGGAGTTGGCAATTTCCACCTCGTACTCTGCCACGTAGCTATCGATATCGATCGGTGCGAGGTCGAAGTCCGCGTCGAGTCCGATGCGGTAAACATGGTCGAGAATTTGGGTATCGGTAATTTGTTCGATCGAGATGCCGTACTCGCGAGTCAGGTCGAGTTCGTAGCTGGCGCGATAGTACTCGAAGTCGATGTCTGTGGAAACTCCCCCGACAACGAAGTCTACCACTAGAGCATCGCTCAAGGCTAAAACACTCTCCACTTTGTAATGTTGGGTGAGTTCGAACTCGAAGGTTTGACGCAGGTAATCGACTTCCACGAATTCGAGGGGATCGATCCCTTTCTTCCAACCTTCGCCGAACATGAACTCGATGACTTCTTTGTCGGAGAACTTGGAGGTATCGATATCGTCGGTGGTGTCGGGATTGTTTTGGTTGCCGCCATCGTTGCCGCCGCCGTCGTTGCCACCATCGGCATCTTGGGTGTCACCATCGGCATCTTGGGTATCGCGATCGGCATTTTGGGTGTCGCGATCGGCATTTTGGGTGTCGCGGTCGCCATCTTGGGTGTCGCGATCTCCATCACCCGAATCGTCATCGCGATCGCCATCATCGGAATCGTCGTCACCCGAATCGTTATCGCCATCATCAGAGTTATCCGAATCGTCATCGCGATCGCCATCATCGGAATCGTCGTCACCCGAATCGTTATCGCCATCATCGGAGTCATCCGAATCGTCGTCGCGGCCATCACCCGAATCGTTATCGTCGTCACCCGAATCGTCGTCGCGATCGCCATCTTGGGTATCGCGATCTTGGGTATCGCGATCGCCATCTTGAGTATCGCGGTCACCATCTTGGGTATCCTTGTCGAGGCAATCTTCCAACTCTTTGGCGTATTTCTTGCGATAGCCTTCAATATCGATCGCGATCGTCTTGGCGGATTCCACCTCGATAATCGCCTTAAACTCGGCACTGTAGGCAATCTCGATAACTTGTTCCACGGTGAGGACGGCATCGGTCTCGATGGTGAATCCCAGCGCTGCGTAGAGTTCCGTCCGTTCTTCCACGCTCAGTTGCGCGATTTCGTAGCGGATGTATTCGAAATCGATGGATTGGGATTCGCTGGCAAACCATTCGAGAATTTGCGCGTCGGTGAAGCTGGTGGTGACCGTCTCCACCGTTACCTCAAAGGAATTGGCGATCGCAACGGCATAGGTCGATCGCACGTAGGCCGCATCCACAAACCCGGCGATGCTCAACCCTTTTTCCAATCCGGCACCGAAGATAAACTCGCGAACCCGTTCGATGCTCAGTTCGCTGACTTCTTCAACGCTAATGGTGAAGTGGCTGGCAATTTCGGTGGTGTAGCGCGCGATATAAGCATCGTAGTCGATCGCCGACAGCTCGAATCCCTGGACTAATCCCACCTGGTAAACGTGGTCGAGAATTTGGGTTTCGCTAATGAGTTCCACCGATACGCCAAAGGCGGCAACCAGTTCGCTTTCGTAGGTGGTGCGATAGTACTCGTAGTCGATCTTTTCGGCCACTCCACCGAAGAGGAAGTCGAGAACCAGGTTATCGCTGAGTTCGGCGACATTCGCCACGCTGTAGAATTGGGTCAGTTCGGCAGCAAACAGTCGGCGCACTTCGGCCACCGCAACGAACTCTAACGGAGAGATTCCCTGTTTAATCCCTTCATCGAACATGAATTCGATAATCTGCTTGTCGGTCAACTCGGAGACATCGCCGGAGTTACCGCCACCGCCATCTTGACCGCCATCGGACATTCCCGAGTCGCCACCGCCAGCACCATCGCCGGAATCATCTCCGGAACCGCCAGCGCCGCCACCCGCACCGCCACCGGAACCGCCACCCGCACTGAAGTAGAACGCAGACAGTTGCGCGGCGTAGCGAACGCGATAGCCTTCGATATTCACCGCCGAAAGTTCGATATCGGGGTTCCACCCTTCCGTAAAGACGTAAACTTTCAGTTGCTCGCTGGTAAGTTCGGAAACGCGCACGCCTTCTGCGGTGAAGATGTCGCCGTAGATCGACTTATAATATTCCTCGTCGAGGTAGGGAGCCGCATTGCCGAAGACGAAATCGATGACCTGCGAGTTGCTGAATTCCGCACCGAATCGAGCGGACAGCGAGGCCTGGTAGGTGCTGCGATAGTAGTCAATATCCACAAATCCGGCGATGTCAATGCCTTGGTTCAACCCTTCGCCAACCATGAAGGCTTCGACTTGCTCGACGGTGAGGCGCTCGACGCTGCTGACTTGATAGAATGCCACCAAGCGCTCGGCGTACTGGACTCGATACCCTTCAATATCCAAAGCCGACAGCTTCAAGCCAGCTTCCCGTCCTTGTTCCAAGGCATAGGCTTCAACTTGCTCGTTGCTCAGTTCTGCCACGGTAAACCCGTAGAAGCTTTCGAGTTCGGCCGCATATTCCGTCCGCACGTACTCAATATCGATCGTCGGAGCGCTAGTATCGAAGATGCTCTCGATAACATCCTCGCTGTCGAGTTCGGATACGCTCTCAACGTTGAAGAAGTTGGCAATATCTGCGGTGAAGGTTTGGCTGAAGGCTTCGGGATTGAGAATCGGCGCGATGAAGCTGGTATAGGTGCGATTCTCGTTAATCCCGAACTCGAAGAAATGCTCTGTTGCCGTAGTAACTCCCGCAGCGACAGCAGCGGCGACATCGGGGTTGGCGTTGAGATAGAGCTGGCGATCGAAGAATGCATTGAAAGAGCGCTCTTCGGTAATGCCAAACTCGAAGAAATGCTCCGCTGCGGTGGTAATTCCAGCAGAGACGGCCGCCGCCACATCGGTGTTGATATTCAGATAGTGCTCGAGATCGAACAGCGCGTTGAAGGAACGCTCTTCTTTAATGCCGAACTCGAAAAAATGCTCCGCTGCGGTGGTAATACCCGCTGTCACCGCTGCTGCAACATCGGTGTTGATATTCAGATAGTGCTCGAGATCGAACAGCGCGTTGAAGGAACGCTCTTCTTTGATACCAAACTCGAAGAAATGCTCCGCTGCGGTGGTAACTCCAGCGGAAACGGCAGCGGCTATATCGGTGTGGGAACGCAGATAGTAGTCGAGATCGAATAGCGCGTTGAAGGTGCGCTCTTCGTTAATCCCAAACTCGAAGAAATGCTCTTCTGCGGTGATAATCCCAGCGGAGACGGCTGCATCCACATCGGGGTTAGAAAACAAATAGAACTGGCGATCGAATAGCGCGTTAAAGGTGCGTTCTTCTTTGATGCCAAACTCGAAGAAATGCTCTTCTGCGGTGGTGATTCCAGCGGAGACGGCCGCGTCTACATCGGGGTTGGAAAACAGATAGAACTGGCGATCGAATAATGCATTGAAGGAACGCTCTTCTTTCACCCCAAACTCGAAGAAATGCCGAGTAGCCGTCGTCACGCCAGCCGTGACCGCTGCATCAATATCAGAATGGCTCTTGAGATAAAAGTCTCGATCGAATAGCGCGTTGAAAGAGCGCTCTTCTTTCACCCCAAACTCGAAGAAATGTTGAGTAGCCGTCGTCGCTCCGGCGGAGACAGCAGCGGCGACATCGGCGTGAGCTTCGAGATAGAATTGCGCGTCAAATAAACGACTGAATTGACGATTTTCTTGCAAGCCAAACGTAACGAAATGTTCTTTTGCCGTGGTCGCTCCGGCGGAGACTGCGGCGGCAACATCGGGATTGAGTTCGAGATACTCTTGCTCCTCAAAAATTCCCGAATCATTAATCTTTTCGAGTTCGGAATCTACGCGGCTAGATCCTGAATCATTACGAGAAGACTCTTGCATAGTGATTTCTTCGGCTATAGGAAGTAGGGTTCTAGGATTTAAGTTCATCGTCAAGGGATCTCAAAAATTGGTAACGTGGCAAGATTTGAGATGCAACCCATAATTCTGGCTCTATTTGCTTGCATGAAAAGCAATCTATCTAGAGCCAATTTAAGCGATTTCAACGAACGATGACGAGTCGGTCAGTGCAAGTACGTAAGAATTTAACCAAATCTTTGCGGATTGGATAAAAATCGATCTTTGAATTTTTTAGCGAGTACGAATATCTTGATGACGATTAATAGTTCGATCTAAGCGAGTGTCATGCGATCGAATCTTTAGAGCTAGAAAATACAGCTAATTCAAGATGGTAAAAAACAGTATTGCTTGTACTTAGCGTATTTCTACTGAACTTAGTCCTCTTCGACGCGGTACTTTCCGTATTTGTTTCCAAAAAATAGTTTATTTTTAAAGTTTATTGAATCTTTATCTGGGAACAGATATCATTTTAAGTTTTTTAGAAAATATAAAAATGTGACACTTTAAAAGTTGTACCAACCATCAAAAATAGCTGTATTTATTCGGTGCGATCGACTTTTAGCTATACGCATCCAGCTTTCAGCTTATTTGTCAATTACCAAAAGCGGGAATTTCAGCAGGCTCACCTGGCAC
>JAXHUC010000093.1:7078-27095 GCA_034189805.1 Cyanobacteriota bacterium
GCACTAGACCAAGGCAATGCTTGCCCCCGTGAGATGGCATAATTTTTCAATTAACCTCATGCCTCGATCGTCGAAAGCAAAATCACAACCCGATAAGCGAATATCAGCATTAGATTTGAGGCTATCAGTCCATTGCATGAGTGGATGTATGTAGTGGTGCAGCGTTTCCAAACTGAGAACGCCGTTGCCCAAATACAGGGCTTCTGGGGAACTAAACAAGATAATGTGTAGCTTTTCTAGATTTCGATAGCGAGTTAAGGCGGTGGTAATTTGCGTCATCCCGTCTTCAATCGGATTTAGCAGGATCGTATCGGTGTCCGGTTCGACTTCGGCAGCAACAGTCCCACAACGTTCGACAGCCGCATCGATAACCACCAGAGCTTTTGTGACTGCGGCTTTTGTGACTCCGATGGTTTGCGGGGTCTTTGGCTGGAGAACGGGCAATTGAAATTTCAACATAGTTCCGATCGGACTCGATGTTGGACGATACCAGAAAGCAAACAAACACAGTACTGAAATACAAAACCGAAATACAAAACCCGAATCGCGAAGTAACATCCGCACGCAAACCCCCACTAACTATTACAACCGCGATCGCCCTGAGATTGCGACAGTAGGAATGCGGATTGCGATCGGCTGTAAATTGGGTTGGTTTTGCCGTGATTTTGCGGTTGTCGTTGGCAACTGATTTAAGGTAAGAGATGAATGTCATGCTTTGTAGCGAGCTGCATACCAAGATGGAAATTATAGAAACCCAAATTCTTAAATATATCGATCGTCTTTACGATGTCGATTATTTAGCAGGAATTGTTACCTCTGTATCTTTACAAGAACTCTGCCAGACGATCGAGAAACTTTTGCAATGTGAGGACAATGAAACTGTCGCTCTGACAGGTCTCTTTATTAGGGATTTAGTGCTCTGCGGTAACCATCATCCAGACTGCAAAGAATTTATCGAGAATTATCCCCAATCGTCAGTCGTTAAAAAACTCGAGGAATTGGTATCTTCTCCCAATTGTTTCACTAGCTATCAAGCAATCTATAGCTTGGGAAAAACTTGTAGCTATAGCAGTATAAATACCCTTAATAAAGCCTTTACACAATTACGAGATACGGCTCCTCTTATCTTACCGCGATTAGTTGCAGAAATGAGTTGGCTCGGAGCTGAGAATATCTGGGAATTACTCGATTCAATGCTCGATAGCCAGATTTATACAACCCGATGGTCAGTTCTTAATATACTCGGAGAATTTATTGGCGATGAGCCTAGTCTAGAGGACGAACTATTTCAGCATAAGTGGAGGTATTTCGATCGGTTAAGACAAGATTCTAATCCGTACGTTCGCGCTGAAGCAGAGTATGAATATCAGTTACTTAACTTTCGCCTTAAGGGAAAAAAACTAGCTAGAGCAGAGCGGAAACAGAGAATGAAACATTTGCAACGGACGTACGAGCCAGTTTTGAGATTTAATAATATATCTGTTGCATTTACGAATGACTTATCTAAGCAAGAATTGACCCGATATTCGATCGAGGAGCTTGAAGCATTCATCGAAGATATCGCTCAAAAAGAATCGTTCTTCTGCCTAAAAGAATAAATCTCGCGTCTGCGTAGCATTCTTCAAACCGAGCGAGTCAAGGCAATGCGATCGAATTGGAGAAGGCATTGAATAGAGAAAAACTCAATAACCGCGTGACCCCTTTAAGGTAGAGTGGAAGACACTATAAAAATTGCAAACTCTAAAATCGCAAACTCTAAGAAACAGTGTCTATTGAAAAAAGAGTTATTGAAGTTGGGTCGTTCTCGTGGTTCTACCTACAAGCCAAACCCGAAAAACCCGCAGACTATCCCCCCGTCGTCTTCCTCCACGGTATTCCCTCCCTCAGTCATAGCTGGAGTGCAATTCTCCCAGAGTTGACCAGTCAAGGATTTTGGGCAGTTGCCCCAGATTGGATCGGTCACGGTCGATCGTCAAAACCCGACAAGCGAGATTTTGCCTATACTCCCGATGCCTTTATCGAAGCACTCGATGCGTTTCTAGCCGCGTTGGAAATCGATCGATTTTCTCTGGTGGTTCAGGGATTTTTGGGGTCGGTGGGGTTGCAATATGCCTTTCGCAATGACGATCGCATCGAACGGCTGGCGATTTTGAATACTCCTCTTTCGACTCAGGCGAAACTCCCGTTCAAAATGCAACAGATGGCGTGGCCGTTTGTGGGAGATATGATGACCCAAGATCCGCTGCTGGTCGATCGCCTTTTGGAAGGGGGAAGTCGTTTTGTGGTTCCCGACGAAGATTTGAACGTCTATCGCAGTCCCTATTTAACTACTTCCGACTCGGGTCGATCGCTGATGATGACCCTGAAAAATCTTCAGATTCCCTCGGCTATGGGGGAAATCGAGGCGGGTTTGTCTGGGTGGAAACAACCCACTCAAATTTTATGGGGCATTCTCGATCCTTGGTTATCCCTGGAGGAGGCAAAGACGGCAGCTAAGGCGATCGCCGATGTGGAATTTGTCGAACTGCCAGAAGCGGCACACTATCCCCAAGAACATTGGTCTAATGAGATTAGCGAATCGCTTCTCACGTTTCTCCGTCGTCGGTAAAATGAGTGACGTGAGTTTTGTTAAAATTTGAACGAAATAGAGAACCATGCGCCGTTATCAATCCGTCCTAGCTTGGATTTGTGCCCTTTTTACGGTTGTCCTCGTCAGTTGTGGCAGTCCTGAAGTGGTTACGCCAACCTACACCCCCCAACAAATTAATCTATTGAATATCTCCGCTGGCAAAATTTCTGCCATGCGCGATCGCATGACCGACGAATTGGTCGGTCTGATCGATAAGGAAAACTGGACTTACGTGGATATGTTCATTCACGGTCCCCTGGGAACCATCCGGCAGCAGGCGGGAACGATCGCGAACAACCTCCTGCTCAAATCCGAACAGAAAGAGGCGAAGGAAATCTCCAAAGAACTGTTCGGTCACTTGGAAAGCCTGGACGCGGCCGCCGATGAAGGAGACTACCGTCAGGCAATGAGCGAGTATAAAGACAGCTTAGAGGATATCGATGCCTTGCTAGATCTGGTTCCCGCATCGGAACCGACCCCGTAGGGGAAACGGGGGAAGGAGATGACGCGGGGACGCGGGGACGCGGGGACGCGGAGAGGGAGACAAGGGAGAATGCGCGCATTTTTAATTTTGCATTCACTCTCCCCCGAAGCCTCCCAAGCCTCCCAAGCCTCCCAAGCCCCCGAAGCCCTCTCCTACCTCAATCCTCATCTAGCGGCAGTCCGAAGCGAACCTTGCCTTTGCCGAAGTAGCGTCCGAATTGGAGTTCGTAGACTTCATCTTCGTCTTGGGTTTCGACCTCAATATCCGATCGGGCGTAACTGACGCACAGCAGCGCGTAACCCTGCCGTTGCAACTCCGGGGAAAGTCCCATGGCTTCTGGCTGGTAAAGCTCCCCCGAAAGAACTCGCACCGCACAGGTGGTACACGCGCCGTTGCGGCAGGAAAAGGGTAAATCCACACCCTGATTTTCGGCACTTTGAAGAATGTAGCGATCGTCTGGAACCCGAACCGAGTAACGCTGGCCCGAGGCGCGATCGTGAATCTGGATCTGGTAGGAACGAGTCATAGGGAAAAGTTTGACAGAGCCAAAAGTTGGATAAGCGTCTCGTCCCTCAATCTACCAGATCCGGTGGAGTCGGGAAAAACCCAGATCGATTTCACCCGATAAATTGCAAAATAAATTGCGAATTGGCTCGATCTCGGTGCAGGGATTCTGTTATGATTTTTAAGCTGAGGCTTACAAGTGAATAAACTGAGCTTCCTGGAGAGGTGGCCGAGTGGTTGAAGGCGCAGCACTGGAAATGCTGTTTAGGGGTAACTTTAACGAGGGTTCGAATCCCTCCCTCTCCGTTTAGTTTCCAACTAAATGTTTACAGCCAGAGTTAGGCCAATTGCTAACACCTGGCTGTTTTTTTCGACCTTGCCGGATTTTTGGAGTTGTTCGATGTTTGGAGAAGTCTAGAATTCGAGTGTTACGGATGCGGTATCGCTACCCATTACGCGGCAGACGAAATATTCGTTTCCATTCATTCTTCTCTAGCAACTGCTGCTGAATGCTGAATGCTGAATGCTGAATGCTGAATGCTCAACGCTCAACTCGATCGAGCTTCTTTCTTCGCTAACAAAATCCGCTCCAAACTCAACCCCACAACCCCGATCGTCACCAATACCATACCGCCAATTTGCAGGGGTTGCATCACCTCATTGACAAGAATCCAGGCAAACAGCGCCGTCATCACCGGACCCGTCGCACCGACGATCGAGGCAAGGGAAGCATCGGAATATTTGATGGCAAAATTATTAAAAATATAGCTTGCCAGCGTTAGAACCCCCAGCCAAACGCCTCCAGCCAGCAGGGAAATCGCTTCTCCTTGGGGCACTTCCATTGCGCCCCAACCCGTGGTCCCCGCAATTAACACCCCCACAAGAGATAAGACAAATACCGTCAGGAAGTTGGCAAAACTAAAGGGCATCGGGTGCAGCTTTTTACCGCAGATTTGGGTGAGCAGGACGTATCCGGCAAAAGTTACCCCGGAAGCCAGAGAGTAGATGCTGCCGAGAACGAAATTATCCCCCAGTCCACCGGAAAACACCTCGGAAATGCTCGGTACTGACAGAATCGCCCCGCACAGGATAATCGCCATAACCCCCCAACGCAAGTTAGACGGACGCGCGCCAAACAGCAGCCAAGCCCCCAAAACCGTGACGATCGGAAAGATGAAAAATAGGGTAATGACTACCCCCACGGGAATTCCCGTTCCGAAGGCCATGTAGATGAGAACTTGGGATAAAAATAAACCCGCACCGCTACCAATGGCTTGAAGTTTGAGACGATCGTCCTTGCTTTGCCAAAACTCCCCCAAATCTTCCCACATCGGTGGATACAGCCACAGAGCCAATAACGGCATCAAACCAACGACGACCACCATCCGCAAAAACAGAATCAGCAGGGAATTGCCGACGCTAGGGGAAATAATGCCGCCCCAATCCCAGATGCCCAAAATCGTTTTGGGATTGAGAATCACGCCGATGCTGACGTTAAACAGCGAAAGCGTCGCCGCATAGAGCAGTGCCAAAATTAACCCCAGTTTCACTTGAGATGTGGGCTTGGCCGGGGTAGGTTTGATGACCGAGGGGGTTGCGGCTGGACTCGGGGCAGTTGTTTCCGAGTTTGGGGGTTGCAGGGTCCGCATACTGCCATTTTTGGCGATCGTCGCTGGGGTAAAGGGTCTCGGTGTCGTCTCCACTTGCTGGCTCAGGCGCACGACTAAGGCTTCTAAAATCAGCTCCCCCTGCTGCTGGAGATCTTGAATTTGTTGCAGTTGCTCGGACAGAGCGCTGTGGGGGTGACCCAGTTCTCGAGCGACGTTTCGGTAGGAAGTATTGAGGCTGTTGTTGAGAGAAGCGGCGATCGCCTCGCTGGTGTGAGACCGATCGAGAGACCCCCCTCGCGACTCGAGCCGGGATAGTTCGGGGGTTCCCCCACCAAAAGAGCCGAAAGGATTGGTGGAGGAGCGATCGAGCCGTCTAAATAATTGCTCTTGTAATTCGACCGCGAGCATCTGCGCCATTTGCTGCGTCCACAGTGGCGATGGGGCGATCGCCTCGCCGGGTGCATCGGGGAGTTGTTGCCGTCGCGCTTCGAGTTGTTCGATTTCCCTGGCAAGGCGAGACTTTTCTCCTTGCAAGCGCGAGACATCCCGCGCCAACTGAACGACGATATCTTGCTGGAGATTTTTCAGGTCTCCGGTCAGAAGACGGAGAACGTCTTGTGCCGACTGGGCGTTGCTTGCACCAGTCTCGGGTCGATCTTCCCTTTGCGCCATGAGCTGTAGTCCTTCGATCTGGATGGGTAGAAGTTGAGCGGTTGGAGATGCCTTTTTTGGAGTTGGTTTGCGTTCCTGAATTGAGCGTTGAGTGCGGCTTGCCTTCGGTTAAGAGCTTCGGTGAGAGAATCTCGAAAACGATCGGCTCCCGCAGATCGACCAAATATCAATCTGAGGGTGGAGTTTACCGCTTCTTCAGTATATTTCGTATCAATTCTGCGCTAATTTTACCCCTGTCTGGAGCGATCGGCAGTAATTTGCGATCGTCAACGGTGGAGCGGGGCTTTGATTTCCCCACTCGATCGGGCTTCCTACAACCACATCAATCGACCTGTTTGACAACCCCGTAAATTTCGCGGGCGATCCACTCAAAGATTTTCAATACCCGATCGAGGGCTTGTTCGTCTTGGAGGGTAGACAGGCGCAAAAAGGGAAAACGCGGTTCTCGAGGATTGCTCGGCAGTGCCATGCCGATCGAGCTGAATTGCTCGCGCAGTTCTTGCCACTTATCTTTGGTATCGAACGGTTCGCGACTGGCATAGTCTCTCGAGGAAATCTCCACCCCTCCCCAAATCCCCACGCGAAATAGATCGTAATGGGTACGCGCGCCAGGGGCGAGCGCACAGACGGAAAAACCGCCGTAGGTATCTCCGGTTCCCCACTGTACGTCGAGAATCTCGAGAGTGGTGGCGCGATCGGTTGCCCACTGGTACAGTTTTTGCGCCACGATCGCCTCTTCCTTGCCCCGTCGGCTCTTGAGTTCTTGGAAAAATGACGATTCGTCCCATTTGCGCCGTCCGAGGGTGGCGCTGGCTTTTTTTTGTTTCGCTCCGGCCGTCTGTCCGATCGTGCGGGGAACCAACACTCTCAAATCTTCTGCGCCATCGGTATACTGTTCGATTTCCACGGCCAGGATTTCCGCCGGGTCCATCTGTTCGTTGAGAAATTCCACCACCCGACGGGCCGCCACGGGAATTTCGTTGGTGACGAAGACCAGGCGAATTTTCCCGGCTTGGAGGTTGGTTTTCACCTGCTGCCAAAACGCTTCCTCATCGGCTTCCGCCCCGAGAAACTCTTCAAACACCTGCTCGGGATCGCGACCTTGTTCTCGACAGTTGGCTTCAAACTGGGCGACGATCGAGTCGATGGGCCAATAGACGATCGCGTTGGCGGCGTAGTCGAGCATTTGCCCGATCGCCTCTTGGCGGCAGCGCTCGCTATTGATGCGTTTGACTTCCACCCAGGTGGGGATACCGAAGCGATCGAGAAACAGGCGATCTCGCGACCACTGTCCGGTTCCTTCTTCTTCGGTTTTGGTCGAGCTTTCGCGCGAAACGAGCAACCAACGCCGGGACATTTCGCTGCTGGGGCGATCCCCAGCGAGCAAGTTGGGATACTCTTCGAGCCACTCTTGCAGTCGCTCTTCCGACTCGTACGCTTGTTCGGTCATTTCTACAAGCCGATCGTCGTCGTCAATTAGATAAATTCCTCCACCCATACCATCTCTCTTGTTTAAGGTTTGCTGGTGTGTCATTCTCAAGTGCGCGCATCCGTTCTCGTGTCTCCCTCGGACTCTTCAAAGTGTCGAGCCACAGCTAACGTTTTTCCCCGAGCTGTTTCCCCAGTTGTTTGGGCTTGCCGAGGCTCGTTGTCGCTCGGAACGATTTCTTCCCCCGTTTTTCGATCGGATATTCGATATGAAAGTTTTGCCTTCTGCCCGATCGACTTTTCCCTAGCTTGACAAATTGGACGACCGTCGAGCATCCCTCAATCGAATTATTTCTATCTCAAAATTACATCTCAAAATTACATCAATCTAAAAATCCGGCTTCCACTCGACCGGAAAATACCGATTCGGCCGGTCCGGTCATATAAACTCGTCCGTCGGCAATCGACCATTCGATCTTCAACGGACCGCCAGGAAGTTCGACGGTGGCCGCACGATCGCATCGATCGGTCAAAACACCCGCCACCAATGACGCACACGCCCCCGTGCCGCAAGCGAGGGTCGGACCCGCTCCCCGTTCCCACACTCGCATTTTCAGGTAATCTCGCGCCACCACTTCGATAAATTCGGTATTAGTGCGTTCGGGAAATGCCGGGTGATGCTCGAACTGCGGTCCCAAACTACCCAAGTCGATCGCGGCCACATCCTCGACAAAAGTCACGCAATGGGGGTTGCCCATCCCCACGGCCGTCACGTTCCACGATCGCCCGGCCGCATCGAGGGGGGTATCGATCGCTTTTTCTTCGGTCGCCGCCAGAGTCGTCGGCACTGCCGATGCGAGTAACATCGGCTCTCCCATATCCACTCTCACGTCACCATCCGCTTGCAGTTGGGGAACCATCACCCCGGCGAGGGTGTGAATGCGATAGCGCAGATCGCTGGCGGTTTCTTTGCCTTCCAACCGAGCGATAAACTTGGCGAGCGCCCGAATGCCGTTACCGCACATCTGCGCCTCGGAAGCATCGCAGTTAAAAATTCGCATGGTATAGTCGGTATCACCCTGGGGCGGCAGCACGAAGATGACCCCATCCGCCCCAATACCAAAGTGGCGATCGCAAAGTTTGGCTGCTTGTTGGAGGGTCAAACACGGATCGGAGGTCGCACGATTGTCTACTAGGATAAAATCGTTCCCCAGTCCGTGATACTTTGTAAATTCAATTCCCATTTTGCTGTCGGTTTAGTAGTCTAAGATCGGGCTAGCAGTGTTTTGGGGTTCGTCAATTGCTCCTGTTGCTGCGTCGATCGATCTTGGAGTCCGATCGCCCTCTACATCTATACTCATTCTCTTACAAAAGGAGCAGATCGTCGTGATGGAACTCGATACTGGGTTGCCGAGCATTCGCAAGATTCAAGAGTTTATTAAAACCAAACAACAAGTCGAACTCAAACTATCCACGGGCGATGCGATCGTCGGTCGCGTGCTCTGGCAAGATCCGCAGTATCTCTGTTCCATGGATGCATCCGACGTGCAAACGATCGTCACTCGCTCGGCAATCGTTTATCTGAAGCCCGTCGCTTGAAGATTTCAGGGGCTTGGGTCGCTCTCGGGGGCTTCGGGAGCAAGAGAGGCTAAACTATATCCCAATTCCTCCGTTTCTCCCAATTCTCCCCCTCACCGCGTCCCCGCGTCATCTTCTCTCCCCCAGCCTCCCCATCTCCCTCATCTCCCCTTCCGGATCTTCATGGGGAAACAAGGATTCTATTATTGTTGTTGGTTTTTTATCGAAATTCGATCGTGAACGATTTCACTCAAACTATATCTCGTCATTTTCTGGGTTTGCTCCTATTTAGTTTGCCGACAAGTGCGGCGATGGCGCTCGAGGCGCGAATTTTGCCGGCCAATCCCCAACTCGGCGATACGCTTTCGGCGATCGTGGAAACGGATTCAGTTGGTGCTGCCAGTCCCACCCTGACGGTCAACGGTCGAGTTTATCCCACCTATCCCATCGGTACGAATCGGTTTCGGGGGTTTATCCCGACTACTCCTTTGGAATCTCCCGGTCGGCGGACGATTGAAGTCGCTGGAGACGGTCAGGTAAAGACCCTGGCGGTGCAAGTGGGCGATCGGGATTTTCCCATTCAGGAAATTTGGCTTTCCCCGGAAGTGAACGCCATCCAAGGTACGGATTACGAATTCGATCGAGTGGACGAATTCCGCAGCCTCGTCACCCCCGACCAGTTGTGGAATGGAATATTCATCCAGCCCGTCGTCGATGGCTGGATTTCCACAGTTTTTGGGGTTCGTCGCTATTACAACGGAGAATGGGCCGAAAACTACTACCATCGAGGATTGGACTATGCCGCAGCCACGGGAGAACCCGTGTTAGCCGCAGCGGATGGTCGCATTTCCCTGGTGGGTCGCGTGGCTGATGGGTTCGAGTTGCACGGCAACAGCGTCGGTATCGACCACGGTCAGGGCGTGACGACGATGTACATTCACCTGAGCGAAATTGAGGTCAGCGAGGGAGAGATGGTACGAGCTGGAGATATCGTCGGGCGAGTGGGATCTACGGGAATTTCCACCGGGCCGCACCTGCACTGGGGACTCTACGTACATGGGGAATCTGTCGATCCGATCCCGTGGTTGGAAAGAGGTTTGAAGTAAGCGTTTTATGCTAAAACGGAATTTGCTGGGCTATTGTTCGCAACAGCGATTTGACAGCAATTACCAGACCCGATGTTTGATGGAGGAGCGATCGCCAACCGACTCTTGAAATCTGACTCGGGTCGGACTTCGGCAGCTCGTCGATCTGAAGAAATTACGCCTTCTTCGTCAATCCTCGATTGCTGGCGAGTCCAAAAACGATTTACCGCGCGAAATCTATAAGATATAGAAAATTATGAGTATTGTCAAAATTGTCGAACAAGCGCTGCAAGATGGATATCTCACTCCGGTGATGGAAGCTGAGGTCGGACGGATTTGCAACACGGCTTCGGAACTGTCTATTGAAGAGTATATGTCTCTCGATCGGTTGATGGGCGCTTTGCTAACCGGGGAAGTCGTTGTTTTGCCTCGCAAGCAGTTTATCAACGTGATGGAGGAATTGGTGCTCTCGGCGGCGATTACGCGGGTGGCAGAAATCGAGGCAACCACCAACCAAACCCTGGATGTGGGGGATATTGCCGCCTACGCACTCAACCGATTGCCTCCTCTGTACGCCACCACCGAAGAAGGGGCGACCTATCAGCGATCGCGCGCTAAAGACCAGCTTCAGGAGTTGATTACCCTTAAAGTGGACGAAGCCATTAAGCAAAATATCGACAAACCGGAATTCTTCCCCGAACGGCAAACCATCGGCCCCAAAGTTTCGGCCGACGATTTCCTCTCCAATATCAGCAGTTTGCTCGAAGCCTACGCACCGAATTTCGAGCAAAAGTAACTCGGTAAATGGAGGGTAGGGTATCGGGCATCGGGTGTCGGGTAGAGTCGATCGCGTTTTCCCCTAAAAGATTCGAGTTTAAGGATTCGGGTTTACATTTATCGATCGAACTGATAAGTTTTGAGTCGAAGACTTCCAGTCGATAATTAACCCAGGGAGATGGCAAAATACCCATTCCTCCCGACCCGATTCCCCATTCCCCATTCCCCATTTTATGGATTTCGATCGACCTCTAGGTTCGGTGATTCAAGGTTCCCTCAGCGATGGGTTGGAAGTCCGACTGCATCCGGATGTTTCTGTCGAAGAGATGCGGGTCGGTAAGTTCCTGGTGGTACAGGGGATGCGATCGCGCTTTTTTTGCATGTTGACAGATGTCACCCTCGGCACCAGCAGCACGCGCATCTTTGCCAACCCTCCCCACCCCGAAGATACGTTTTTGCAATCGGTTCTCGCGGGAAGCGGGACTTACGGGACGATCGAAATCAGCCCGATGCTAATGCTGACGCTGACGGACGAGGCGAGAACGAAGTCGCCCACTCGTTCTGAAAGTCGAGCGAGTTTGGCTAACTTTAGCGCCAATACCAACGCCAATATCGAGTTACTTCCCGTTAAAACCATTCCCAGCCACTTCTCCCAGGTTTACGATGCGAGCGAGGGAGATTTTCGGGCGGTGTTCGGTTGGGAAGACGACCCCCATCGGAAAAATTTTAACATCGGCAAGCCCCTTGACATGGATGTCCCTGTATGCATAGACCTCGATCGGTTTGTGGAACGCAGCAACGGGGTATTCGGCAAATCGGGCACCGGAAAATCTTTTCTCACGCGCCTGTTACTCTCGGGGGTGATTCGCAAGCAGGCGGCGGTGAATTTAATCTTCGACATGCACTCGGAGTACGGCTGGGAAGCCCCTTGCGAAGGCAAGAACTTCAGTACGGTGAAGGGGTTGCGCCAGCTTTTCCCCTCCGAAGTGCAAATCTACACCCTCGATCCGGAGTCCACTCATCGTCGGGGCATTCGGGACGCACAAGAACTCTACCTCAGCTACGACCAGATCGACGTTGAGGATATGATGCTGGTGCAGCGCGAGTTGAATCTGTCCGAAGCCAGCTTGGAAAATGCGATTATTCTGCGTACGGAGTTCGGGCGATCGTGGATTACCCAACTCCTGGCGATGGATAACGAAGAGATTCAAATGTTTTGCGAGGAACGCCGGGGGAACAAGTCTTCGATTATGGCGTTGCAACGCAAGCTGATGCGTCTCGATGAGTTGAAGTATATCCGCAACACCTGCCCGCAAAACTACGTCAGCCAGATTTTAGACTCCCTCGAAGCGGGGAAACACGTCGTCATCGAGTTCGGTTCCCAGTCGAACATGTTATCCTACATGCTTGCGGCAAATGTGATTACCCGGCGGATTCACGCCCACTACGTCGCGCGATCGGAACGCTTCTTGCAAACGAAGAATCCCCTCGATCGTCCCCGCCAATTGGTGATTACGATCGAAGAAGCCCACCGCTTTCTCGATCCGGCATCGGTTCGCAGTACGATTTTTGGGACGATCGCCCGCGAAATGCGCAAATATTTCGTCACCCTGTTGGTGGTCGATCAGCGTCCCTCGGGAATCGATAATGAGGTGATGTCCCAAGTGGGAACCCGAATTACGGCGTTGCTTAACGACGACAAAGATATCGAGGCAATTTTTACCGGGGTTTCTGGGGGGCAGAGTTTGCGATCGGTGCTTTCCAAACTCGACTCCAAACAACAGGCGCTGATTCTCGGTCACGCCGTTCCTATGCCCGTGGTGGTGAAAACGCGCCCCTATGACGAGACATTCTACCAGGAAATTGGCGAAGCGGCCTGGGAAGAGATGCCCTCGGAGGTGGTGTTACCCGCAGCGGAGTCGGCGAAGGCAGATTTGGGATTTTAACTGGGGTTTGAGAGCGATCGGCTATTGCTCGGTACTCTAAAATGGCCTTGAGTCGATCTTCAAAATTTACTCTAAAATGCAGCCATGACCCAAACTGTCGGCATCACCAAAGCCATTACGAATCTCGATCGCGCTTGTGACGTATTCAACCTGAGTCTGGCAACCGATCCCGACTTTTTTTGGGAATGGATGAGGGAAATCCCCGAACTGACCGATATCGAGCGGGGAACACTCGATCGCCTCCGCAACCGCTATCGATATTACCAAGCCGGGGGCGCAATTACTGAAAGTACTTTCAATTTGATTATCGTATCGCCGCTGCTCGAACTTTTAGGACTCTACGATCCGCCCTACTTCGTTCGTGGAGAAAAATATATCAAAATTGAGATTGAAGATGGCGATCGGATCTTGGAAGGTTTAATCGATATTTTGGTGGTTCGACAACAGCTTTGGTTGGTTGTGGTGGAAACAAAACGCTACGGATTTAGCGTGATGCAAGCCTTACCGCAAACCTTAGCTTATATGATGGGAAATTCAGAGCGAGAAGTTGGCTATGGCTTCATTACAACCGGGGAAGACTATCTGTTCGTCAAGCTCGATCGGCAACAGCATCAATACGATATCTCCGATAAGTTTACCCTCTCAACTCGTCGAGGAAATCAGCTTTACTCGGTCGTGGGAATTCTCAAACAGTTTGTGGGTCGGGGTTAATTATAGCAATTTTCGTTTAGGTTGACCCCACCGGATGAGGGCGGGTTTTGAAACTAGATCGCAGTGAGGGCAACATTTTCCGCTAAACCCGCCCCTACAATTGTCTGGGTTCTATCTTTGTGAAAACCGCTATAAATCGCTCGCATCGTTGCCGTTCCATTTTCTGAAGCAAACGACAATTTACTCTTCCACGCGATATCCAAACTGAGCCAGTCGCGATCGAGATTGTCGCCATTTCGGCTGTACTTTGACGAAGAGTTCGAGGTAAATTTTGCCGCTAATTAATTTTTGCATCTGTTCTCGCGCGGCCGATCCGATCGCTTTAACCATGCTACCTCCTTTCCCGAGAATGATACTTTTTTGGGACCCGCGTTCGACGTGAACCGAGGCAAAAATTCGGGTGATATCGGGATTTTCTTCAATTTTATCAATTTCGATCGCTGCGGCATGGGGCACTTCCTGGCGCGTGTGCAACAAAATTTGCTCCCGAATCAGTTCGCTCATAATAAAACGTTCGGGGCGATCGGTCACGATATCTGGGGGATAGTAGTAGGGGCCGGGTTCGAGGCGATCGATAATTGCCTGTTGGAGAATATCGGTTCCTTCGCCAGTAAGGGCGGAAAATTTGACGCGGGGCCAATCGGCAGACCCGATATGTTCGTAACTGCGATCGATCTCTTCAGCAGAGTCGGCCGGTTGCAAGTCGAGTTTGTTGAGTCCCAAAATCACCGGGGTTTTCAAATCTTTCAGCAAATCGGCGATGTAGCGATCGCCCCCACCCGCGACGGTGGTACTATCGACCACCAGGACGATCGCATCGACGGAATGAATGGCAATTCGAGCATTTTGCACCAGTACTTTCCCCAGTTGGTGGTGGGGTTTGTGGATACCGGGGGTATCGACAAAAATAATTTGCGCGTCGGGGGTCGTGAGAATGCCTCTGAGGCGATTGCGGGTGGTTTGGGCAATCGGTGAGGTAATGGCAACTTTCTGCCCCACGAGTTGGTTCATCAGAGTGGATTTGCCCACGTTCGGACGACCGATAATCCCCACGAAACCGGATTTGTAGTGAGGGGGAGGAGTGGGAATGAGGGGAATTTCCAATAGGTCAGACATCGATACCACAGATGCGATCGGGTTGGTTTCAGCTTACCAGAATCGGTCAGCTCGATGTCTATCGCGAAAGCTACGATTTTAACAGGTGGAAAACGCGATCGAGTTCGATTTGGAGAATTGCCTGGGTAAGGGGAAAAAATTGAGATGATTTCTACCGCATTTTGGGCGCGACTTCGAGTCTTGCCAACCGGCTATAACTCTACCTTCGCTTGTCAACTTAGGGGATATATCCCGCTGCTAAAAGTCAAAATTGCCCCGGTTGTAATTAATAGCAGCACGCCCAAAATTCCGGCGAGGGGTTTGGTGGCAATTCCGGTTATCCAAGGGGATATTTTGCCCGTATAACGCACGACAAAAAGCGTATCGAAACAAGAAATTCCCCAAATCCATCCGGCATGAAGTCCCCAAGCCAATCCCAAACTGCCACCGTCACAAATTCTGGCGAGGGTGAGGACAATTCCCATCAACCACAATCCGGGTAATTGGGGTAGGGTATCTCGGATATCCCAAATGAGGTGCAGCAGAGCAAAAATCGCACTGGCAATCGCCGCAGAAATCCATAAAGAATAGTCTCGATCGAATAAGTCTAGCAAGACTCCTCGAAAGACTAATTCTTCAGTACCGCCAATCCAAACTGCTAACCCAAAAATCGGCAACGAGGCCACAGCTATAGCAATCTGCGGAGGGAGTATTTTCGATCGGGAAATCGGGTTGGGTTTGGCTGATAGACTCGGATCGAGTTTCAATTCAAGCCAGCCAAAAGAGCGTTCGATCGCCCATAAAATAATTAGGCCCGATACGGCCAGTGCAAATCCGATGGCGGCCGATTGTAAAGTCGTCCGTTTCCAAATCCAACCGTAGCTTGAAAACGACGATCGACCGTTAGGAGAAGTCGTCCAAACGACTAGGGGTACGAGGAGGTAAAGTGAAGCGAGTAAAGGAAGCTTTTGCTCCCACTTCAACGGTTGAAACGGTCGCCATTCACGGGTGAGGACTAAGGGAATGGCTAGGGGTAACCAAAACCCCAACCACACCCCGAGAAATGCAATAACCTGAATGAATGCCGAGCGTTCTCCTTGAAAGAATCGCGCGACTGGGGAGAGCAGTATTAAAGTCTCCATAGAAGTGAGGAACCCACTAAATTCTGCCGAGGATGACATGTTTAGAGATCGTTCTCGCGATCGGGACCTAAACGGAGGAGATTTTCCACGAGTCCTAATTCCATCGAACTCAATCCGAAACGATCCTCAATCTTCTATTGGGAGTGGGTTACTCTTCAACAACTCCATTTTCCTCTCCATCTCTATCGACCTGAATGAGATGAATGTGCTTGTAGCCGAGTTTGATTTCAAACTCATCGCCAGATTTTAATCCCATCGCTTCGGTATAAGTAGAACCAATTACGATTTGACCGTTTTTGTGAACGCTGACGCGGTAAGTTGGCTCTCGACCTCGACCATCTTTCGACCCTTCGGGACTCAGAGGAATTCCTCGCGCGGCCAACACGGCATCGTAAAAGTCCGTCAAGTTGACGCGGGTCTGGTTACTTTTTGTGACCGTGTAGTATCCACAGCGCTTTGCTGTTTCTCGACGAGGTAAGTGGGAGAGTTCTTTTACTTTTTGAAGCAGGGCTTTTCCAGTTAGCGGTGCTGTTGTGGTTTCACTCATTGCGTTATCAATTATTTATCGGTCACTCAAATGATAGAGTGATTTAGGGAACCAGTAAAACTGGCTTTATAAAAATATAGCGTTAATTTTATCCATTTCGACACTCTTTCCAAAAAAATCATATTTATCGCTTAATGCGTTTCGATTCATCTCTGGCTCGATCGCCGTGGATGGAAGAGTCAATTTACTAATTCAGTACAAATACACAATCTACTCATCCAATCCGATCGATCTTTTTGTGTCGGATGCAAAAAAATCATCGATCGTCTATTATCAATCTGGGGACTTCAAGCGTCGCTTGAGTTCTCGAATCGTCTGATAGATTTCGGGGAGGCGCTTGTAGAGAGCGGCATTTTTTAACCAAAGTTTGTTGGCAATTGCCGGAAAACCCGAAACGATCGTACCAGGAGCCACATCTTGATGAATTCCCGTTTTTGCTGAGGCGATCGCACCATCTCCAATTCGGGCTTGATTGGCCACTCCAACCTGTCCGGCAAGAAGAATATTATTGCCTAACGCGACTCTGCCAGCAAGACCGACTTGAGCGGCTAAAGCACAATTAGAACCGATTTTACAACCGTGCCCAATTTGGACGAGATTGTCAATTTTTGTATTGCGACCGATACGGGTTTGACCGACAGCCGGTCGATCGATGGTACTATTACAGCCAATTTCTACACTATCTTCTAATATCGTGAAGCCCGATTGCTGCATCTTATACCAACCTGAAGAGGTGGGAACGAAACCAAATCCTTCGGCACCAATTACCGCCCCACTATGAACGATACAATTTTTTCCGAGTCGAGCGCGTTCGTGGATCGTACAATTGGCGTGCAATATTGTTCCCTCACCAATACGAACCTGGGGATAAATTACCACATTCGGGTGAATGCAAACCCGATCGCCAATTTCAACATTGTCACAAATGACGACATTCGCTCCGATATAAACATCGCGACCAATTTTCGCACTCGGATCGATGGTTGCTTTGGGATGAATTTCCGGTGCGGGGTGAAAGGGTTGATAAAATAGTGCCAGGGTTTTGGCAAATAATAACCTCGGCTCGGTCGTGGCAATCCAGGCAATTTTACGTTCGCTTGCTTGGGCCTGGAGGTCGTCGTCTGGGGGTAAAATTAACGCACTTGCGGCTGTTTTTGCCGCCCGATCGGCAAATTTTCTGTTCTCAATAAAACTGAGGGTTCCGGGGGTGGCATCATCCACATCGGCAACGCCGCAAATGTCCGGGTCGTTCTCCCGCGTCAGACTCAAACTCGTGTGAGTTGCTTCGTCACCGAGCTGTTGAATTAATTGGCTGAATTTCATATTGTTCGATCCCGACCGCCGTGGCGATCGTCCTTAAAGTTGCACCCTGGCATTTTACCGGAGAGTTGGAGTTGGCGATCGGGATTTTTTTGGGGAGAATCTCGATAAGCGATCGTACTGGTTAATATTTATCTCCTTAATCGATCGAGGGCAGTCCGAAAATGCGATCGCGCTGACCGAACTCGGCAATTTTCCCTTTCGATCTCTCGATTCGTTGTCATGTTTTTTTATTTTTCGCAGCCAACAGCAGCAAAATGAAACTATTTGTTCCCGGTCGTCTTTGCCTATTTGGAGAACACAGCGATTGGGCGGGGGGATATCGCCGGGTCAACCCCACGTTAGAAAAAGGTTATACTCTGTTGGTGGGTACGAACCAGGGAATTTACGCGCGCATCGAACCCCATCCGACCCAATTTATTTTTCGCTCTTCTGAAGGACAATCGATCGCATTACCCCTAGAGGCGCAAATTCTACTCGATGAAGCCCGACGGGGAGGACTCTTTAGTTATGCGGCCGGTGTGGCGTATCAGGCCGTCACTCGTTACTCTGTGGCAGGGGTGACAATTGAGAACGATCGCACGGATTTACCGATTCGGAAAGGGCTTTCTTCGAGTGCGGCGTTGTGCGTGTTGGTTACCCGAGCCTTTAACCGCATCTACGACCTAAAATTGAGCTTGGAAGAAGAGATCGAGCTGGCTTACCAGGGAGAAAGAACGACTCCTTCTCGTTGCGGTCGAATGGACTTTGGCTGTGCCTACGGCAACCGACCCATTCTAATGATTTTCGATGGCGATCGAACCGAAATTATCCCACTGAACGTCCCTCAAGACTTATTCTTTGTCATGGTCGATCTCGGGGCAAGTAAAGATACTCGCCAAATTCTCGATCGGCTCGATCGATGCTATCCATTTGCCACCGATCCACTGAGCCAAAACGTACGACATTATTTGGGAACGGTGAACCGCAACATTACTCGCCAAGCAATTGCCGCTCTGGAAGAGGGAAATGCCGAGCAAATTGGCAAGTTAATGACACGAGCGCAAATGCAGTTCGATCGCTATTTAATGCCTGTTTGTCCCGAGCAGTTAACTGCACCCATCTTGCACGAACTACTCGATTATCCTCGCCTTCAACCTTATATTTTTGGAGGTAAAGGTGTGGGTTCTCAAGGAGATGGTACGGCTCAGTTTATCGCGAAAGATGTGAGGAGTCAACAGAAAATTATCGAGATTATCGAAGAAGATTTTCCCCAAATGCGATGTCTGAAACTGGCGATCGCCACATCGGCTTCAAGAAAATATTAAAAAAGGGTAAATCATTAATTTTAAAGGGTAAGTACGGCGATGTAGAAGTGGGAACTGAGTAGAAATTCCTACTTCTATTCCTCTAAATTCTCCCCCTTTCCCCCATCTCAACTCACTTTCTCATCGGAATGTGACAATACTTTCGAGCTTCATTCACGCTCTCAAATGGGTTTGATGGAGCCTCGCTTCGCCGAGATAGGAGAGTGGGTAAAAAATCTAAACGATCTGATGAGAAAGGAAGTCTGCTTTGATAACGAAAAATATCGATCTTACCCAACCAACAAAAATCCTGCTACCCACCGATAATCACCGTGGGATTGCCACTCGTGACGATCTTCTTCGGAGCGATCGCCAATTTTAACGGTCTTCGATCGATTCGATATCTTCGTAAAGCAAATCGAACGAGCAATTTAGACCCACGCTAGCCAGTTCGATTTGAGTCAATTGAGTCTTTCTAGAATCGCAGGTGTAATGAAAAAGTTCCCATCGACCTTGCGAGTTGAGACGATAGCATTCAACACTCATTTGGTCTGGACTAATGAGAACATATTCTCGCAGCGTGTCAATCTGACGGTAGTGGCGAAACTTTTGACCCCGGTCGAAGGCTTCCGTACTGTCCGAGAGAACCTCTACAATTAGGCAAGGGTAGCGGATGTAGTCTCGGGCGGTGCGATCTCGACCATCGCAGGTCACGGAAACATCTGGGTAATGAAACGGGCCAGCTTCGGTAATCCCAACTTTGGCATCGCTACTGAGGACTTTACAGTGTTTGCCCCGTAAATGGGGTTTGAGGAGGGCGACCAGGTTGACGGCAATTTGATTGTGGGGAATCGTTCCCCCAGTCATAGCGTAGACGCGACCGTCGATGTAGCCGTAGGGGATAGGTTGTTCGGCTTCCCAAGTGAGATAGTCTTGAGGGGAGAGTGGGGGGTCGATTTGAGCAACCATCGTCTGAAGGCAAGCGCGTCAGTAGTATTTTATCTTAGCAAGGCGATCGCTTTGCCTATCCCATTTTGAGACTTCCGTAGAGATTCGGGTTGGCAAGGGTCGCGATCGTTCTCACCCCTAATTCCCATCAAAAATCGATGACAAATAAAGATCCAAATAGAGATTCGGCGCGATCGCATCCACAAACAATTTAGTGAGAATTATTATCATTATTATTTTGGGTCTATAATGAGA
>JAXHUC010000094.1:0-14941 GCA_034189805.1 Cyanobacteriota bacterium
TGGCAGCAGAGGCGATCGTGAAGGTTTTGCAACAAGGGCAATCCGAAGATGCGATCGGCCGAGAGTATTGCCAGTGGATCGATGGGTGGTTCGGGCAGGATTTGGTGCGGTTGCGGGAATTTTACGGATCGTTACCCGTACCGCCGGAGTGGGTGAGATCGGGGGTGCGAACCACAAAGGCACAAAGGACACGAAGTTAGAAAATAACGAGTCATGTTTGAAGTTATCCAAACTGATAGTGTTTTTTTACGTCGGTGCGGATTTTCCAGGTGCAAGACATGCCGACGGGGAAGGTGACGAGATCGCCTTTTCCCATTTCGACGGGTTCGCCACCGTCGGGAGTGACGACAACATCTCCTTCGAGGAAGTAACAGGTTTCTTCGGCATCGTAAGTCCAGGGAAATTCTGAGGCTTCTTTCGTCCAAATCGCCCAGTTGGAAACCCCGAGTTCGTCGAGTTTGGTTTTGTCGGGTTGGCGATCGATTTGAATATCCATTTGTATCGCAATTGTATCGTAATTTCAATTGAGCCAGATTATACCTTAAGCGGGGTCGATCTCCGATTTTGCCAATTTCTTTTTTCGATCGGTCGTACGTTATCAATTTCTAAAAAAGTCGATAAATAAGGCATCAGCAAACGAAATTCGACATCATCTCGATCGCCTAGAAATGGATTAACTCGAATTAGGTTACTGTACTGCCGCACTAAATTTTTCGGTCGATCGTCAACAAATAGAATTTTTTCGAGGGAGTATCCCTGTCTTTTAACTTTTTTCAAATCTTTGATGACATCATATTCGCCAGTTTGCCAATCCACTCGAACAGTAGATCGTTCTCTCGACCAAATAAAGGCTAAGTCGGAAGATTTGGGGAAAATGCGATCGACAATTCGATCGGCATACTCTCGCGATGATGCCGTCCAAACGGCAACCTCAAAGTTTTGCAGGCAGTACTCTAAAAAAGAGTTTAAGTTCGGTCGTAAATAAACATGGTAATATTTGATTTTAAAATCTGTGGAATAATTTAAAGGGGTTTTGGTTGAATGAAGGAGCGTTTCATCTATATCTAGGATTAAAAGCTTTCGAGAGGAAGACATTTTAGAGGAATGGTGGGCAGTTCATTTTCTGTAATCTATAGCAGTTCTCGTATTTGTGAGGTACATAAGCGCAAGGGCGGGTTTCGATAATCAATCTCTGTCGGGGCATGGTTTTTAGCTAAACCCGCCCCTACATTTTTTGTACCTCACGATCGAGAGAAACGCGATAGTTTAATTTTTACCCATAAAACTGCCCACCCTACAATGACTTTTTAGCTAATTGCTGACTGTTAAAAATCCAGTTAAGCTCGTAATTCTCCCGCTTCCGAGAGAGAATGCAGGCGACGATATACGCCATCTTTTGCCAAGAGTTCCTCGTGAGAACCGACTTCAGCAATTTTTCCCGCATCCAAAACCACAATTTTATCGGCATCTCGAACGGTGCTCAGACGGTGAGCGATAATAATTGTCGTGCGCGTCCCAAAAACCGATCGCATTGCTAATTGAATCGATCGCTCGGATTCGTAGTCTAAACTCGATGTTGCCTCATCAAATATCAACACATCCGGATCGACAATTAACGCTCGAGCAATTCCCAACCGCTGCTTTTGTCCCCCAGATAAGCGCACGCCGCGTTCTCCCACGATGGTATAGTAACCCTGGGGAAGTTCGGCGATAAACTCATCGACTCGAGCAATTTGGCAAGCTTCTCGAACTCGATCGAAACTAATGTTTGGATTGCCATAGACTAGGTTATCGAGCAAGGTTCCATTGAAAATATCGACATCTTGATGGACGATCGCCAATCGCCGTCGATATTGAGTGACATCCAAAGTTTTGATATCCTTGCCATCGATAAAAATACAACCGCGATCGGGTTCAAAATAGCGAAATAAGAGTTTGACGAGGGTTGATTTTCCCGAACCGGAACGCCCCACTAGCGCCACGGTTTGATAGGGTTCGACGCGCAAATTAATCTTCTGCAAGATCGGACGTTCCGGGTCGTAACCAAAACTGACCCCCGCTAGCTCCATTTTGCCCGTAAACCGATAGGAATTCTCCTCGATATCTCGCAGGGATAAACCCGCCGCATCGTCTCCTGTCGGACGTTTGAGAAACTTATGGAAGCGCAGCATCGAACTATAGCGGCGTGCGAATACTTCGGCAAGGATACTGATGGGATCGAGTTCGGCATAGGCCATACTCGAAATTGTCAGGGTGGTGATGAAATGTCCGAGGGAAATTCGACCTTGGAGGGCGGCCAATAAGGTCGAAATCAGAACGCCAAACACGCAAATTTGAACGAAGCTGCGCTGCCAAATAGATAGCACCACGTAACTGCGATGAATCCGATTGACGACAACGTTATGTTCGCGTTTCAGGCGCTGACGCTGCCGATCGAGTTCCCTAGCTTCGGTAGCAAAAGCTTTGACGGTTTTAATGTTGGTAATCAGTTCGGAGGTGCGGCTTTCGGTTCCCTCCATATATTTGTCGATCAGTTTTTCGCGCCGGATAATCGATCGCAGAGATCTGAGGCTGAAACCGAGAATCAGAATAAACGATACGAGAAAGGCGATCGCAATTCGCCATTCGATGAACCAAATCGCCACAAAAATTCCCAATACCCGCACCAATTTGGGAATCAACTGTCCGGCGATTTCCGGGTACATCCAGGTATGATTTTCCAATCCCCGCGACACTCGTCCGGCAATCCGTCCGGGGTTGTGTTCTTCGTAGAAAGAAAGGGGTAGAGAAAGGATTTTAGCGACGGTTTGGCGGGCGCGATCGCGACGGGCAGATAGGGAAATTTCCCAGTGATACCACCCTGCCAACCAGGCTTGCGCGGGGGCCCGGACGACGGTGGTGAGAAAGATTAACCCCAGCAAAACGCCGAGTTCGAGAGACGAACCCTCTGAGAGGTTGGTGGTGCGGGCAACGGTTGCCACAAGCTGCTGTAAAGGTCGATCGAGGGTTCCCCCAGCCAAAACGTTAAGCATTTGACCGATGGCGTAGGGAACGACGAGATCGACGAGTTCAAAGGCACTGGTGATGGAGATGCTGTAAACCGCACGACTCCAATAACCGCGAAAATAACCGAGAATATCTCGAAACGATGCCATGACTCTCCTGATGGCGTAACGAGCGGCGTTACTCCAATATTGTTTTTTTGTAGTATAGAATTGTTATTATACTACAAAAGATTGCGATCGGGTCGCGTATGGCGATAGCCATTGGTGAAAGGTTAAGCAATTTTGCCAGATATCAAGTTGACTGACTTGAATCGCTCGACCCCTTTGATGCTAATATTTTCCACGATTTCACTCTTGTGCGCGGGGGGTTTGGGGGGAGACCCCCCAACTCCGGGTTTTCGGTACGATTATTGACAGGTTGACAAAGTGAATACAGCCTTAACCTTTCACCAATGGGCGATAGCCAGGAGTTATCGGTGAATGTGAGCCGGGGAAACTGGGGGAGCAAAACCCTGGAAATTTTGTTGACTCCTGATGACCCGAGTCTAGACTCAACGATGTGCTCGTATCGATTTGTTGATTTATAAATCTTAACCTCAAAATTTTATGAATATTATGAACTGTCTGAGTCAACGCTCTAAATCGTTCAAAGACCAATATATTTTCAATTTCTAAATACTTATGAATATTATGAACGAACGATTGAAAATCAAATTCGAAAATTGCTCGGATGCTTTGAAAAATATTTGTTTTAATAAATAGTAGTTAATCCTATGTCCGGGCTTTGTCCTAGGTTCGAGCGATGCTAACGACTCTATCGCAATTCAAACAAAATCTTTGGGTCGGTTCGTGTAGTGCGGCGATCGTTTTTCTGCCGATCGCATCTTTGGCGCTAGAGATCGAATCGGTTCCCAATCCCCGACAGGTGAATGGTGGCTGGGTGACGGATATGGCAAATATTCTCAGCGATGATACCGAAGCCCAAATCAACCAAATGCTTTCGGAATTAGAAGCAAATAATGGCACGGAAATTGCCGTTGTTACTGTTCTAGAAACCACCCCATCCGCTTCACCCAAAGCGTTTGCCACAAATTTATTTAATTATTGGGGAATTGGCAAACAAGGAGAAGATAACGGCGTTTTACTTTTAACTTCGGTCGGCGATCGCCGGGTAGAAATCGACACGGGTTATGGCATTGAAGAAATTTTACCCGATGCGCAAGTAGCTCGGATTATCGAAACTGAAATTGTTCCTGAATTTAAAACGGGAAACTTCGATCGAGGCATTTTAGCGGGAACCCAAGCATTAGTCCAAGAGTTAGAAACTCCCGAAGTTGCAGTTTCTGAAACGATTCCCGAATCTACTCCCGAACCCACTCCCGAACCAATTCCCGAAACGCCTGCGCAAACACCTCCAGAAACAGCCCAATTCGATCGCCCTTCTCCTTCGCCAACTCCCCTTCAACCTCAATTTTCCTTCCCTATCCCCCTTTGGCAACTGCTCGGTTCTGCCGCCACGCTAGTGGGATCGATCTGGTTTGTGAAGTCGAAAATCGATCGCCGTTTTCTGTTTCTACCCGCCCAAGGGCGATCGCGCTTGCCCAAAGACCCCGGATTGCGACGGATTGGCTGCGAGACTTGCAAGCGTCCCATGAAAGCTGTAGATGACGATCGCTTGGGAGACTTTCTCACCCCAGCCGAATCTGTGGCGCGGCAACTCGGTAGCGTTCGGTTCTGGGGATGGCAATGTCCGACTTGTACCCTAAAGAGTGGTTCGAGAGACATTCAAATTTCCTCCACCGTCCAAAACGATGGTGATTTTGAAGAATGTCCCACCTGCAACGAACTCACCGTCACCTACCAAACCCAAATCCTTAAAGCGCCGACTTGGAATTTAGAGGGTCAAAGCCTGCGAACTCTAACGTGCAACTGTTGTAACTACCACCGCAAACGTCGAGAAACCATCGAGCGCAAGCCATTACCGAAAAATGCCCTTGTATTGCCTCCCCACGGACGATCGAACTCAAGCAATCTCAGACGTTTTGAGAAAAAAGCTCCCGTTCACTGCCAAAACTGCCGCCATCCAATGGTCGAAATCTCGCCGGATGTCTTATCCGCTCGGCTGAGACCCCCGCAACAAACCGCTCGGCAACTCAATAGCGTTGACTTTGTGGGCTGGCACTGCGGTGAATGTTACCCCACCAGCCCGAGTACCTTTCATCTGCGCGGGTATATCAATCCCTTTACATCCTACGAACATTGTCCTCGTTGCCAAGAAAAAACCATGGGGCGATCGAGTACCATCGTGCGGCCACCAACCTACTCCAACTCGGGCATGCGCCGCATTACTTTCGAGTGCCACCACTGCCACTACACAACCCATCGCCACGAGACGGTACCCCGCCTAGTTTCCTCCCATGGCAATCCCGGTGCGTTCGGCAGTTCGAGCAGCAGTGGCGGGAGTAGCAGTGGGAGTAGTGGCTCCAGTGGCAGTTGCGGTGGTGGTGGCGGTTTCGGAGGCGGCTCCAGTGGGGGTGGAGGTGCGGGTGGCGGTTGGTAAGCCCGATCTCTCGACCCAGGTCAATCGCTGTGTTCGATACTACTCATCACTTGTAAATAGGCCGGATCGTCGGCGTGTATCGCCCGGTCTTCGATTGCCATTTCATCGAGAATATATTTCCGGGCGTTGTCTGCAATCACTGCATTCACTAGCAACTCGACTGCTTCTGGCTTATCGAGATTATTGAGTGCCTCTGCATATTTTCGACTGTGGGACGGTCGCACGGATTCCTGACAGTAATTGGATAACTCGCGGCTTTGCGTCATGACCTGAAAAGCCGAAGCTTTCTCTGGCTCGTTACCGAAGATACACAGGTAAAGAAGATTGATGGTTGATGAATCGTGGATGGGAATATCGTATTTTTGGGCGATTTGCGGCCAATACCGCAACGCTTTCAATCCTTCTAAACCCCCTTTGTTAATGCCGGCTTTTTCGCACCAATCCTCAAATTCTTCAATACTTAACGGACAACGACCTGAAGAACGCATCCTTTTAGCCAAAACTTGTCCGGCTTGGAAATTTCGCGTCGGCTTGCCTCTCATCGGCATCATCATACTGCCGCGCACGTCGGCCACCATGGCGGTCAACTGGGAAAAGGTGTGGTCGCGCACTTTTTCCATGTCACCCCCTTTACTATTCAATGTGGCTTCGATTCTGGGTACGCCGTAGCCTAATTCGGTTAAAGCGATAGGTTGTCGATAATAGAGCTTGTGGCGATCGCGCCGGGACATAGAAACCGTTGCGGCTTGATCGAGACATTGATCGAGCAATAATGTCAGTAAAGTCGGTAAAATTCCCGAATTATCCTGATGAAATTCGTATCCAAAGCCAGCAAAAATAGAAGCCATATTTTTGGCGGCTTTGATATATTGCGCTTCAACGTTGTGAATTCCCGGTGAAACTTGAATATTCAGAGAAAGGCGATCGAACATCCGCGCTCCCAGCAGTGCTGTTAGGGCGTTGGGGTGACAAAAATTAGCCGTGAAGCTGTCAACGGGATCTCGGAGGGAATCGTGCCGGTGAAAGCCCGAAAAGAAGGCGAGATTGGGTCTTTTTTCACAAAGTACGTAAGATGTATTGGTGGTCTTGTCGTGGCTGAAAGACCCTGCCAGACAGGCGAACACGACATTATTTCGTCCCAGTTTTTCTCGAACTTTACATCCTTCAAGCAAATCCTGTTCGATGTAGTTACTGTTGGCACTTAAAACAATTAGCTCGCAATTGACAATCAAGTACTCGAGAGTGTTGGGAACGAGTTTGTTGCCTTCTTTGTGGTGAGCCATGCGCTCCATGGCTGCAACCCGATTGGGGTCCATACCTTTGATGGCTTCTTCGGAAAAAGCACCCATTAGCTGCCGACCGGGACGGGGAGCTAGCAGTAAAGAGGCTTCTCCTTGTTGCATCGCGCAATTGTACGCAATTGAAGCCGGATACAGACCAATACTATAAAATCCAATTTTAGAATTATCCAGCTCGCGAATGCGCTGATTGATATGTTGTTTGTCTAAGGAATCATCAAAAAAACTATTTTCCATTGACTTGCGTTTCTATACTTTATTGAATTGCAGATAGAGCAGAAGTCGATCGCCCTCCAGTTTTGCGGTCAATATTAGTAAGATTGACCGATCGGGTTATCTCAATTTTCGCTTTTCTTGGAGACGGATTGGCTTGACGATCGTTAACGTCGTCTAATTACCTTATTACGATTGTCGGAACTTAAGCAAGTCCGCATTCTACACGCCACAATAAAAAAACACCAATTATTTTTATATAATGGTGCATTTGTCAAGGTAATTTTATTCAATTTACAGACCGATTTCGATTTTCTCAGTCAAGCGTTCAGTCTTTATTTAGTTAAGTTCTATCGATTCTAGATAAAAAGAAATCAAAATTTTATTAGCATTTTAAATTAACTTAGATCGTCAAACTAAACTCAGGAATTCAAAAATCAATAATTATCAAAAATCTAGCGCTCAGTTTCGGATCGGTTTCGTGAAAGACGATGAGAATCAAGTCTTTAGCTATGCTGAGCGTGAAGGCTCGATTTTAGTGATGGGATATAACCTCTAAAATCCTATCCGATGTAGGTGAGGTTTCGAGAATGTATCGCGTGATGAGTATCAGAGTTTCAGGAGGTTCTCAACTCAAACAATCGCCAGCTCATTTTGGCGGAAATAACCGCGCGCCTAGCAGTCTTGTTATCGAGTTCGAGTTCGAGTCGGGTTCTCCAATTCTTTGCCGCGAACCCGCAAGGAATCACTGTTTTTCCCGCACTGCAATTATCCAGACTCCAAACTGACGTGACTTTTGGGTGTCTCGTCCTTTCTGGGGAAATGCAAACGATCGAGCGGCAAGAATTTCGATCGACGACCCGATCGAGTCAAAAAATATTGGCAAATCACAGTGAAATCAGGCAATATCCGATGCATCCTGAAATTGATTTTTTAAGATTAATTTGACGAGATTTGCATTCGCACGAGCAATCGCCAAGCTGGGATTGAGTGTTAAAGCTTGCTCGAAAGCATTGAGGGCTTCTTCATACTGTTGCGAACCAACTAAAGTTACACCGAAGTTATTCCAGGCTAACGGATTAATGCCGTAAGATGTTTCAGTGGTAACAGAAGTTTGATGGGAAAGACAAGTTAGTTTCACGCTCGTGTCCTCAAAATATCGACTATAGCACTTCACTCAGCAATATCTAGGTTCGATAGAACCGACTTATGCACGCTAAATCCTCGTAATTTTCGATCGTATTTTTTGGCGATCGAATCCTCAAATTTAAGAGCCGATATATCGACCCAAAGCTTGCCACGTCAGTTCCCCAACAATGCCGTCGGCAACTAAACCATTCCAGCTTTGAAACTCTTTAACGGCGGCTTCAGTCGGGCGATCGAATTGACCGTTAATGGTAATCGAAGTGTGGTAGTAGCGAAGGACGAGAACCTGTTGCAAAAATCGGACAGCTCGTCCGGAAAAACCCGATTTCAGTTGTGGTAAATCGATGGTAGAAGTCAGAGTATTCATCGTCAAACCTCCAGATTGAAGATTGGTATATTTGTTTGATGTAGGTTTACTTCAATCTGTCACAACCTGCGTCCGGATAAATTTCACAAAACCGATCGTATCTTTGTCTAAAAGTGCAACCTGAAGTTGTCACCCTCGATCGACTCCCGAACGTTTCCAATAAAAATCCTCCCGGCAACAGAATGTCAGGAGGGTGCAGATGAATCAGTACAGAATTAAACATATAATACCGAGACCGTAGAGATTATCGATCGCCACCTGTGCCACCCGAAAAAGTCTACTGGGGAAATGTGACAGTTGCTCCCTGGCGTGATGGATGGAGATTTTCACCGAGAGACTCGAGTGGGGGACTCGATGTCGAAAAAATTTCTTTTTGTTGAATTCTTTGAAGATTCTCGATCTCGGCTCGAGGATTCAAGCCGCTACGCTAGTATGGAAGCGATCGTCGCGAGATCAGACAGATAGACCAGACGGGCATCTTTCGGACCGGGAAAAACTCTTAAACACCTCCGTCAAAGGAAGGGGGTGAAAAATAGGGGACGCGACAGCCCGAGGAGATAAGAGAACAAGTCCGGATTGCCATCGATCGATGACACGCCAGCTCGCTTTTTCACCTAGAACCACTTACTTGACGACGATCTTTAAATCAGTTTGCGCGCTTTATCGTTCAAAGTCGAGCGGATTTGGGGACGGTATGAGGCATGTATGGGGTCTGGGGGTTGGAAAAAAATTTGCCCGGTGCGATCGGCATCGAGAAACAGCTCGCGCAGCGCTATCTCTTTCCCACTCAGCTTGAAAATTCGCTCGAGCAAATTTGAAGTTGCTAGAATATGCAAAAAATAACTTTTTAATCGCTTGAATCGTTAAGATTCAACCCATTTGAAAAACTCTTCAGACCCTGAGAAAACTATTTCACAGGAGTTCTGGCGTTTTATGACTCATCTCAAAGCCTCAAGACTCGATCGACGTTTTCAATATTTGCATCCCTAATTTGCCATTGAACGCGATCGCTTCAAGTTTCAACCCAAACATCACCACCCAACCATCATCATTTTGGAGATCTGCCCCGATCGCACTCTCCATTTTCAATGCGATAGAACACAAAGGTTTGTAAACTCATGAAGCGCAAACTCACTTTTTCCGTGGCGATCGGTTTTACATCGGTTTGCCTATTTGGAGTCCTCCCCGATCGGAGATTCTTTGAGTCGGAAGTCATTGCCGCCACCTCCGCAGCCAACGGACAGATCGTGCAGGTTGAAGGTAACGCGCGACTCGAGCGCCAAGCTCAACAAATCCGCCCCCTACCCGGCACGCCGATCTATCCGGGCGATCGCCTGCTCGCTAGTCGAGAAGGAACCCTAGTGGTTCAATGTACCGATTTAACCATCGCATCGATTTCCACAGAACAACCCAATCATTGTGCGACCGCATCCGCGCAATCGTGCAATCGGGATTTATACGAATGTCCCCCGCGCGGAGATCTCGCATCCAACTCCGGTATTCCCTATCCGATTTCTCCCCGGCGTACCTACTTACTCGACGATCGACCCCAGTTGCGCTGGAATCCCGTGGTGGGAGCAACAGAGTATACCGTCAGCCTGCTCGAAGATGGGGTCGAACTCTGGCGTACCCGTACCCCCGACACCCAACTCGACTATCCGGGCGATCGACCCTTACGTTCTGGTCCGGAATACATGCTCGTCATCGAAACTGATACGGGGGTTTCTTCCCTCGAGGTCGATCCGATTCCCGGCGGTTTCGGGTTTGGTTTGCTCGATGATGCCGTCCGCGCGGAAGTCGAAGAGGCGATCGCTCAAATTGAGGCGCAGACCCTCAACGAATCGGCCCGTCACTTAGCCACGGCCTTTGTTTACGTCGAACGGGGTTTGATTTCCGAGGCGATCGACATCCTCGAAACCCTGGCTGCCAACGGGCTAGAAAACGCACCGCTTTACAGCCGGATCGGACAGTTGTACTGGGATTACTTAGGGTTGCCCGAACATGCACTCGAACCTTACTGCCAAACCCTCGAACTCGCCAATGCCGATTTAGGGGATTTGCGTCAGGAAGCTCAAGAAAGGCTCGATCGGGCGACTTATTCCTGTTCGATTTCCGATTCGAGTTCTCCATCACATCAGGCGCGGAATCCGACAGTTTTTCGCGAGGGTGGGGAACTCTAGAACTGGAAATGGAGTTTATGTCTCACATGCGAGGTTTGATGTTCTGCACCGGGTCTGGCGATGAGAATTCAGACTGCACCCGTAGCAGTCAAAGTTATCGATTTTTACCTTCTCGTGCGGTATCGACTGCATGGGCAAGGTCATTTGAATTTGGGGTATCTACAAATTGAAAGTCAGTCTCTCTTCCTCAGTCTTACTCTCGATCGCCCTCTTTCCGGGGACGGCAGTTTTCGCTCAACCCATCGCGCCGACGAATGACGGTACGGGGACAATTGTCACTCCCGAGGGCGACAGTTTCGATATCCACGGCGGCACGCGATCGTCTGACGGTCGCAACCTCTTCCACAGTTTCGAGCGGTTTGGACTCGACACCGGGCAAACGGCCAACTTTCTCGCCGATCCCCATTTAAGCAATATTCTCGGTCGCGTTACGGGGGGCGAAGCTTCTTTTCTCGATGGCTTGCTGCAAGTGAGCGGAGGAGATGCCAATCTGTTTCTGCTCAACCCGGCAGGTATTGTTTTCGGTCCGAATGCGGCGCTGAACGTCCCCGGAGATTTTACCGCCACGACTGCCACTGGAATTGGGTTTGAGAATGGCGGTCGCTTTAGTATGTGGGGCAATGGATCGGGCAACACATCGGGGGGTAATCCTTGGGCGGATCTCGTGGGAATGCCGAATGTCTTGGACTTTGCCGTGGCAAATCCTGGGGCGATCGTCAATGCCGGACACCTGAGCGTTCTCCCCGGACAAAATCTGAGTTTGCTCGCTGGGGCGATCGTTAATACCGGAACCCTACAAGCACCGGGGGGTAACATCACCGTCGCCGCAGTCCCCGGTGAAAGCCTCGTCCGTTTGAGTGCGGCAGGAAACCTCTTGAGTTTGGAAATTGAAAGTTTGGAAGTCGAAGGTTTAGAGGGCGAATCGACTGCAAATTCCCCGAACTCCCGGAACTTCACGCCGCTCTCGTTGCCGCAATTGCTCGCGGGGGGGAAAGAATGGGGTCACGCCACCTCGATCGCTGTCAACCCCGATGGTACGTTGAGTTTGGTAGGTTCGCAAACCGCGATCGCCCCGCAAACCGGAGATGCGATCGTCTCGGGAACCTTGGGGAACGGGGAAGGGTTTGAAAATACCGAGTCTCCCACGATTCAGATATTGGGAAATCGGGTTGCCCTGCTCGATGCCACCCTCGACGCTTCGGGGGCGAACGGGGGAGGTAATATTTTTCTCGGGGGCGATTTTCGCGGGTTGGGTACGATTCCTAACGCTCGATATACTTTTGTCGATGCCGAGACGGCGATTTTTGCCGATGCGCTGCAACGAGGAAACGGCGGGCGAGTGATTCTCTGGGCGGACGACACGACTCAATTTTTCGGCAATATTAGCGCTAGAGGGAGTGCCGAACCCAATGCCTCGGGCGGTTTTGTGGAAGTGTCGGGCAAGCAAAGCCTGGTTTTTCGCGGCGATGTGGATACCCGCGCGCCGAATGGGACCGTGGGAACTTTACTCCTCGACCCGGAAAATATTTCGATCGCCGATGGCAATGGTGATGGGGCGGGGGATGGTGTGGATTTCTTTACCGGAAATGCTCGCGGTCAAGTTCTCATGGGGGACCCCGCCCCAGTAACAATTTACGAGTCGGAACTCGAAGCCCTCAATGGCAATACCGATATTATTTTGGAGGCGACCAATAATATTACCGTCGAAGATTTGAGCGACAATACCCTGACGTTTCGCCCCGGTGGCGGTACGGTCGTCTTTGTAGCCGATGCCGATGGGGTCGATGGCGGCTCGTTTGTGATGAATCCCGGAGATACCCTGAGCGCGCCGGGTCGGGATGTGACGATTTCCGGTGCGAGTCTGACTCTGGGGAAAATCAGTACCTCGAATTTCGATGGAGATGGGGGAGATATTACCCTGCGTTCTTCCGGGGGAGATATTTCCACAAACAGGCTGCTGACATTTTCGCAGGGGGCGGGAACGGGAGGAAATATTTCGATCGAAATTACCGGTGGTCCCGGAACGATCGATACTCGGGACGGCACGCTGCGCGCGAGTTCTATTAACGGTCGGGGGGGAAATATTACGCTGAGGGCGCACGATGGCGATATCCTCACCTTTAACGTCAGAACGAATTCCGAAGAGGGGGGAACCGGAGGGAATATTCTGTTTGAAATTACCGGTGCGGGGAATATCCATACGGGCAATGGCGATTTGGGTTCGGACTCGAAAGGTGAGGATGGCGGCAATATTACCCTGACAACGAACTCGGGCAATATTACCACGGCCGATATCTTTGCATTGTCTGAGGGTGGGGGAGACGGCGGCAATATTACCCTCACCGTTCGGGAAGGCACTGGCAATATCAATGTGAGAGGCCTGCAATCGTTTTCGGAGTTAGGGTCTGGGGGAAATATCTCTGTGACCACCGCCAGCGGAAATATTGTAGCGACGAATCACTTTCTCTCTCAGTCTGAGGATGGGGGAAATGCCGGGGATGTGACCCTCAGAGTCGGCGAAGCGGGGGGTAGCGTAAACGTACTAGGGGCGATCGCCCCTGCGGATCGGGGGAATGGAGGCAATCTTTCAATCTTCGTTGCCAGCGGCGATATTCAGCTAGGCGGAGATTGGGTTGCCGATACTCGAAGTGACAATCGCGCGGGAAATATCACCATTGAAATTGCCGGAAAAACGGGCAGTTTGGATACTGGAGAGTTTGATTTGTTCGCGAATGCCTCGGGGGAAAATATCGGCAATGGCGGGACGATCGAGATTCGCGTTCCGGGAAATGCGAACGTTCGGGAAATATCGGCAAAGGGAGGAAATAATGGCGGAAATCTGACTGTTGTCAGTGGAGAAAATATGGAGCTGGGAGGTGTTTTTGCGGATGGGGGAATTGGCAATGGTGGGACGCTCGACCTTCGAGCTGAGGGGAATATAACGACGACGAATATTTCGTCTTCTGGCGGTCAAGATGGCGGCAATATTTCTCTAACCAGTCGAACTGGAAGCATCAATACAAGCGGTGAAGTTATTAATGCGATCGGGGGCGAAAATGGCGGAAATATCTTCCTCGACTCTGCCCTGGATATTCGTATTGGTGGCATTGGCGATACCGCCCTTTTAAATCCCGGATTTAATCGTAATAGCGGACAGATCGACCTTCGTGCGCGCGGTGGCACGATCGAGTTAACCGGACCGCTGCTGACGCTTTCGGCTCTCGGTCGCGGTGGTAATGTGACGCTTGATGCCGATGGCAACATTATTTTAAATGAAATTGATGCCCGTTCTTTAAGTGAGGAGGGAGGAACCGTTGAGGTTCGTTCGAGGGGAAGTATTCAATTGGGCGATTCGATAGAAACCAATCAAAATAATATTCTAATTAACGGTCCGGTTACTTTAAGTGAAGATGTGACGATTTCAAGCTTAGACACGGGAAATATTCAGTTTAATAATACCATTGACGGTTCGCAAAATCTAGTTTTAAATGCCGAGCGGGGAAATATTCAGATTTTAGGCGCAATTGGGAATAATACTGCATTAGAAAGTATCGACCTTCAAAGTAGAGTTAATCATCAAAATCGAGCGATCGCCATTCGCACGACAGGCGATATTACCGCCCAAAATTTAACCTCAAGGGCGGGAATTAATTTAGTTAGCGAAGCGGGTCAAATTACCGCCAATCGACTCGATACATCCTCAATCGAAGATAGCGGAAATGTGTTCTTAAACGCTCCCAATATTCAGCTCGATCGCATTGATACGCAAAGTGAAAATGGGGTTGGAGGAAATGTCAATATTAATGTGACTGACTTTTTGCGAGTAACTGGCTCGTTTCGCGATCGCAACGGAACCAATGCCAGTATCTCCACAGCCGGAGGAATCAATGGCGGCGCGATCGTCATTCGCCATGGCGGAAACGGAGAAATTCCCTTTATTGTCGGCAATCCCCACCAAAATGGAACCGCTGGTGCCATAACCCGAGGGAACAGCAATGTAGCGACGATCGCCCCAGGTGAATTTCTCTATACTCACACTCAGGATGCCGATCGAATTCAGGTTATTTCGGTTCCCGCACCCCCCGAACTGCCGCAACCGCCAGAACCCCCACCAACCGATAATCCCGGTGATGGGGGAGGTGAGAGCGATAATCCCGGCAATGATGGAGGTG
>JAXHUC010000094.1:15041-26294 GCA_034189805.1 Cyanobacteriota bacterium
AGATCGACAATCCCGGCAATGATGGAGGTGAGATCGACAATCCCGGCAATGATGGAGGTGAGATCGACAATCCCGGCAATGATGGAGGTGAGATCGACAATCCCGGCAATGATGGAGGTGAGATCGACAATCCCGGCAATGATGGAGGTGACATTGACAATCTCGGTGATGGAGGTGAGATCGACAATCTCGGCAATGATGGAGGTGACATTGACAATCTCGGCAATGATGGAGGTGAGATCGACAATCTCGGGGACGGAGGTGACATTGACAATCTCGGTGACGGAGGTGAGATCGACAATCTCGGGGACGGAGGTGACATTGACAATCTCGGTGACGGAGGTGAGATCGACCATCTCGGTGATGATGGAGGAAATGGACAAGAGAATGGTGACAATTCTTCCAACCGAGAACTACCAGAAGAACTCGCCCGAGAAATCGCCACCAGCTTGAATGCCGACTTATCACTGCGCGAAGATGAAGTAACTTGGACGCTGCCGGACTCCAAGCAAGATATTTCCCTCCAGCTCGATTTAGGCAATTTAGATGGAGGAATCGCAGGGATCGATCGATTCTTGGAAGAGCAAATTGAGGCAGTTGCGGGGGAAAATCTCAATGAAATCGAACGAGAAATTTCCGCCCAAGTGGTGCGCGAAACTCTCAAAAATATCGAACTGGAAACCGGGAAACGCGGGGCGATTATCTACGCCCTTACCCTACCCGAAACCCAAGCCATGACCTCGGAAACGTCCGATGCAGTCCCTGGAGAAAAACTCACTTTAGTCCTCGTCGTACCCGAAGGGCCACCGATTGTCAAAAGTGTAGTTCTCGAACCCGGACAACTCGAACGCACCCTGAATATATTGCGCCAAAGTATCGGATCTTTTTCGTCTCAAAGCTATCTCCCGCCATCGCAGCAACTCTACGAGTGGTTGATTCAACCCCTTGAGGAACATCTCGAAGCCCTGGATTTGGACACCTTGATTTTTGCCATGGATGCTGGGTTGCACCAACTGCCCTTAGCAGCACTGCACGATGGCGAGGAATTTTTAATCGAACGCTACAGCCTCGGTTCGATTCCCAGCTTGAGTTTGACCGATACTCGCTACCGGAGTTTGCAAAAAGCGACCGTTTTGGCGATGGGGGCTTCGGAGTTTCCCCAATCTGACAATCAACCCCTGCCTGCGGTTCCCCTGGAACTAGAAATCGTTTCGGGTCGTTCTCGCCAGCTTCAAACCCTGCGAGAGACCGCCCGATCGCCGATCGACTCCCATCGCACGGGGCAAGCGTTTCTCAATGAAGAATTTACCTTAGAGAACCTGATCGAGCAGCGCCATAAGCAACCCTTCGAGATCGTTCACTTAGCCACCCACGCTGATTTTAACGCCCGAGAGCGCTACGAAACCTACATCGAACTTTGGGATCGCCGCTTATCCTTAGACGAACTGAGGTTGGTGGAATGGTACGCGCCGCCGATGGTGGAACTGCTGGTATTGAGCGCTTGCGAAACGGCTGTGGGCGATCGTGAAGCTGAGTTGGGTTTTGCCGGACTCGCCGTGCGTGCGGGGGTGAAGTCCGCTTTGGCTAGCTTGTGGAAAGTGGACGATACGGGAACGTTGGTGCTGATGAGTCAGTTCTACGAGCATCTCCAAAATGCACCCATCAAAGCAGAAGCGCTACGACAGACCCAATTAGCTCTTCTGCGGGGAGAAGTGAGCGTGCGCGATGGATATATTATCGGTAACGGTATGCGGATTCCCCTGCCCTCAGAACTGCACGGTTGGGAAGGTCGCGATTTTTCCCATCCCTACTATTGGTCGGGTTTTACCATGGTGGGAAGTCCTTGGTGAGGGGTTGGATGGACGCTCCGGACGCGGGGACGCGGGGACGCGGAGACAAGGAGACAAGGAGACAAGGAAGAATGCGCGTATCTTGCATTTTTCTCCCCCATCTCCCTCACCTTCCCCACCTCCCTCACCTCCCTCATCTTCCCCACTCTCCTTCCCTTTCCAAGAAGCCCCAAACTTTCAAACCGGTTGCTGACCGTAAAATGGTACGACTTCCGACCAATGCGATCGCTTGCCGGTTTTCCATTCTCTATAGGCTAATGCCAGGACGCTGGTGACGGTACTGCCTAATTCTGGGGTCGATCGAATTTGATAGTAGTCTCGGGGGCGCGATTCTAAGATCTGCTGCCACGCTTCTGGAGTCTCGACGGTATCCGGTTGCAAGGCGGCGACGGTCTCTCCTCGTCCATCAACTTGGTAGATGGCAGTAAACAATTGCTCGCGGGCCGCTGGCATTTCCACGGCGAGATCGACTCCAGGGGGAATTGCCCGATCGCCTTTTTGGCAGTCAAGCGCCAGGGCGGCAAGGCTGGAGACACCAAATACGGGAACGTCTAACTCGGCGGCTAGCGTTCTGGCCGTTACCACTCCCAGACGGGTTCCCGTAAAGCTTCCCGGTCCTTTGGCGACGGCAATGAAAGCAATCTCGTTCCAGGTTTGCGGGGTGAGGAAATCGGTGAGGTAAGCGTGTAAGTGGGTGGAAATCGATCGCCCTAAATTCCAGGTGGCCACGCGCGCGTCCCCAGCAAAATTATCGATCGCCAAACCGAGTTCGGGACTGGTGGTGTGGAGGGCCAAACCGTATCCGGTCGCTCGTTCGGCAGGTTCGGAGGTGGACTTAGAGGGCATGAATGACGTTGGTGACGACCCCCCAAATGTGGAACGTGGTATCTTCGGTAATTTCCAACGGTTCGTAGTGAGAATTTTCCGGAATCAACCACAGGCGATCGCCTTCTCGCTGCATCCGCTTCACCGTCACATCTCCATCGACCGTGGCAATCACCACGCTACCATCCTTGGGTTCGAGGGCGCGATCGACAATTAATAAATCGTTGGGGTGAATTCCCGCATCGATCATCGAATCTCCGTTCACCCGCACGCAAAATGTATCTTCGGGATGCTGGGTCAGATGTTGGTTGAGATCCAATTCCCCATCAACGTAATCGCTGGTTTGAGTCGGGTATCCGGCGGCAACGGCCTCGAGATACAAGGGGAATTTGGATGTCGTCGCGGTTTCTTTCGGACTCAGACGCTGAATCTCGATTTCTGGAGGAGAGAAGCGCCCTTGAGTGGGCCAGTTTTCTAAAATTTCCGAAACCCGATCGACCAAGCTAATCGGCAAACGTACGGCTTTGGTCGGTTCGCCGTATTTACCGCTGCCCCTAGGTCGGCCTGCGCCCGGACGTTTTCCACCACGACCCATAATTCAAAATACTCCCACGCTTAACGTACTGCATTCAAAATAGTAGCAGATTCGCGACCGATCGGCGAGCGGGGCACTTCATTCCCCGATCCGGAGTTCCCCGATCCCCACCTTCACCCGAAACTGTCTTATCCAAAACTGACGTTATGTAACAAGCAGTATGCAAGCTCAACTCGTCACCCAGACTTTAAGTCGATCGAGCATCATTCACGATTCTACGCAAATTGTATCCGCTCGATACTCTCGGGGTTCGAGATGAATGAGGATGCGTGCGGGTGCGTATTTTTCTTCCAAGGCAGCTTCAACGGCTTCGGTGATGTGGTGAGCAGTTTCGAGATCTTCAACTTTGACAATCAAATGCATCTCGATAAAAACCTGCCGACCGACAATGCCACGAGAGGCGATATCGTGGCAGTTGAGGACACCGGGAACTTGCAGGACGATCGCCTGAATGGTTTCCGGGGCGATCGCAATTTCATCCACCAGCCAAGGCAGATTCTGACGTAAGACTTTCCAGCCACTGTACAAGACCAACAACGCGACGGGAAAGGCCAGTGCGATATCCAACCAAGGATAGCCGAGTTTGACCCCGAAAAGTCCGCCAATCACGGCAAAGGTAATCCAAATATCGCTAGTGGTATGGTGAGCGTCGGCAATCAGGATCGGACTGCCGAGTTTCGTACCCACCCTTTTTTCGTAGGTGGCGATGAAAATATTGATACCCATGACACCGAGCATCAACCACAAGACCGGGGGCCAGACGCGCACGGTGGGTGCATCGAACAACAGCCGTTCGATGCCGCCTTGAAAGATTTCAAAACAGGCGATCGCCAAAAATGCAGCGATCCCGAGCGCTCCAATGGCTTCAAATTTTTGGTGACCGTAGGGATGTTCGCGATCGGGTTGGGGTGAAGATAGCTGGTTCGTCAACAATCCCAAAATATTACTGGCGCTATCGGTGATGCTGTGGAGGGTATCGGCAAGCAGACTCAGAGAACCCGTCCACCACCCCAGTCCAGCTTTCAATCCGACGACGAGCAGATTGAAGAACAGGGTAACGAGTAGAACGCGCCGAATTTGAGGACGAAGATCGACGATCGCACTCATGGAGATTCGCCAAGTTGAGAGTTTACGCTGGGGATCTCGCGGTTGACACGTTAGCGCGAACTTGGAGATTCCTTGCTAGGGTCATTTTACAACCCTCCAGGGCGATCGAATCCTAAAAAAAGAAAGAGGATATGCATTGTGCGTATCCTCTTTCTTCTATTTCTTTAGCTTGAGTACCCCCAGGGGAATTCGAATCCCCGTCGCCTCCGTGAAAGGGAGGTGTCCTAGGCCTCTAGACGATGGGGGCTTGGTTCTCAAGCCTTTACTACGTTAACTAATCCTCCGCACCTTTGTCAACTCTGCCACTCAAAATTTTTCGATCGATGCGCCAAAACCCTTTCATGGCAAGAGTTAAAGGGGTGACAAGGGAGCGATCGAGCATGGAGAATGACGTTTTGAACCCACCTTGACGACCCAAAAATTAGGGAGCTATACGCTCCCCAAAATACAATTGTGTTTCCTCAAGCTCACATCTAAACTCTTGCCAATATCTGACGCGATCGCGAACGTCTCAATTTTTACCAGGGGCTTCACCTCTATCCATTATCCAAACTTTTTTCTAGCCTTATTGTTACCCCTGGAGGTATTTTTGTCGATCCAGAAAAATTTCCCGAAATTTCTCTGAATTTAAGGTCGTTTATTTTTCCATATGACGCTCGAACGATTCTCCACAATTTCTACACAAAAAAGTGAATTTCGATCGGAGCTTTCACTATTTTCGATCGAGTTAAAGTTTCTCGATCGACTCGAATCAATTCCCTCAGAAAAGATACCAGAAGTCAATCTCCGGGATCTGTAGCTCGATCGGAGGAATCCGATCGCATCAAAGCCGTTAAAGTCTCAAGAAATATCGATAGCCATTCACTTCCTGACCTGTTGCAAGGGATAAGGATACGTGGGGGTCGGTGCGTGCTGTCCTCGAGAAGTGTCCTCAAGGGAGTATCGAGCGATGGTAAAGAAGGGTAAGGTCAAGGTGATCAGGGCAATGACCGTACCAATAAGTCGCGCACCTGGGTGGGGATATTCTTCAGCAGCCTGACCGGGCTGACTACCTAATTCCATATTGACTAGTAGATGTTACTGATGGGGACGATCGAGCGAACGCGCGATCGCGATTAGATTGGAATAGTAGAGCTAGAGTTTGCTCTCTAATGTTGATTGTAATTACTTTTCTATTCTAATTTGTCTTTCATACAACAATCTCAACTTAAATATTAAATGTTTTCCAGGAATTTAAGATCGGATCGAGGGGTGTTACCCCTCATTTAAGCGCGAACTCGAAATCAATTTTGAGATTATTTGTTTTCATTCTAAAAAGAGTAAACCGAACCTGTTTCTTCACTAGTTTAGCTTGACTTTTGAAGTTGTCTGCTCGGATTTCCAATGATGGCAAAAACTTGAACGATGGTTGGGTGGTGCGCCTAGAAGCGCGGCTAGAGTTGAGAAACCACTCGAGCCTGCGGGTATCGTCTCCTTTTGCCGGAGGGAGGGCTACGAGCCGGCATCAACTTCGGCTAGTGTCAACCATCGTTCTGTGGCTTCATCAATTTCGCCATCGAGTTGGGCCAAGCGTTCGGAGAGTTCGCGAACTTGGGTATACCCATCAGGGGGGTTACCATACAGCGTGGCTTCGATTTGGGCTTTTTCCGCTTCGAGTTCGGGAATTTTGCTCTCTAGTACCTCGAACTCCCGTTTTTCTTTAAAAGACAGTCGGCGCGGTTTGCTGGTGTTGGATGGCTTCTGGCGCTTGGCAGAGGTGGCGGGCTTTTCCGTTTCCGCTTCTTTTTCCTTGGCTGCGGCTTCCTCGGCTTGTTTGTATTCGAGATAAATCGAGTAATTACCGGGATATTGACGGATGTGACCCCCCGATTCGATGGCAAAGATTTTATAAACTGTCCGATCGAGAAAATAGCGATCGTGAGACACAATAATCACACAGCCGTTAAAGTCGTCGAGATACTCTTCGAGAACCGCCAGAGTTTGCACGTCTAAATCGTTCGTCGGTTCGTCGAGAATGAGAACGTTGGGCGCACCCATGAGGACTCGCAGTAAAAAGAGGCGGCGTTTTTCCCCGCCCGAAAGTTTGTAAATCGGTGAGTATTGTTGGGCGGGCGGAAACAAAAAGCGCTCCAACATTTGGGAAGCCGTAATGATGCTTCCATCTGCTGTCGTAACCAACTCTGCCACATCTTTAATATAGTCGATCGCTCGTTGGTTTCGATCTCCTGCATTCACCAAGTCTTCCGAATGCTGGTCGAAGTAGCCGATATGGATAGTGGAGCCGATATCAACCGTTCCCGAATCCGGTTCGAGTCGTCCGGAAATGAGATTCATCAGCGTTGATTTTCCCGTTCCATTGCCCCCAATCACACCCACTCGATCTTCTCGATTAAATTCATAAGTAAAATCTTTAATGAGAGGTCGATCTCGATAGTCTTTAGAAAGGTTTGTGACTTCGATAACCTTCTTGCCGATCCGACGACCGGGAGTAGAGATATCCACTTTTCCCAAGCTCGATTTAAATTCCGTCCCCTCCATATCTTGGATGCGTTGGATGCGAGCTTTTTGCTTGGTGCTGCGAGCCTTCGGACCCCGTTTGAGCCATTCTAATTCCCGCCGCAGTACACCTTTATGCTTTCTCTGGCTGCTCGCGTCGGCTTCTTCGGCGAGGGCTTTTTTCTCTAAGTAATAGGAATAGTTTCCTCCCCAAGTGTAGAGATCGCCACGATCGATTTCGAGGATGCGATTGGTGACCCGATCGAGAAAATAGCGATCGTGCGTCACCAGCAACAGCGCTCCCCGATATCGACTCAGATAGTCTTGCAACCACCCCACCGACTCGGCATCCAAGTGGTTGGTGGGTTCGTCCATCAGCAGCAAATCCGGCTGTGCCATCAACGCGGTGGCCAGAGCGATCCGCTTGCGATACCCCCCTGACAAATGAGCGATCTTGGCATCGAAGTCAGCGATCCCCAGCTTCGAGAGAATAATTTTCGCTTGGGTTTCCAGTTCCCAGGCCTCCGTCGCCGCCATTTGCTCCGTCACCTGCCCCAACTGAGCCATCAATCGCTCCAACTCTTCCCCTTCCACGCGCGCCATCCGATGGGAGAGTTCTTCGTAGCGCCGCACTAGATTCATGCGATCGCCACTATCGGCAAACACTTGTTCGAGAACGGTGCGGTTGTCATCGAGTTCCGGTTGCTGGGGTAGATAGATGAGTTGCTGTTGGCTGTTGACGACCCGATCGCCCCCATCAAACTCTTCGAGTCCGGCAATCATTTTCAGTAGCGTAGATTTGCCCGATCCGTTCGTGCCGATCAACCCGACCTTGTCTCGGGCATCAATGCTCAGGCTCCCGTCTCGCAGAATTTCTTTAATTCCGAAGTCTTTGCTAACGGATTGGAGAGTGACGATACTCACGTTTTGTAAAACTTAACTAATCTCAATAGCTTAACGTGAATTCGCGATCGAGGTGGCAAATTGGAAATGGGGGGAAGCTGGGGGACAAGAGGACGCGGAGACGCGGAGACGCGGAGACGCGGAGAGAAGAGGGACAAGGAAGAATGTGCGTATCTTGCATTTACTCTCCCTCACCTCCCTCACCTCCCTCATCTCCCTCATCTCCCCCAGCTTCCCCAGCTTCCCAGCTCCCGATCTCCCCAATCTACTTTCGAGCGGAAGCCTCTACACCCTCCCAGCGCAAATCCAACCATCGCTGCAAAATCAATGCGGCAGCCTGACGATCGATGGCAGCTTTATTTTGAGAGGTAGTCACACCTCGACCTTGCAGGAGTTCTTCTGCCTCCACGGAACTCAAACGCTCGTCGGTATATTCGATGGGTAAGTCTAACGCCCGAGAGATTCGCCGCGCGTACTTTTGCACCTCTCGAGCTTGAGCGCCGAGGGTACCGTCGAGAGTATAGGGCAGTCCCACCACCAACAGGGTAATTTCTCGTTCTTCCACCCAATGGCGCAGTTGTTCTATATCACGCGCAAAAGAGCTGCGTTTGATGGTGGTGAGTCCGGATGCAATCAAGCCGAGTCGATCGCATCCAGCAACGCCCACCCGCTTGCGACCGATATCCAATCCCAGAGCGCAAACGTGCATCTATTCGGAAGGGCGATCGTTCGATTTGGGTTTGGAACGACCGTTATTTCCGTCTTCTGTAGGCTTGCGCTTCTTTTCGGGAAGATTCTGGAACGACTCCCAGCACATCATCCGTCCGGGCAACGGCTTGCGAACGGGCTGCAAACCACTCAGAACTTCCGAGAGCTGCCATTCGAGAGAGGCGGGTTTGGTTTCCCGCAGTTTGTGCCAAACCGAGCGACACATTAATAGAGTTCGCTCGACGGGTTCGGCCCCAATGCGTTCGAGATACTCCTCGCGCTCGGCTTGGTAGTCCGTGGAAGCGAGTTGCAGGGATTGCGGGGGGAATTCGCGAACGATGCGCGCCATTTGAGCGAGCAATTCCGGGTAGAGCCAGGTATAGGCTGGATGGACGGTAAGCTGGGCTTTGTGGGGGGTCGCACCATCGCGGCTCAGTTGCATTTGAAAATGCCCGATCGCCGCTTTGCGCTGCGGCTCGAAGATATAGCCGCTAACGGTTTCCGTACGATCGAACCATTGCTTGCACCCTCGCACCAGAGAACCGAACAGACTGGTTTTGAAATCGCTGATGTGACGATCGAACACCTGACGAACCAACGGCGGCATGGCGGCAGTATCGAGCTGGTACAGGAGACGAGCATCGGCATTTCCTACAGGCATGAGATTGGGAAGATTCGGCTCGGCTTCTCCCAATGCCTGCAAGCGCTCGGGATCGAGCTGCCAGTAGGTCATTTGCGCCAGGGGTTGAAACCCGTTGTGGCGGAACAATCCCGTTGCTTGCCGATCGCCCACTCCCACTTCCACCAACCAGGTGCGAGCTTCCCAAATATTTTCCAGGCAATAGCGCAGCAGCCGCGTTCCCAAATCCAATCCTCCCGCAGCCGAATCGGTGACCACTCCATCGACTCTCCAAGTGCTGGCCGTCCGGTTGAAAGGGGAAACTTGGATAAACCCTTCGATCTGGCGATTGCGGTGGGCGACGTAAGCGCGCAGCAGGTTTTGATAGGGATTGGGAAACCAACTCAAGCACTTGAGCCAGCCGAAAAACTGCCGGATTTGTCCCAAGTGTCGATCGATACACAGGGGCGAACTAGGGTTGACAGCGGTGAAAGATTCTGCTAGTAGATTCTCGATCGCCTCCAAATCTCGATACTGGATCGGACGGATTTCAAGATTGCAATCTTCGGGTGGGGATGAGGTCATGGTGGTGGTGTTTGACTAAGGGCTAACGATTAGGTGGTTAAGCGAATTAGAACGAGTCACCGACCGATCGCCATTAGTTAGGAAGTAGGTCGAATGAGGACTAAAGGAGTTTGCTCGGCAGCATTCCCGGCAGGGTTACTGCGCAAAGCCGCTTCCAATAGATCTGCCGACACATCAGGTGTCGATGCTAATATTTTAACGGCTTCTAAGTCATTGACATCGACGATCGCCGCAGACAACCCCGTTTTTTGCTGAATTTGGGTCACCACTTGGGTAGAATCGATCGGTCCGAGGACGATAAATCGATCGTAAGGGGGTAAACTCGTTCCGGTTAGGTCGTCGATCAATCGTGCCTGTTCCCCGGCGAGCTGATAAAATACACCGGGTCGTCCGAGAGCTTTGGCAACCACACCGACACTCAAGGCAAAAACTACTCGCGCCGCGCCCACTTCATCGACTAAACTTTGCAAACCGTAGGCGACTCCCAAGCTGCTATCTCGACCGAAATAATGGCACAAGCGGCGGGCTACCCAACCGAGTTCCATCTCTTCGGGAAGCTTCATCTGTTCTTGCATAATCGCCAGGGGAGACTCGCCGATGGTGACGATATCCCCCGGTTGCGAGTGGGGAGAGACGTAGCGTTCGATAATTTCAACGATATCGTCGAGGGGGTTGAGCAAGTGAGTTTTGATGGGTAACACTGTCACCCCTTCTTTGGCTTTCCACTCGGCTGGGGTGTTGGGGTCGGGGTATTGGAAGGGAAAGACAACGTTTCGGATTTGAGGGATGCGTCCGGCCGCACCGTAGGCAATATAGTTGACCATTATCCAGGCCGCTTCGAGTTTGTCGAGGTTGGGCCCTTGAATGTCGATCGAGATTTTCACTCGGGTGGTTTTCTTCGGCTTGAGCAAGTATGCCATCCAATAGCCGTCTTCCCGCGCTGGTTCGTCGTCATGGAGGGGGACGATTTGGGTATTGCAGGTAATCTCCTCGCAAGACGCATCTGAAAACAGTTGCACCTCGACCGAAAGTTCCGGGACGATAATAATCCGGGCCGGGGAGAGATTGACGAGTTCGAGTTCTCCGACGAGTAAGTAACGCTGGGGATCGATTTTTTCCAGGTTCCAGGTTCCTTGGGTCAGTTCCAGTTGCTTTTTCGGTCGCTTTCGATACTGATATTCGATTGCCCCAAATGCGAATCCCAACAGCGCCGATGCTGCGGTTATGCCGATGCCGAGAGTTTGCGCGATCGCCACAGTGTTAACGGACTCCTCTACCTCGTAGGACTTGTTTTTTAGAAGTTATACCATACGCGGCGAATTCTCAAGGGAAACGAGGGATGGAGAGCTGGGGGAGCTGGGGAGGCAGGGGGGGCAGGCTTACAAGGGAATGTTTTTTAGATTGAGCCATCTGGCACCGGAATCCACTCAGGAGTCAAGGAACTCAGGGGTAATGAAACTCCTTGTATCGCAGTAGCCAAAAGCACTAAAAATCCCCGGCGAAAGCAACTCAACCAAGGCGGTGACGATCGTTTTTGAGGGGAGCGACGTGGGGATGAAGTCTCG
>JAXHUC010000095.1:0-26081 GCA_034189805.1 Cyanobacteriota bacterium
AATAAACCAGTGTAACGAGCCATCAGGAACTCCAGAGGAAGACATCAAGATCCATCCTATCGGATCGAACCCGGTGTTGCTGAAATTTCAATTACACTTCAAAAGAATCTCAAAAAATCAATAAACTAAGCTGTTCGGGTCCAGATCGTCCGGAAACAGTAATTCGACATCATGGGTCTATACGAACCCCGCACGAGGTCTATGTCGGGGGCAGATCGAAAAGAACCGTCGTCATATATCGCTCGGCCCATTGAGTGCCAAAGGCTTTTTCGAGGACTCGGCGGGTTTTATCGTTTTTCTGTTGCTTGCGGCAATAGTATTGCTGGCCGGCAATAATTTGGGCTTGCCGCTCGCCACTCACCGGAACGCTCGCGAGTGCCTGTTGGCAGTGAATTTCGAGGTATCGTTCGACTCGCGCCAGAAACTGTAACTCTTCGGCGCGATCGCTCGGTCGCACGAACACGCAAAAATCAGAAAAAATGTCTCCCCAAGGGGGTAAGTCTCGCGGTTGGGTAAAAGTGGGTTCGGGCAGAGCGCTCAAGGCTTGGCAGTATTCCGAGGATAGATTGCGTCCGTCTGCCACGGCCGATAAATCCACCACGGCCGCACTGATTTGCCCCCGTCCGCCTACCAAGTCCGTCCCGAACATGGGTAAGGGATAGTTCGATCTCGGGAACATCACGCAATGTAAGATATCCAAAGAGTTGCCGATTTGGGCTAGCTCCAAGTGTATTTTCCGAAACTGCGGTGCTTGGTAGCCTCGATTTTCGATGGTTAACTTTTCTCCTTCCAAACGACCTTCAACGTACCCCAAATCTTCTGGCAGCTCGTAAGGCGATAAATCCAAGTCGCGAAACCAAATATTCTCGATCGCGTCAGCCAACTGACGAATTAAAGGATGCTGTTTCTCCCGCAGCGATGGAGTAGGGGTTCTCACAAATGACATAGATATTGTTTTGAAAGACTGTGGTTGTGGAAGGACAACAGACAGCTCGACGGGTACTCTTCTCACTTTAATCCAAATTGTGTCGTCGAGGGCGCGCGATCGCCTTGGGAAGGTGAGGGAGGTGAGGGAGATGGGGGAGGTGAGGGAGATGAGGATATCGACTCTAACAGACGCGGGGATGGAGAATAGGGAATGGGCATTGGTGAAAGGTTAAATACCGACACTCTTTAATTTGCCCCGAAAATCTAGGCAGAGATAATCGAATCTCGAATCTCGCGCGATCATCTCCACGGGAGCTTATTGGGGATTCGTTCCGATCGTGTTAAGAAAGGAGTAGGAGAAGACTTGCAATCTCTACTTTCTATTTTTCCATCGAGCTATGTCAGATCCTCAAATATCGGCAATTATTTGTACGCACAACCGAGATAGATACCTAGGTGCGGCGATCGATAGCTTGCTCGCTCAAGATTTCGATAACTTTGAAGTCGTCATCGTCGATAATGCATCGACCGATGGCACTCGATCGGTTGTCGAAGCGCGTCTTCCCCATCCGAAATTGCGGTACGTTTGGGAACCGCAAGTGGGTCTGTCTGTCGCTCGCAATACCGGGGCGATCGAAAGCCAAGCCCCAATTATCGCCTACCTCGACGACGATGCGGTCGCCAGTCCGACTTGGTTGCGGGTTCTCGATCGAGCTTACCGCGATCGCCAAAAACTCGCTGTCGCCGGAGGCAAAGTCACCCTCCTGTGGCCCGAGGGAACTCAACCGCCGAAATGGCTTTCGGCGGGCTTAGCAGGGAATTTGGGAGCCTACGATCTCGGCTCGGAACCCGTTGAGATTCAAACCCCCGGTTTAACTCCCCGAGGTTTAAACTACTCCATTCGGCGCACGTTTCTCGAACAAATCGGGGGCTTCGACACCAATCTCGGTCGGGTCGGCAAGCGATTGCTCTCGAACGAAGAACTGTTCGTCACCGAAAAAGCGCTCGACCTGGGCTGGCAAGTCGCCTACCTTCCCGCAGCGCAAGTTGCTCATAACGTTTCCCCCGAACGCCTGCACCGAAGTTGGTTCCTACAGCGCGGGTGGTGGCAGGGTATCAGCGAGTGCTATCGAGAACAGCTCACCGGTCAAGCGGGGATGCAACAGTTGCCACGAGGGGCAGAACGCATCCTGCGCGGGCTGTACAACGGTCTCAAACATGTTACCGATCCCGCAGTGCGGTTTGATAATTTAGTCTATGCCTACGGGCAGATCGGTTATCTGGGCGCAGCAATTTCGGGAATGCTATCGACCCCCCAGGTGACAAAATCCCAAGTGACAAAATCCCAACCGACAAGACCCCAAGCTACAGAACGATCTTAATTTTTTAAGTCGCACGAATGAGAATTGACCGGACGCTCGTGCTTGAATTATCGTGCATCTTTAAATTTTTTCATTGAATAACAAACGCACCGAAAGGTGAATTGCGAATTCTTTAGCTGCCAAAAGTTATGACTTCCACCTCCAATAAAGTTCCTATTTCCGTTCTCATTCCCGCCAAAAACGAAGAAGCCAATCTAAATGCTTGTTTGACGAGCGTGGCCCGGGCCGATGAAATCTTCGTCGTCGATTCTCAAAGTGAAGATCGAACTTGCGAAATTGCCGAAAGCTACGGAGCAAACGTCGTGCAGTTTCACTTTAACGGGTCTTGGCCGAAGAAGAAAAATTGGTCTCTAGAGAATCTGCCGTTTCGCAACGAGTGGGTTTTAATTGTCGATTGCGACGAACGCATTACCCCCGAACTCTGGGACGAGATCGAGACGGCGATCGCCAACTCCGAATTTGACGGGTATTACCTCAACCGCCGAGTCTTTTTCCTCGGAACTTGGATTCGCCACGGCGGGAAATATCCCGATTGGAACCTGCGTTTGTTCAAACACGCCAAAGGTCGCTACGAGAATCTCAGCACGGAAGCAGTGCCCAATACCGGTGACAACGAAGTGCACGAACATGTCATCCTGCCGACGACCGCCGGATATCTGAAAAACGATATGCTCCACGAGGACTTCCGGGATATCTATCACTGGTTGGCGCGGCACAACCGTTACTCGAACTGGGAAGCGCGGGTCTATTACAACTTGCTGACCGGACGAGGTGAAGACGGAACGATCGGTGCGAGTCTGTTCGGGGATGCGGTTCAGCGCAAGCGTTTCTTGAAAAAAGTTTGGGTTCGCCTCCCGTTTAAACCCTTTTTGCGCTTTATTCTGTTCTATTTCATTCAACTGGGCTTTTTGGATGGTCGAGCGGGTTACATGTACGCTCGCTTGTTGAGCCAGTACGAGTTTCAAATTGGAGCCAAGCTGTACGAGTTGCGCAACTGTGGCGGTCAGTTGAACGTCACCAAAGAAAAACCGACGATAACCTCGGCAATTCCCCAACTAGAATCTTCTCAGTAGTTGCTGGCGATCGAGCTTGGGATTTTGGCGGGTTAGGGAAGAGTAACGAACGGTTCAAAAGACAAATCAAAGTACCAACTTCTCTTTCCCCCTTTCCCATGCTCCGATCTCCGAGTCGTTTCGATCTCCGGGTTGTTTCTCGATCCCTATTTTTAATTTTTAATTTTTAATTCTGTTCCCCATTCCCCATTCCCCATTCCCCTTCCATGACCGAATCAGTCAACCTGGACGAAAAACCCTTTGTCGATTTGCGCGAGTACGACCAATCGGGATTCGATCGCGGACGACCGGGTTGGTTCGTTCTCTTGTGGTGGTTGGTTCAAGCGATCGCCTTTCCCTTGAGCTTGCACAATTTTAATGGCTTCCGCTGCTGGTTGTTGCGGCGGTTCGGAGCGAAAATCGGTCGGGGTGTCCTCATTCGTCCCACGGCGCGGTTTACCTATCCTTGGAAAGTGGAAATTGGCGACTGTAGCTGGATCGGCGATGATGTTGTGTTCTACAGTCTCGATCGCATCGAAATCGGCTCTCACTGCATCATTTCTCAGAAAACCTATCTTTGCACTGGGTCGCACGATATTCACGATCGAGCGTTCGGTTTGCAGACCGCTCCGATTACGATTGGCAATGGAGCGTGGGTGGCGACCGATTGCTTTGTCGGACTCGGAGTCACCATCGGTGCGAATGCAGTGGTCGGAGCGCGCAGCAGCGTGTTTGGCGATTTACCTGCGGCTTGGGTTTGTTTGGGAACTCCCTGCCGTCCTCACGCTCCTCGGACTCTCGAGTCGAAAAAATCAGTACGTTAATTAATACATTAAATGTTAGTTTGGCATCGGACAGTTGCTGGTGAGGGTCTCGATCGGTTGCTCGAAAAAATCTAGATATAGACAATTGACTGCGAGGTGACACTACACCTAGGACTTGAAAACTCGATCGTCTATTCTTCCCTGTCACGAATGGAGAGATGGGGAATGGGCATTGGTGAAAAGTTAAGGCTGTATTCACTTTGTCAACTATTCAATTATCGACTGAAAACCCAGAATTGGGGGGTCTCCCCTGACAGGTGTAGGTTTTTTACAAAGGAGTGAGTGTGGAGTGACAATGGTGAAAAATGAAATTGAATCTCAGCATGGGTTGAACCTAAATGCTCAAAAATCAACATCTCAAAGAGTGGTCGTCAATTATATCCAAGCAAATGCCGCACCTGTCATTGCCTCAAGCCATCGGACTAGCCACATGGAGCTTTGTTTTGGTGTGGTGATGACCCAATCGAGTAGTTTAACTCGGGTGTCTAAATTCATCGCACAGGTGAATGGGGAAAAGATAAATGCTGTGCCTCAGAGGTTAAAAGAATCCGATCGAGAGGCGAATGCTAAAAAAGGACAGCATCGCCGTCATCTCGATGTGAGTCAATGTTTTGCTCCATTATTGTTGTGGGTGATGAGTTGGCTTCCCTCAAACCTAAAACGCATCGCCCTGGCTTTGGACGCGACGAGTATCGCTCAAAAATTCACCGTCCTCTCAATGAAGGTGTTGTTAGCCGGATGTGGCATCCCTGTAGCCTGGTCCATTGTTCGTGCTACCGAACCTGGAAGTTGGAAACCCCACTGGCTCTATGAATGCATTCAAAATGTGGGCTGGCATCCATTTTTGCGTATTAACCACCAAGGCTCTTATCGTCTTCGTGACCAAAACACATGGCAACCTCTGGCTAAGTTGGTCAAGTGCTCTGGACAATCTTGGTCTGGTCGAGTGGTCTGCTTTAAAACCCGTCCTCTTGCTTGTACTCTTTTGGCTCGTTGGGAACCCGACAACAAAGACCCTTGGTTGGTTGTCACTGACCTTGAACCCGACCGAGCAGACATTCTTTGGTATGGTCTACGTTCGTCTACCGAATGCGTCTATCGAGACGAGATCTCAAATCTGATGGCTGGCAATGGCATCGTACCCGTTTACTCGACCCCCAACGGGCCGAACGTCTCTGGTTGGTACCCTCTCGATGGTTATTCTTGGGGGTCATACTGAATACTCAGACTCTGATGCTTCCCCTCAACTATCCGAGCGCTCCCTTTCTTGTTTTCTCCTCGCATTACACTCATTGCCAATTTGCTTAACCATCTCCCCATTCGATTTTCTCCTTGGCAGCACTTTCCTCATACTCCCATGAATACCTTTTTTGCTCACAACTCCTCCTAATTGTTAAAAACCTACACCTGTCAGCCTCACCTCCCTCATCTCCCTCACCTCCCCCAGCTCTCCCATCCGGATACTCTCTCGAATTTAAAGTAGTAAGTAGATAACCAGTACATCCGAGATCATGTCCGTAGACTAAGAGATTATGGGTATTCCGACTGTTGCTTTCCTAACTCTGTCGACTCTAACGGCTCAAGAGGGAACTCCAGACATTCCTCAATCGCCAGTTCGTCTCGAGCGCGCGGCACAAACCGAAGCGCGATCGCCAGTACTTCCAGTCCCGATCGACTCTGTTAGTCCTCCAGAGACCAACACGACGTTAATTGCGAGTGCGTCGGTCACAACCGATGTTGCCGTACCTATCTCAGCAGAACCGGGTTTCTTCGGACAGATGTGGAGCGATCTGGGCGGATTCTCCTCGCGTCCGCTGACCTGGATCGACGCGCTGTTGCTGAATCTCTCTTTGTCTCCAGTGGCGGCGATCGCCCTATTTAGCATTGTCAAGCGGCGCGTCGTCCGGCGTTTGGTGGATGAAGTCCGACAACGATTGAAACAGTTGGGAGATTTAGAAACTCAGCTGGCGCGATCGAGTCAGACGGCCGAACAACTCCTCAAAGAACTCGAAGCCAAAATTCATTTTGCCAAGCAAGATGCCAAAGATGAAGTCGAGCGTCTCACCCAAGAATTAGACGCACAAGTGGCGCAGATCGAAGAGGTCGATCGCATCCGGACTCAGTGCGTCAACCAGCTTCAGGCGACGGTTTTAGATGTCGATCGTACGAAACAACAAGTGGTGAAGGATATTACGAAAGTTACACCGTCGCTAATTTTGGAATACGTCAAACCCGAACTCCAAGCGCAGGTCAAATCGATTTCCCAGCGGTTAGAAATGCTCAAGGAACAGCAAGAACAACAATATCTCAGCGCGGGAGATTACGTTCGGCAAGGGGAAAAATGCGATCGAGAGGGACGTTACGATCGGGCAATTTCGAGTTATCAAAAAGCAGTGGAAATCCAGCCGACTTTTTTTGATGCCTGGTTGAAGCTCGCCAAAACCTTTGGGAAATTGCGCAACTCCAGCCAAGCGTTAGAAGCCTATCAAAAAGCGATCGAAATTGCGCCCGAGCGCTGCGAAGCTTGGTACGGCTACGGTAATGCTTTAGTGAAGTTAAATCGATATGCCGAAGCGGTGGATAAATACGAGCGGGCGATCGCCCTCAAATCCGATTATGCCGATGCCTGGTTCGGTCGGGGAAATGCCCTGAATCGCTTGCAACAATATCAAAGTGCGATCGAAACCTATCAAAAAGTTTTAAGCTTAAATCCCAAGAAATATGAAGCTTGGTATAACTGCGCCAATATATTCGGTAAGTTACAGAAATATCAAGAAGCTGTAGGTGCTTACGATAAAGCCCTCGAAATTCAGCCCCAAAATCACGAGATTTGGCATAATCGCGCCACCATTTTAAGTCGAATGGAATCTTACGATGCCGCAATAGAATCTTACCAAAAAGCAGTGAAAATAAATCCCCAAAAATACGAGGCTTGGTATAACTTAGGAAATGTTTTAGCTCGAATTGAGCGGTATGAAGAAGCAGTTCTAGCTTACGACGAAGCGCTGAAAATTCAGCCGAATAAATACGAGATTTGGTATAATAAAGGCACGACGCTAGGAAGATTGCAATGGTATGAAGCGGCAGTTCATGCCTACGATAAAGTCCTCCAGCTCAAGCCGGATAGCTATGAAACTTGGTACGGTCGCGGCTTATTGTTGGATAAGTTGAACCGCTACGAAGAGGCACTTCTATCTTACGATTCGGCGATCGAACTCAAACCGGACTATTACGAAGCCTGGTACAGTTCTGGAAACGCCCTCGAGAAACTAGTGCAAGCCGATCGAGCCATTGTTGCATACGATCGCGCGATTAAACTCCAGCCGGAAAAATACGAAGCTTGGTACAGCCGAGGACGCTTGCAAGCTTCATTAAATCAACATCAAGAGGCGATCGACTCGTTAGGAAGAGCGTTTCAAATTCAAAATAGTTTGCTCCAACCAGAAGCGAGTTAATTGGTAAGCATTCAGCCGTCAGCTCTCAGCTTTAGACTCTTGGATAAAGCGAATGGGTAAAGCGAAAATTCCTGAAATTTTCGCTTGGAAGATATTAAGGTTTTAGGCTATGTAAGAGTTTTATCGCGTTTCTCATTGTCGTGAGGACAAAAAATGTAGGGGCGGGTTTAATTGGGTTAGGGGTCAAATTTTTCAAATGTTTTCCAAACAAACCCGCCCCTACTGCCCTGACTGAGATTGACGATCGAAACCCGCCCTTGATGGATGTACCTTACAAATACGAGAACGGCTATAAGCTGACGGCTGACGGTCGATTGCTGAATGCTTACCTCGATTCTAATACGCCAAAATATCGCTCAGAGAATTACAAGCTTCTTCAATTTTTTCGAGACTGCCGGGATTGACAAAACCGTAGTAATCAACGGGATAAACGCGACCGTATCCACTGGCTGTCAGTTGTCCCCAGAATGCATCTTGTTGGAACTGTTCGAGCATCCCAGAATTTGCCGGATCGACAATTAAAATCGTCTCGGGATCTTCCTGCAAAACTTTCTCGGCGGAGAGGGTTACGTATCCTCCGATCGGACTTTCCCCTTGTAGTTCGGCTGCCAAATTTTCAGCGTTAAACTGTTGGAGAAAATCCCCCGCCCAACTTTTTTGATTCGGTGCGAGGATGGGCTGGCGGCTGACGAGAACTAAAATCGATCCTCCCTCCGGGGGGGCCTGTTCCAAACAGGATTGATATCGCTCCAACAACGGAGAAGCATCGGCGCTCAAACGAGTAGCTAAATCTTCAGTAATTTGTGTCAGCGATTCCCAGCTATTCACATCCACCAGTAACGTGGTAATGCCAATTTCTTCCAAGCGCTTGGCAACCTCATCGTGAAAGCCGACCGCACCAAGCACTAAATCTGGTTCGAGAGCGACAATTTTTTCTAAATTGGGAGGCGTGCGACCGACACTAACTTTTGAGAGGTCGGCAAATCGTTCGTCTTCTTGAAAGATATCGCTACCGGGAATTCCGACGAGTTTTGAGGGGGCAAGTTGTTGGGTGAGGTCGGCGGTTAGGGAAGAGAGCGCCACCACCCGACTAGTCGCGGTTTCGGCGGGTTCGAGCACACTTTCTGCGGCTGCATCTGCTTGAGCTTGAGGGTCGGAGCAAGCAAATAATATTAAAGAAAGGCACAAGATCGATCCAAGTTTGAGTTTGTCGAACATGATATTTTTACGGGTTTTTGATAGTTTGCGCTAAATGTGAGTTACCGCAAACCCTGACAAGGGAATGAGAACGGGGAACAGCTTACAAGAAGTCACGATCGCGTCGGGGTTCGAGCGTTTCTCAGGCGATCGGGTCTGGTTTTTTCCGGATATGGCGATCGCCTCTCGGGTCTGTCATCCGTTAGCCGTAAAATCTAGACGAACCATTGGTTCTGACGTTCCGATCGTTTTACGATAAATCTCAAATCCTCGTTCTCAAAGGCTTCTAGATTTGACGAATAACACGAGTCTCCGCCACAGAAATTATGACAGTAATCGTGTCGGAGTCATCCCCAGCATGGAAGACAAGTGAAACGGGCGATCGTTCTCAATTCTCGAGGGGAAATCGATCGGAAATCGGACAAATTTGAACCCCCACCGGAGTTTCCAAGACGATCGCCTCGACATCAAAAACGGCGGCGACGTTCTCTGGGGTGAGAATATCGTTCACCGCACCTACCCCAAACAATCGACCCTGACGCAACAGTGCGAGGCGATCGCTATATCGAGCTGCTAAATTAATATCGTGCAGCACCGTAATAATCGCCAGTTCTTGCTTTTGATTCAAATCTTTGAGCAAATCGAGTAACTGAAGCTGATAGCGAACGTCGAGATAGGTGGTGGGTTCGTCGAGTAATAACACTTTGGGGTTTTGAGCTAGGGCCAGGGCGAGAAAAACCCGTTGTTTTTCCCCACCAGAAAGCTCGGCGACCGGGCGATCGCTAAATTGTATCACGCCGGTTTCGAGCATTGCTTCTTCCACCTTCTGTTTCCCTACCTCATCGAGTTCCCACTCCCACCAATTTTGATAGGGGGCGCGACCCAAACTCACCAGTTGCTCCACCGTCAAACCAGGAGGAACCGTTTGTTGCTGGGGTAAGATTGCCAGTTGGCGGGCGACAGCTTGCATCGGTTGATGATGAATGGCTTTGCCGTCGAGCAAAACCACTCCGTTCTGCGGGGCGAGAATTCGACTCATCAAACGCAACAACGTCGATTTACCCGAACCGTTGGCCCCCAACAAGCTCAACCATTCCCCCTGTTCGAGGGTTAAATCGATCGCCTCGACGATCGTCGTCTTCCCATATCCGCCCGACAAATTTTGAGCTGATAGTGGCATGGCTAAATCCCTCCAACGCTCGAACGGCGATACAGCAACCAGATAAAGACCGGCGCGCCCAGAAAGGCAGTGACGATGCCCACGGGAAGTTCGACAGCTCCCAAACGAGAGAGCAAGTCGGCAACCGCCAACACCAAAGCTCCACCCAGCGCGGAGAACGGAATTACCGCCCGATAGTCCGTCCCGACGAGCAGCCGAACGCCGTGGGGAACGATCAGTCCGACAAAGCCAATCAACCCGGCAATACTGACCGCTCCTGCTGCCAACAGAGCGGCAGTCGCCCCGATGAAAGAGCGAGCGCGCAAGGGCGACATACCCAATCCCACCGATAGGTCGTCCCCGAGGTTGAGTAAGTTAATCCAAGAGGAGAGAAAACAGGCGATCGCCAACGCCGCGATAATATACGGGCCGGCGACGGTGACTTCTTGCCAACCCCGACCGTTGAGACTGCCCACCAACCAAGTGAGCGCCGCTTGTACTCTTCCGTCGTCGGTGGTCAGCAGTAGAGCCGATTGAATTGCGCCGAATAGGGCACTGACGGCGACACCACCGAGAATGAGGCGCTCGACGGAGAGAGTAGAACCCCGACGGGCGAGTAGATAGACGAAAAGCGTGGTCAATACCGCTCCGAGCCACGCGCCAATGGGAACCCACAATTGCAAAATGCCCAAGCTCAACATGGCAACGGCCACCAGACCGGCTCCCGCTGAAATCCCCAGGAGAAAAGGGCTTGCCAAGCCATTACGGAGCATTCCCTGCATGAGCGCGCCCGAGGTTCCCAATGCCGCCCCCACGACTAAGGCGGCGATGACGCGGGGCAGTCGCAAATCCCAGAGAATAGTCTGATTCACGGTGCTACCTCGACGCAGCACGGCATCCGAGAGTTCCGAAAAACTCATGCTCACGGTTCCTTGAGATAGGGATAGGGCAATGACGAATGCGAGACTGAGGCCGACCAGAAGAGCTGCCAACCCGGTTCGACTGTAAGAGGGAGTTTGTGGTAGCGATCTAGAACTGTCGGTTGGAGGAGAACCCATTGATTTTTGACGATCGGGACAAAGTAAAGCGATCGCTCGCCTTTGGGTAATATATAGCGTTTTCCAAGAATCTGTTTTTCAGCCACCCGAACCTCTCCCGAGCGAGATTAGGGAGTATCGTGTTAACTTGCTCTTCTTCTCAAACGGCAGTTGAGGTTTTTCTTGATAAAAATTCTCTTTTTTTAAGAGACATCAATCGAGTTATTTTGTAAGGATTCAGGTTTAATGTCAGATACAGGTCAAGTCCCAATGGGTAGGGGCGGGTTTTGAAGAAAACCTGGAAGCAAGTTGCCGAAGATACTGCTAAACCCGCCCTTACAGAATGTTCGCTAGCCGATAGCTGAATGCTTACGTTATTTTGGCGATCGATGTTTGGCTTTTTCGCGATCGAGACTTTTAACTTCTCCCTCTATCCTCCATTTTGACTCTCGATCGTGAATGTAGCAATTTCTTGATTGTTTTATTCAGGTCGGTATTTTCTCGGAGAAGTAATTTCTCCAAGAAAAAATCGGCTTAAACTCACCAAATATCACGTTTTTTGACAAACTATGTTCGCTATGATAACCACTCAAAACTATCTTTGCAACATAAACTATTCCACTACTGTTGAATCAGCTCAAATCGAATTAATACTTGCAAAGTTCTGGGTATTTACTGAGGACAACCGAAAATTGAAATACCAGAATGATATTAGCGGCAAAATACAAGAGTTTTTGCTGCGTAATGCCATCAGGGTTTTGCATCGATTTCCCAAACCAAGAAATATTAACCCGTCTTTTACTTTCAAGCTTTCAGCATCAAAAGGCTCGCTCGCTAACCAACACCACAAAAATTAATTCGGCACTCATCCCACATCTCAAAATAATCTTAGTTCGAATAATACAGTACCTTCTGTCTAGTGTTGTGTTGGGTAATAACTTGAGATGACGGCTTTAAAATTAGAGCCTTTTAAATTGGGATTGCTTTTATCTAATCACGAGATCGAGCTGGCTGGAGAAATGATTTTTTTAAGAGTGCAAGCATCTGACTTTTAGTGAGTATATCTATGAGCGGCAGCAACAGCAATTTAACCTTTAATCTCGATCCCGAAACTCAGCTGGTTACCGTTGACGATACCTCCCCTACAGTATCCGTTCTCTGGGATCGTGCGGTGCAGCAAGCAGTTATCGAGCTGTCTCCAGGTCCGACCGTTGCGTCTCGGGCTTACGGTATGGTGCATACCGCTATTTACGACGCTTGGTCTGCTTACGAAGCGGTTCCCATGTCCACCCAACTCGGCGACAGCTTGCAGCGTCCTCAAGCCGAGAATACGGAAGTCAATAAAACCGAAGCAATGAGTTACGCGGCCTATCGCGTTCTGACGGACTTATTTCCCACCCAAACTGCAACCTTCGATGCGGTGATGGCTCAGTTGGGTCTCGATCCGGGCAACACCATCACCGACACCACAACCCCTGCCGGGATTGGCAACGTTTCCGCCACCTCCCTACTGGAATTTCGCCACAACGATGGCTCCAACCAACTCGGCACCGATCCCAACGGTAACGGAACTCCCTACTCGGATATCACGGGTTACCAACCGAGCAACGCCGCAGGCAATTCCAGCAGCATCGAGCTTTGGACTCCAGAATTCGTCCCCATCGATGCGGAACCGGGAGAGGAAGCTCGAATTCAAAATTTTCTCACCCCCCAATGGGCAGAGGTGACGGGCTTTGGCTTGGAATTTGGCGGTCAGTTTCGCCCCGTCGAACCCGAACCTTTCCTACTCGTCGATGGGACCGTCGATCTCGAAGCCAAGACCGTTACCCTGGCAGATGGCTCGATGGTCAACATCAGTCGGGATATTGTCGGCACGATTATCAACCCCGAGTTTATCGCGCAAACTCAAGAAGTCGTCGATTACAGCGCCAACCTCACCGACGAGCAAAAGCTCATTGCTGAGTTTTGGGAAGACGCTGGGGGAACTTCCTTCCCGCCCGGTACTTGGATGACTTTCGGGCAGTTTGTTTCGGCACGGGACGATCGCACTCTCGATGAAGACGCTCAAATGTTTTTCGCCTTGGGGAATGCCGTCTTCGATGCCGGGATTGCCACTTGGGAAGCGAAAGTTTTCTACGATTACGTCCGTCCCGTGCGCGCCGTTCGCGAATTGGGAGAACTAGGTCTGATTGGAGAATTGAATGAAGAACTCGGCGGTTACGCGATCGAAGCTTGGAGTCCCAATGCGGGAACGCAAACGATCTTGGCGACGGATTTTCTCACCTACCAAACTCCCGGTAGCGACCCCTCCCCACCGTTTGCCGAATACACCTCCGGACACAGCGCCTTCAGCGCCGCAGCAGCAGAAGTGTTGCGGTTGTTTTCCGGCAGCGATGAATTTGGAGGTTCCGTCACCTTCGAGCCGGGTGAATCTCGCTTCGAGCCGGGTATCACGCCTCAAGAAACCCTCACGCTGGAATGGGACACTTTTACCGAAGCGGCTGACGAAGGCGGTATCTCCCGCCTCTACGGCGGCATCCACTTCGATGACGGAGATGTGAACAGTCGCCGACTGGGGCAACAAGTAGGCGCAAATGTTTTCTCGAGCGTCCTCAACTACATTCAAGGCGGTACTCTCCCGGAGATTTCTGCGTCCCAAGCGATCTTTACCCTCGAGCAATATGCCCGCTTTTTTGGAGAAGAGGATACCCTCGACGATCTCGACAATCGCGAACTTGGTGTTGCCTTCGACGAAACTTACTATCTGGGAATGTACGAAGATGTTCGGGAAGCTGTTGCCGAGGGCTTCTTGGAGAGTGGCATCGAGCACTTTATCGAATTCGGTCAGTTTGAAGGTCGCAACCCCAGTGCTTTGTTTGACGAAGCTTACTACTTAGCTGGTAATTCGGATGTGGCTGCTGCTGTAGAAGCCGGTCAATTTACCAGCGGTTGGGAACACTTCAACCTTTTCGGTCAATCGGAAGGTCGCGATCCGAGTCCGTACTTCAACTACGATGAAGCCACCGACACGATCGATTTGCTCACTGGAGAGGCGATCGATTCTGAGGGCTTCAAAGGATTGCTCGAGGAGGTATCGGGCAAATACGGTCTGCTCTACGATGAAGTCTTCTACCTCAGCCAGAATCCCGACGTGACGGCTGCTGTTATCGCGGGAAGCTTTGAGGATGGATTCGAGCATTTCATCGAACTCGGACAATTCGAGGGTCGCGATCCCAGTGCGATTTTCGACGAGAGTGCCTATCTCGATCGCAATCCCGATGTTGCCGAGGCAGTCGGTTCCGGTCAACTGCGCAGCGGCTTCGAGCATTTCTTAGTTTCGGGTCGCGCTGAGGCTCGAGAAATTTTGTTCTAGAATCCGAACGGGCGATCGTTACGAATCAGGCTATTTTCTAACCCCAGGCGACACTCTGAGTTGGCTTAATCGCAACCGGGTGTCGCTTTTATGATGCGAAAAAAATAGTTTAGAAAAAGTGTAAGGATTCAGGTTCGATTTTAGATAGGGTCAAAATCCCAATGGGTAGGGGCGGGTTTTGAATTTAAATTTTGGGTAAGACTCCGAACATATCCCTAAACCCGCCCTTACAAAGCGTTTGAGTACATAAGCGCGAGGGCGGGTTTTGATAATTAATCCCTGTAGGGGCATGATTTTTAGCGAAACCCGCCCCTACATTTTTTGGACCTCATGATAATGAGAAACGCCACATCGTATTTTCAGGCATTTAAAAAGCTCGAACTTTTAATATTTAACTTAACTTTAAACTCCAACATTTAGAAAATTCTATCGATTCGATCGGTTTATTTGCTCGCAGATAACGATCGATATAGCTTTTCGAGTCATCTCCATGGGCACGAACGGCGACTCGGGCCAATACTTTATGACTTGTTCTGGAAGGGGCGGGATGTGAATAAAACCCACTTTCATCGCTACATTACGAGTCGATCGCCAATGGAGAACATGATAAAAACTTTGATTGCACAAATGCGTCCCACAATCGTTAGATATCCTCGCCGGGATATTGCGATCTTCTAGTAACGAAACCAAACGATCTAGCTCTGGTAACGAATGCCAGTAAGCAATGGGAGCCTCTGGGATAATGGGTCTACCTTTGGGTGTATTTCCGCCTCGATCGGGCGTGGTAAACTGCCTTAAATTCTTTGCCATTCGCTCGATCGCGATCCGATTGTAACCTCGCGCTTGACCGATACCGATGCAGATATCGGGGGAAGTGGCGTTGAGGATGTCATCGATGGCTTGCCCGAGAATATTGGTGTTTCCCGGCAGAATTTGAAAATCGATCCGATCGATATACGGACGCAGCTCGGGAGTGGGGCGATCGCGCAACGAATTCACGACTAATTCTGAAGCATTCAAACCGTCGTCATTTGGCTCGAAGCCAGTGATTAAAGCTTTCACCTTGACATTGCCGGGGGATAGTCTTTCTCGATCGCACTCTACTCGAAATAACCCAGACGGACTGAGGCAACACGATCCCTTAAAATACCAACCCGATAAATCCCCCCAGGACTAATCCCATCCCCGCAACACTCGCCATCACTCGTACAGTTTGGACTTTATTAAATCCCAAGTATCCCATTCCCGCCCAAACTTGCACGCCAAAGGTGACGCAAATAAACGCTATAACCAACGGAAATGCCAGCGCGCCATTGAGAAAAGCCCCGAGAAACAGCAGGCTTCCCCAGAGCCAAATACTAAACTTGAGGGAATCGTACGCGCCGCGACCGCTAAAAATACAGTTAAAAATGGTGGCAACGGCGGATAGGCCAATGGGGACGACGAGGAATATAGAAAGAGAGATTGGCGCGGAGAACATCACCGCAAAGACCCCAGCTAAGGGAGCCAGCCAGGTTAACACTTTATCGTAATACCAAGCGATCGCCCCGGAAGCAGCCAGCAACCACGCCCACACCGAGGCATCGCAGACGGCAAGCTGTTGGCCGAAGCAAAGATAGCCGATGCCCAATGGCAGCAAAGCTTTCCAAGGCAAAGCGCGACGAAATTTTTCGCCAGTTAAACCCGCTTTATTGGGAAAGAGGGGTTCGGGATCGGGGGTAATATCTCGCGGCTTGGGGATGAGATATCGATACTCGTGAGGTTCGTCAGGTTCTTCGGGTTCCGATGGCTTGTCCGGTTCGGGATTTTCGATCGCCCAGTCTGCATAGACTTTCCCATCGGGCATCGTCGCCTCGGTAAAATCGGCATCGTAACGTTCGGTTTCGGCGAGGTTCGCGCCTTCGAGGGTGGCTCCGGTCAAATTCGCCCCATTGAGTTTCGCCCCCATCAAGTTGGCAAACTCCAGCACCGCTCCGGTTAAATCCGCGCCCGTCAAATCGGCATCGCTGAGGTTCGCCCCCATTAGATTAACCCCTGCCAGGACGGCTTTCGAGAGATTTACCCCGACTAAATTGGCTTTTTGCAGGTTGGCTCCGGTGAGATCGGCTTTTTGCAAATTCGCTTCGGCCAAATCTGCCCCTTGCAAGTTGGCTTCGACCAATTCGGCTTTGAGTAAAAAAGCCTGAGTTAAATCCGCTCCCGTGAGGATAGCGCCGCTGAGTTTGGCTCGGGACAATCGAATTCTACCCAGAATCGCTCCCCCAAGGGAAGTCTTTTGAAGATCGACCCAGGAAAAATCCCGTTTGCCCTCGGCATAACGCTTGAGAAGTTCGCTGCTATCCATATTGGGTGAATGACTCGTGGTTGGCGACCTGGCGCACCACCCGACAGATAAACCCGCTTTCGACTGATATTTTGACTTAGAGTATTCTGGGAGCCAAAACCAGAGAAAAACCTAGGGATAAAAACTCAATTGAGGCAATCCCAGCATCTCGTCCATCCCTGTCATCAGGTTCATGCATTGCAGAGCTTGACCGGCTTGACCTTTCATCAGATTATCGATCGCCGACATGACGATCGCCCGGTTGGTGCGCTGATCGACTTCAACTCCGATATAGCATAGGTTCGTGCCGCACGCCCATTTGGTTTGGGGATAAACGCCACCGGATAATATTTTCACCCATGGGTTGTTGCGATAGAAGGCTTTATAAATGGTGATTAAATCTTCTCGCACTAGACCGGGATCGCGCAGGGTGGAATAAACAGTGGAGAGAATGCCCCGTACCATGGGAATGAGGTGGGGGGTAAACTGTACCATGACATCATGTCCGGAAAGATCGCTGCAAATCTGCTCGATTTCTGGGGTGTGGCGGTGGCGAGTGACCCCATAAGCTCCCAGGGAATTATCCGCTTCGGCCAGAAGTAAGTTGGTTTTTGCTTGTCTCCCACCACCGGAGGTTCCGGATTTGGCATCGATGACGACGGTTCCCGGTTCGATCAACCCCTGTTTGAGCAGAGGAGAAATCGCGAGCAAGCTGGCGGTTGGGTAGCAGCCGGGACAGCCAACGAGTTGCGCCTCTTTGATGCGATCGCGATACAGTTCTGGTAAGCCGTAGGTGGTGGTGGCCGCCGTATCGGTATCGGTGCGATCGCCGCCGTACCAAGTTTGATAGGTATCTATGTTAAAAAATCGATAGTCGGCTGATAAATCGAGGACTTTACAGCCTCTCTCGAGTAAAGTAGGTGCGATTTGCCAAGCCAAACCGTTCGGTAAGGATAAAAATACCACTTGGCAGCGTTGGGCGATCGTCTCGGCATCAACGGCTTCAATTTTTAAATTAACTTGATGGGCTAGATGGGGGTAAATATCAGAAAAAGACTTGCCCGCACTGCTTTGACCTCCTAAATAAACCAGCTCGACTCCTGGATGCTCGACTAACAAGCGGACGAGCTGAACGCCGCCGTAACCAGAGGCTCCAACCACTCCTACGGGTATGCGCTCTGTCATAATTTTGTCCCCCACTATTGGCTCAGATAAAAATCGCGATCTCGTTTGCTGCATTCTATAACACGCTTGCCCCCTTTCAACGCTAGACTTCAGGGAGAAAGGTGGTAATTTCCGACCGCCAAGACGCTAAATATGGACAAAATTGCGCTTTACCGTCCCATCGGACCTGAAGAACTTGCTTTGATTCGCGAGTCGGGATGGCGATCGTTTCCACCTCGCCTGCCCGAACAACCCATTTTTTATCCGGTTCTGAATCTCGAATATGCCACGCAAATTGCCCGAGATTGGAATGTAAAAGCGAGCGGGGCAGGTTTTGTAACTCGATTTTTTGTTTCGGCGGAATATATTAAAAAGTATCCGGTGCAAACGGTGGGCGGGTCAGTGCATCGAGAACTCTGGGTTCCGGCGGCGGAATTACCCGAATTTAACCGTCAGATTATCGGCAAGATTGAAGTTGTTGCCCAATTTTATCCAGAATCGCGTTAGGGAAAACCGATCGAAAGGAAGAAAATTCACGCACGGCATCTTTCCTCATCCAGAGTACAACCGCGACATAACACCACTGCCAACAAGCCCGTGAGTATTCTCGTTACAATAAAATACCCCCGAGTCAGTAACCAGAAGAGCGATGCAAGTGCCTTTGGAATGGAAAATTCCCGACAAAATTAGATCGAGGTTGAGCCAAAAAGGAGGACGGCAGAGGGCAATGGTGGCAGACGGTCACCTTTTGTTGGTGTTGCATAAAGTTCCCGAACCCGGTACGTCCGATCGCCAAATCGTTTTTTTCTGGCGATCGCCCGATGGCAACTGGCACTACAGTAAAGGTCGAGGGGGCTTGCCGATGTTGAAAAAGCACCTTGAAGAGTACGGTAGCACGATCGACCAACTCGATGCAGCCTACCGTCAATCGAGCGCGGCGACGGATTACTTTCGCATTCTTCAAAGTGCGTTCCCCCTGCACCGAGCGAGCAAACGCCTCCACCAAACCCTACAATCGGCGCGGGAGTCGTTGCCCCAAGTGGAGGAACTTATCGAACTGCGGGATTGGGCGGGGGAATTCGATCGCATCAGCGAACTGCTGCAAATCGATGTCAAAAATGCACTAGATTTGACAATCGCCACTCAAGCGGAGGAACAGGCGCATTTCGGACGAGAAGTGGCGCGCACGTCTCATCGTTTGAATCTGCTCGTGGCATTTTTCTTACCCCTAACAGCGATCGCCAGTCTGTTTGGCATGAACCTATCGAGCGGTTTGGAAGACACCTCGCCATGGGTTTTTTGGGCGATTTTCGGTCTGGGTTTATTTTTGGGATTTACGATTCGGAGTTTGGTATTGCAGGGGAAGCGCTCTCGATCGACTTGACTTCCCCTACACTCCAATTCTGCGCGGATCTCGGTATCTATTTCTTTTTGAGCCAGCTAAACATCGCCCGCAAATCTTTACCCACTTCTTCAATCGGGTGTTCGGCTTCCTGACGGCGCATGGCGGTAAATCCGGGCTTCCCGGCTTGATTTTCCAAGACGAAATCTCGGGCGAAGGTTCCCGATTGAATCTCGCTCAAAATCTTCTTCATCTCGGCGCGGGTGCGATCGTCTACAATACGCGGACCGCGAGTATAATCACCGTATTCGGCTGTATTCGAGATGCTATCGCGCATGGTGGCGAGTCCGCCTTCAACCACTAAGTCCACAATTAGTTTCACCTCGTGCAGGCACTCGAAATAGGCCAACTCCGGCTGGTATCCGGCATCGACGAGGGTTTCAAACCCAGCTTTAATCAAAGCGCTCAAACCGCCGCAGAGTACTGCTTGTTCGCCAAATAAATCCGTTTCCGTCTCTTCCCGGAACGTGGTTTCGAGAATCCCCGCGCGCGTTCCGCCGATTCCTTTAGCGTAGGCCATTGCCCGATCGCGAGCCTGACCCGTGGCATCTTGGTACACTGCAAACAGGCAAGGAACCCCTTCTCCCTGTTCGTAGGTTCGCCGCACCAAATGTCCCGGTCCTTTGGGAGCCACCATCATCACATCCACACCTGATGGAGGAACCACTTGACCGAAATGAATGTTAAAGCCGTGGGCGAATGCCAGGATATTGCCATCTTCGAGGTTGGGTAAAATTTCTTCTTGGTAAACAGATTTTTGCACCTCGTCCGGCAGCAGAATCATAATCAAATCTGCTGCCTTTGCCGCGTCGGCAACCGTATGTACCACCAACCCCGCATCCTTTGCTTTCGGGGCGGATTTGCTGCCGGGATACAACCCGACAATGACGTTGATGCCGCTATCTTTAAGATTGAGAGCGTGGGCGTGACCTTGAGAACCATAGCCGACGATGGCGACAGTTTTATCTGCGAGTAGGTCTAAATTTGCATCTTCGTCGTAGTACATGCGGGCCATAGGGCATCTCCTTCCAAAACGGGTTGCGATCGATTTGCAGACTTACCATAATATCAAACCATATTGCGAGCCGGAAGAGCGGGGGAGAAGATGACGCGGAGACGCGGAGAGGAGGAAATGGGGGAAATGGGGGAAATGGGGGAAATGGGGGAAATGGGGGAAATGGGGGACAATTCAGATATCAGATGACAGATGACAGATGACAAATTCAGCTTGTGTACCTGAAGAATCAATGCCAGCTCTATGCTCATCGTGAGTTTTCATGGAGCAGGCAGGCTCTCCGATCGCTGATATCTGTCATCTGATATCTGAGCCTCCCAAGCCCCCGAAGCCTCCGAAGCTCCCGAGAGCTAGCGAGAGCTAGCGAAGCTCCCGAAAGCTACCCGATCGGTGTAGGATAAATCTCGGCGGACTTGGCTGCCGTTCGACATCATCGAAGGGAATTCAATCGCGTGTCCGGTAAAACCGTTCACTATCTCATCATCGATAATTTGGAGAAACCCACAATGGAGCGAGAGGGGGTTCTCGTGCTGCTCGGGGCGAAAAAAGATAGTTCTCGCGCGCGTCACCAAGCGATGGAACTGGTGCGAACGTTATGGGAAGAAGACCGACTTCCCGCACAGCGGTTTGCCAATGGAATTACGGAGGAATCGATCGTGTCTATTTCGGCGAAAACGGAGAATACCCAACTGACCCCCGTAGAACAAGGGGCGATCGAACTTTGCGAATTGTTGGCGTTGCAAGTGAGCTACCAGCAAGCTTGTCTCGAAGCCGCACCGCTGGTTCCCATCGTTCGAGCGGTGGTGGAGGAAGAGCGATCGCTCAGCGTTGAGGAACTCGAAATTGCCAAGGATAAGAAGACCGCCAAAACGCTTCATAAAGTGGCGGCAGCCAGTGCGGATCTGACTCGGTTTCGAGACAGAACGAGTGGGAATGCCAAATTAATTTTGGAAATTATTCAACCCGATGGAACGGGAGAGGTTGCCGTGAAGAAACCGGATTCCTAGTGCCGCTACGCGGAATTAAAAATGCAAAATTAAAAATTAAAATGCTTACTGTACATAGCTTTCAGCGGTAGAGAGCTGGTCAGTTATTTCTGCCGCGCTGCACTAGAACTAAAGCGAAGACTGGGGTTAACCGGACGTGCATCGAAAGCTCGAATCTTGATATCGATTCAAAATTCGAGGGAATCAGCTCTAAAGCCGATCGAGAGTTTTGATTTGTCCTCGCCGAATCGATCGCAAGAGTCGATCGACCGATCGCCGTTCTTCTTCATTGAGAGACTCATTCAGGACGGCAGCCATCAATCCGTAGCGGTCGGTTTGGGTTAGGCATCCCGTATCGACCGCTGAGACTAGGATTTCAGAGAGCGCACCCGGTATCAATTCGATTTGGGGCAACATCAACAATCGTTCGCTCAACTCAACGTTTCCAGTTTGGTCTAGTATTTTACCAATCGCAGCGATCGAGCTAACGTCTCCGGTGCGATCGAACACCAAAACCCGACTGAAATTGAATTCTAGCGGATAAAAGATCGAGTCTGAGTGTTATCGATCGTGACAGGAAATCCCCCTCGAATCCACCCGTGGTATAAAGTAGTTTGTACTGCCGCACGGAGGAAGAGAAACGTGAATACCGCCACATCCAGTTTAGATTCTGCCGAAGCGATCGAGTTGGCCCCAAGCTATACCATCCCTTTGGTGCTAACCATCGGTGCGATTCCACTGCTGCTGGTGCAAGTTTGGTTGGCCGGGACGATCGCCTTATTTGGATTATTTTTATCGATCCAAACCGCAACGATTCGCTTGAAGTTTACCCCAACGGCTCTCGATGTTTACCGTTCGGATAAACTCATCCGCACTTTTCCCTACTGCGACTGGCAAAATTGGCGCATCTTTTGGCCGCCCGTCCCCATCCTGTTCTACTTTAAAGAAGTCAAAAGCATTCATTTCTTACCCGTTCTTTTCAACGCGAAAACGTTACGAACCTGTTTGGAGCGGTACTATCCTCTCTCGGATTGAAGAAAATCTCGATGATTTGGTATCCGAATCGATCCGCGCGTTTCTAGAAGATTTCAAGATTCGCGCCTTACGTATATGCGAAGCTCAAACCCCGATCGGGCTGCGATTGCTCCTAAACTGCTTCCCGTTCCGGTGTTCTTCACTAGGGTTTTAGGTATATCCACATTAGACGTTATTCATGAATCCAGACGAATCCCCAACCCCAGAGTCTCCCCAACCCCTTACGCCTCAATCTCGCGAAACATCTCCCTCGCCCACCGAATCGCCGAGTCGGTTCGATCGACCCGCACCCAAGCCCGACTTCTCCGGAACGAGCGCCGCGCCAGCACCGGGAGAGCCAGCGCCTTCGCCGCAGTTACGTCAGAGCTTGAAAGAGGAAATTGCCGCACTGCAAGCGCTCAAAGCACAAACGAGCGCCGAGTACGAGCAAATGAAAGCGGCAATGGCGGGTTTGGTCAAAGAGTCCCTCAGAGAAGTCCAACAGCGTCGCAAAGCCCTCGAAGTGGAGATCGAACAGTTGGAGCGCCGTCAGGAAAGAATCCGCAAGGAAATGCAAACGACCTTTGCGGGAGCCTCTCAAGATCTGGCGATGCGAGTGCAGGGATTTAAGGAGTATTTGGTGGGGAGTTTGCAGGATTTAGCCGCGACGGCAGAACAGCTCGATCTAGTGCCGCCAGCGCCTCCTCCCCGCGCGGCCGAGCGTCCGGCAAGCGAGGAACGAGGGGGAGAGCGCCCCAGTCCTCAATTCGCCGGACAGGGATTTCAAGAGGAAACGCGGCAAATTCGCCGACTGCTCGATCGATATCGCAACCAACCGGATTACTACGGCCCTCCCTGGCAACTGCGACGAACGTTCGAGCCGATTCATGCCGAACGGGTCTCTTACTGGTTTTTTACCCAAGGCGGACGGGGGGCGCTGCGGACGATGGGTTCGCGCTTGCAAAACGTGCTGATTGCTTCGGCGATCGCTTCGGTGTTGCGATCGCTCTACGATCGGCGCTTGTGCGTGCTGATTTTGGCGAATACTCCGGAACGGTTGGGGGAATGGCGGCGCGGCTTGCAGGATTGTTTGGGGATCGCGCGGGCGGATTTCGGACCCGATCGGGGGGTGGTCTTGTGCGAAGCGCCAGAACCCCTAGCTCAGCGGGGCGATCGACTCTTGCAAGCGGGGCGGTTGCCGTTGATTCTCATCGACGAATCGGAAGACCGAATTCCCCTGTCGATGCTACAGTTTCCCCTGTGGCTGGCGTTTGCAGCCGATCCGGATACGTCTAATTTTTATTAACGAGTTTTTCCGAACGGGCGAACGAGCTGGCAATGGATGTTAAGTGGAGTGGTGAGTGCTGATGATGGATTTTCCCAATTGGAACCAACTGGCCGATCGCGTTTTGGCTGGGGAGTTGCTCGATCGCGCCGAGGCTAGAGCGATTTTGAGCGCGCCGGACGACCTGCTCCTCGACCAACTCGCGGCAACTTATCGCGTGCGCCGCAAGTACTGGGGAAATCGGGTGCGACTGCACTTTTTGCTCAACGCTCAGAGCGGTCTGTGCCCAGAAGATTGTCATTACTGCTCCCAGTCGAAGATTTCCGCTGCCGAAATCGAGAAGTACCCGATGCTCGCCCGTCAGAAAATTCTCGCAGCCGCCGATCGGGCCGCAAAATTAAACGCGGGAACCTTCTGTATGGTAATCTCGGGGCGATCGCCGTCTGGGTCGGTATTCGAGAAGGTTTTGGATGCAGTGCGATCGGTCAAAACCGACTACGATTTGAAGATTTGTGCTTGTTTGGGACTGCTCGACGGGGAGCAAACCCGCCGTCTGGCTGAGGCAGGAGTCGATCGGGTCAACCACAACCTCAATACTTCCGAGAACTACCATCCCCAAATCTGCACCACCCATTCTTTCGACGATCGCCTCAATACCGTTAAAAACGTACAAACAGCGGGGATGACCACCTGTTCCGGGGGCATCCTGGGCATGGGAGAATCTGACGATGATGCGATCGACCTGGCCTATTCCTTGCGCGAACTCGAAGTTACCAGCGTGCCGCTGAATTTCCTGATTCCCATTGAAGGTACGCCCTTTGCCGGACGCGGCGAACTCGATCCCCGCCATTGCTTGCGCTTGTTGTGCTTGTTTCGGTTGATTCTACCCACCCAAGAACTGCGGATTGCTGGGGGTCGGGAAGTTCACTTGCGATCGCTCCAACCTCTGGGTTTGTATGCCGCGAACTCGATTTTTATCGGTGATTACCTGACCACTCCCGGACAAGCGGCGCGACGGGACTTCGAGATGATTCGCGATGCGGGGTTCGTCTTGGAAAATGCCGATGGCAGTCCTTTTGGTGGTAATCCCCTGGACGCGCTAGATGAGTCTCTCGAATTGGTCGCCAGTCCTGGGGTGGGGAAGTAACGAACGGGGATTTGGGAGGCTTGGTTAGCTCTCGGGGGCTTTGGAAGCTTCGGAGGCTGGGGAGGCTGGGGAGGCAGGCTTACAAGTGTATGTTTTTTAGTAGGGCGTGAAATGGGGCAGGGGAGGCAACGGTCGGACCCCGCGTCGGCGCAAGACGCAAGGGAACGCCGACCGTCGGGAGGCAAAACCATTGAATTTTCGTGTGAGTTCAAAAGCGCGATCGTGCCAATTCCCTCCAATTGTGAAAAGCATTCCCTTGTAAGGGGGAGGCAGGGGAGGCAATAAGCACTGAGTTTTTCAACGATATCCCCATTCCCCCGTTTCTCCCGTTTCTCCCCCAGCTCCCCACTCCCGTTTATCATTCATCACTCATCGTTCGTTATTTCCTATGTCTGCTGCCGATCGAATTATCGTTCCCCTCGACGTTTCTAGCGAAGCCGAAGCCATCGCCACGATCGATTCCTTGCCCCAAGTCTCGTTCTGGAAGGTGGGGTTGGAGTTATTTGTCAGCACTGGAGCCACCCTACTTCCAGCGCTTAAAGAACGAAATAAGCGCATCTTCCTGGATTTAAAATTTCACGATATCCCCAATACCGTCGCCGGAGCCTGTCGGGCCGCCGCTGGCTACGGGGTCGATTTGCTGACGATTCATGCCACTGCCGGACGTTCGGCCCTCAAAGCCGCTGTCGAAGCCGTCGGGGAAGGGGCGGCAGCCGCTAATGTGGCTCCTCCAAAGCCGATCGCCATTACCCTCTTAACCAGCCTCAATTCGCGGGATGTGGCGTTCGATTTAAAAATCCCGATCGAAGTGCCAGAGTACGCGCTACAAATGGCATTACTCGCCAAAGAATCGGGGATGGCAGGCGCAGTTTGTTCGCCCCAGGAAGTGGAGCAGTTGCGACGGGTTTGCGGTGAAGACTTTCTCTTCGTCTGTCCGGGGGTGCGACCGACTTGGGCGCAAACGGGAGACCAGCGCCGCACCACAACCCCAGCAGCGGCCTTGAAAGCCGGAGCCGACTACTTAGTCATCGGTCGCCCCATCACGGCATCGGAAAACCCCAGTGCGGCGTTCGATCGAATTTGCGAAGAACTTTAGATAACGGGGAACAGGGAATGGGGAACGGGGAATGGGGGAATGGGGGAAACGGAAGAAACGGGAGAAACGGGAGAAACGGGGGAAACGGGAGAATTGAGATATCGTTGAAAAACTCAGTGTTCGTTGCCTCCCAAGCTCCCGAGAGCTAACCAAGCTCCCAAAGCCTACAAAAAAACTCGTGTACCCCAAAAAGAAAACCCCCCCTCCTCAGGAGCTGAGGAAGGGTGGTGCTCCTTGCAAGCA
>JAXHUC010000096.1:0-26080 GCA_034189805.1 Cyanobacteriota bacterium
CAAATATTTAGGAGATGGGTGATGGCAGTCTTTCCCGATCGCGCCGACGATGCGGTCGTTGCCGGAATTGCCAAACTCGATAAAGTGCGAGAATACAACCAGAAACGACTCCAATCGGGCTACCAACCGATTAAAATTGGTATCGGCATTCACATCGGTCACGTCATGGTGGGGATTGTGGGAGAAGCCGGACGGATGGAAGGAGATGCCCTTTCCGATAACGTGAATTTGACCGCCCGGTTGGAAGGGTTGACAAAGTTTTACGGCGTTTCCCTCTTAATTTCCGAACAAGTCGTTGATAAAATGCACGATCGGGAAAAGTTTCAGCTTCGATTCCTCGATCGGGCAATTGTCAAAGGCAGAAGCGAGCCAATTTCCGTCTATGAAGTCCTCGATGGAGAAACTCAAGAAACTCGAGAGTTGAAACTCAAAACGCAACCGGATTTCGAGCGAGGCTTAGAGTTTTATCGCCGAGGGGAATTAGACTCGGCCAAAGGATTTTTCGAGCGAGTTTTACAGGTGAATTCTCTCGACAAAACCGCTCAACTTTATCTCGAGCGAATCGACCGATTGAAGACGCTAGGTCTGCCGGAACAGTGGAACGGCACTTGGCGATTTACGGAAAAGTAAAGGTCACTTTAGAGACGGGGTGACCCGCATCCCACACCCTACAAAACCTCAATTTTGGTTGAGTCACAGCTCCAAATGTTGACTCTGGTAGATGTTCGGAGCTGCTCGATGCGATCGGGGCACTCCATTCCCCATTCCCCATTCCCCATTCCCCACCTTCACCTGAAACAGTTTTATCAGAACTGACGTTATGAAATAACCGAACCGTATTCACCGAACTTTTCGATCGTGGGCGATCGCGATCGAGACTTGTTAGCATAAAAAACAAAGCGTTCGTCCCGTTGAGACAGTCAAATTCTCGGCAAAACAAGAGCGCCAAGCATTCCCCGCAGATACGAACGGAGAAACGCATGGGTGGGGAACTTTATATTTTTTATCGAACTCAAATGAGTGATTCTATTTTGAAAGACCGCGACTATACCCTCATCCTTGATAAAAGCGGCAGCATGTCCGCTCCCGATGCTCCCGGTGGTAAAAGCCGATGGGAACTCGCCCAAGAGTCTACCCTAGCAGTTGCCCGCAAGTGCGAGCAATTCGACCCCGACGGCATCACCGTTTATACGTTCGCCGGACGATTTCGCCGCTACGATAACGTCACCTCGAGCAAAGTCGAACAGATTTTCCTCGAAAACGATCCCATGGGAACGACAGATTTGGCTTCCGTTCTCGAGGATGCCACGAACAATTATTTCGGACGCAAAGCTGCTGGGGAAACCAAGCCTGAAGGCGAAACCATTCTCGTAGTGACTGACGGCGAACCTAACGATCGCAAAGCCGTGATGCGGGTTATCGTCGAAGCATCCCGCCAGATGGATCGAGATGAAGAGCTGGCGATTTCGTTTATTCAAATCGGCTCTGATGCTGGGGCAACCAGCTTTCTCAAAGCCCTCGACGACCAAATGGAAGGGATCGGTGCGAAGTTCGATATCTGCGATACCGTCACCATCGACCAAATGGAAGATATGAGCTTGATGGAAGTTCTCATCAACGCGATCGAAGATTAACCTGGATTATTCACAAGGAAATGCGCTCGCGAGAAGAAAAAGAGCCGGAAATGTAATAGAATCAGGCTCCGAGCGAGATTTTTCAGCTGCTCTCCCACTGGGCTAATTCTTTCCCGGCTATAGGTAGGGTGTCTCTCATTTCTTCACCCACGGGGTTTTTGAGCGAGCGCACCTTCCCCACCCGCTCATGAATAATCCAGGTTAGAGGCAGCATTGACAAGACTTACGCAAGTAAACTACATATAGCGTATAGCGAGTCTAAGCGATCGCCATTGTCTAGACTATGAGTTCCGTAGATGAGTGAGTGTGAATGATAAAATATATTGAGCGCAAAATCATGAATAAAAGAAGTAAATTTTAGTTATTTAGATTACTGTCAGTATCTTTATAAGTAGTCAAAAAAATCATACAATTACCAACTTCGCCGACCATCTTCAAGATTTGAGCCATGATACAATTAACCATTACTTGAGTTCAGAAAAATTAACACCTAGAGTAATTTGGGAAGCGGCAAAATTAGAGCTAGATTAAAACTTTCGAGCTAGTCTAATTTTTGATGATACCGTTCTCAACAAAAGATTTGCCAAAAAGATTGAACTAGTGCGTTGTCAATATAGCGCCAACAAATATCGATTTATTCGAGGAATTGGTCTAATTAGCTGTATTTATGTCAATCCAAAAACCGGATAATTCTGCCTGATTGACTATCGCATGTACGATCCAGATGGTGATGGAAAAAGTAAGCTAGATCATGTTGCCGATATGCTTGAGCATACTGTATATCAAAAAGAGCTAGCTTTTGCTTAAATTCTGATGGATAGCTGGTATACTGCTCAAAAAATCATCGTTTTAATCAATCGTCTCGGAAAAATTTATTACGTTTCTCTAAAAAAGAATCGTCTAGTGGATGATACTGGAGGTCAACAAAAATAGCAGAAAATCGAAAATCTTCAATGGTTAAAATTTGACAATAAAAAAGGAAAACTGATAAAAATAAATAATTTTTTAGCTCAAAAAAAGGTGAAGCTATTTCGGGTTACTATTTTTTCCAACAGAACGGAATATCTGGCAACAAATGATTTAACTCAATCTTCAACGTTGGTTGTTAGCCAAGAATGCCGGCTGAGGTGGAAGATTGAAGGATTTTATCGTGAAGTCAAGCAACTTACCGGTCTCGAAGCTTGTCAATATCGCCAAGCGAGAATTCAAATAAATCATATTGCTTGTGCGTTGCTCGTCTGGAACTTTCTCAAAAAAGTGGCTAATCTAACCACCAAAACTGTCTATCAAATTAAAACTGAACGACTCTCAAATTATTTGAGTATTGAACTTCAAACTCTATCCATTAAGATGGGGAAAATTTGAACGCGAGCTGATTTCTATTTTAGATTTTAGGGAGTTTTGGGGAAGCGCTCTTTCTTGAAGATCGTGAGCGATCGTCTAGACTCAGTATGCGCTATATGTAGCGTACTTCCGGAAGTCCTGTTCAAAATTGACAGAGTACTACTCCTTTTTCTCTACAAGTAAGCGATCGCTCTGGTGCTACCACTTGTCTACGACCATCCGACCACAACTGGCAACCAGAACCCATGCAGAATAAAGTTTTGAGACACTTTTGTCAGACCGTCTGATTGGCATCCCTTCTTTACCAGCATTCCTATCCGAGTCAGTTTTTTACCGCCTGATGCTGCAAAGCGGCTAATTATGCAGGTCAATAATATTGCCTATGAAGATGAGATGACTTCTCAAATTATCCGACTCACCAACGGTTATCCTTATGATTTCGACATAGTATTATTGCAGTATCAGGGTTTGATGCAAAAACTACACTAATTTTCAAAGTACCGCTAATCTTCCATAACTATCCGGACTTTAGCCATATATACTCAAATATAGATAAAAGATCGAATGTTCACCGATCTACCCTTGAGAGTTAAGTATTTCGACGGAGAAAGCTCTGACGATACAACAAATCCCTCTTTCCTTTTAAAACCCCCCAAAATATCGAGCCTCGAAAACTCAAAAATTGGCACGGGCGATCGGCACATCCAAGAGAAAAAATTGGCACAACGAAACAATTCGCCAAATGTTGAGAATTATCTTAAGATTGTTTTAATTAAGATCGAGCTAGTCATTTTTGTACTAGTTAGTCACGAGATATCATCAGGAGGATTCATATGGCGCTCGTCCCCATGCGGCTGCTGCTAGACCACGCCGCAGAAAACGGTTACGGGATTCCAGCATACAACGTTAACAATCTCGAACAAATTTTAGCAATCATGGCAGCGGCTGACGAAACCGATAGCCCTGTTATTCTTCAAGCTTCTCGCGGCGCTCGCAAATACGCTGGCGAAAACTTCCTGCGTCATTTAGTACTCGCGGCTGTTGAAACCTATCCCCACATTCCCGTCGTCATGCACCAAGACCACGGGAATGGTCCGGCGACTTGCTACTCCGCCATTCGCAACGGTTTCACCAGCGTAATGATGGATGGTTCCCTCGAAGAAGATGCCAAAACTCCGGCAAGCTTCGACTATAACGTCAACGTCACCCGCACGGTGGTCGATGTCGCCCACGCGATTGGTGTGAGCGTTGAAGGGGAACTCGGTTGCTTGGGTTCTCTCGAAACCATGCAAGGCGACAAAGAAGACGGTCACGGTTTTGAAGGAACTCTCAGCCGCGAACAACTGCTCACCGACCCCGATGAAGCTGTTGAATTCGTCGAACGCACCCAAGTGGATGCCCTCGCCGTTGCCATTGGTACCAGCCACGGTGCGTATAAATTTACTCGCAAACCCACGGGTGAAATCCTCGCCATCAGCCGCATCGAAGAAATTCACGAACGCTTGCCTAACACGCACATCGTCATGCACGGTTCTTCCTCGGTTCCCCAGGAATGGCTCGACATGATCAACCAGCACGGTGGAAACATCCCCGAAACCTACGGCGTTCCCGTTGAAGAAATTCAAAAGGGAATCAAGAGTGGCGTGCGCAAAGTCAACATCGACACCGATAACCGCTTGGCCATTACTGCTGCCATTCGGGAAGCCGCAGCCAAAGATCCGTCCAACTTCGACCCCCGTCACTTCCTCAAGCCTTCGATGAAGTACATGAAACAAGTGTGCTCCGATCGCTACCAGCAGTTCTGGACGGCGGGTAATGCTTCTAAAATCAAGCAAATCCCCATCGATGAGTTTGCAGCCAAGTACGCTAGCGGCGAACTCAAAGCCGTGACTCAAACGAAAGTCACAGCCTAACCTCATTAAAGTTTTAATGACAGTTTGAGGGTTTGGGATAACCGTTAAATTTATCTCAAACTCCAAAGTTTTAACGTTTCAACTTTAAGGTTGTGGGTAGCTCGAAAGCTACCCTTTTTTTGTGTTTTCTAGCAGTTCGTGCGGGTCTGGTTAGATGGTTAACCTAATGCTTCAACACGATCCGATATCTAGCCTTACCTGCTTTTAGATGGGCGAGTGCTTCGTTCGCCCGAGAAAACTCAAAGGTTTCTGTCATCGGTTCGATGCCGTGACGAGCGGCGAAATCTAGCATTCGAGCAATCGTCGTCGGACTGCCGAGGGGACTACCCGATAGGGATTTTTGACCGGCGATTAAGGAGAACGCCTGAGCTTGAACGGCACTGGGGACAACGCCGACAAAATGCAACCGTCCCTTGGGACGCAGCGCGTCGATATAAAGACTCCAATCGAGATCCGCATTCACTGTGGAAATAATGAAATCGAAGGAGTTGGCAGCAGCCTTGAGGGCTTCGGAGTCGCGAGAATTGATAAAATGAGTCGCGCCCAATTTACGGGCTTCTGCTTCTTTGTCGGGATTCGTCGAAAATGCAGTGACATCGCATCCCCAGGCTCGCAGGAATTGGAGTGCCATGTGCCCGAGTCCGCCAATGCCAATGACAGCCACCCGAGCGGTGGGTTGCACGTCAAACTCAACGATCGGATTAAAAACGGTAATGCCGCCGCAGAACAACGGGCCGGCTTTGGCGGGGTCAATCCCTTCTGGCAGCAGGATGACCCATTCTTCGTAAGCCCGGACTTTATCGGCAAAGCCACCATATCGACCGACGATCGTTTGCTCGGCTGTCAGACATAAATTTTGATTCCCGGACATGCACCACTCGCAGTGGGTACAAGAATGAGAAAACCAACCCAATCCGACTTGCTGACCCACTTCAACGGTTGTCACCCCATTGCCCACCGCAGCAACGGTACCGACGACTTCATGACCGGGAACGAGGGGATACTGACTGATGCCCCAGTCGTTTTGCAGCATACTCAGATCGCTGTGGCAAATCCCGCAATATTCGACCTTAATTTCGACTTCTTCGCTTTGAAGCGGTCCCGGCTCGTACTCGAATTGCTCGAGTTTGTCGCCTGCGGTTTTGCTAGCATAAGCCCGAATCATCACTTTTATCTCTGGATGAAGTTCTTCAAATTCATCATCCCACAAAGGGAGGTCAAGCTAGGGGGGTGAGGGAGGACGCGGGGACGCGGGGACGCGGGGACGCGGAGAAGGGGAGGAAATGGGGGAAACGGGGGAAACGGGGGAAACGAGAGAAACGGGGGAATTGAGATATCGTTGAAAAACTCAGTGTTCGTTGCCTCCGCCCAAAGCCCCTGAAGCCTCCGAAGCTTCCGAAGCCCCCCAAGCTTCCGAGAGCTAACCAAGCCTCCAAAGCTTCCCCTGCTCTCCATCACCTAATTCCCAACATCAACTTACTGTTCGCGAGGTTGAAACTCCAGAAGTCCATCGCGAATGGTCACGTCGTACTGTCCGAGCAGATCTTGTCCGAGCAGTCCGCGATCGAGTTGCGATGCAATGCCAACGGTGACATTTTGGATGCTGGCTCCACCCACATCGATCGAACTGACGATCCCGAGGGGAAATTCAACGCCTCTCCCACTGGCAGTATCGATTTGGGCGATTCCAGCCGTTTCGACTCCGAGGGCTTTTGCCATGGCTTCGGTAATCACCGTACCACTGGCTCCGGTATCGACGAGCATCTCGAAGGTTTGGGAGTTATTAAAGACGACATCGACGATCGGAATCCCGCCGAGGCGAGATTTAATCGGAACTAAAATCGCTCCCGAATCTAGATCCAGAGATGGCGTTCCTGGAGAGAGCGGCAGCTCTTCAACTGCACCGTCGAGTCCGGGAATCTCAAAGGCCTGGTCCGGGCAGAGGAGCGGATCGAGATCGATGACTCGATCTTTCCCGTCCACCATAAAACATCCCTCAATTTCTTGAGCGAACGAGGCTCCAGGGAAGAGAAAAACACCACAGATTGAGAGCGTAAAAACTAGATGTCGCTTCATTGACCGTACCTGTAACTGTGTTGAAAATTTATTGAGAAATTCAAGTTTTGCGCTTGAAGTTTTGCGTTCGAGCTGTCGATCGAGGTCATTTTGGGATTTCCAAAATCGATCGCCCTGAATATGGTTAGCTCCCAACTTTAAATTAAACTCGAACTTAATTGTATTGCCAATTACACATCATCAGACGGCACGAATCGTTAAAGCAGTTCCCGATCGCTCGATTTTCATTTTCCCAGAAAGGACAAAACCGATAATGGGAGATGAAATAGAGAGTGATTTTCGCTCGGTCGGACTCGATGAATTCGAGCGTGCTTTCTGTAATGCTTTCGGTTGTGTTAATGTTGGTCTGTTTTCGAGCCGATCGCAGTACGAGTGGCTGTAATGTAGAAGTCTGCGGGCGTTGCTTCTTCTAATTGTTCTCCGTTCCCTCTGCCTGAATCGGGTTTGGCGGTCGTTTAGATGTAGATTGTATTTTCTCGGACATTTCACACCATGAGCGATCCTTTGACATCCACCTCACTCCATCAGCGATTCGTCCTTTGGCGACCCGTTATCGGTGTTGCTGCCGTTCAAGGTACGTTCACCATAACTTGGGTGATTTATCGATTGTATCTAGCGGATTTGTTGGTGCAATTTGGTTTCCCCAAGGAATTTGCCGTCACGGTGTTGTTTGTCGATACGCTGTTGGGGATGGTGGGCGAACCGGTGATGGGGACGCTCTCCGATCGAACCAAACAATGGCTCGGGACTCAATTTCCCCTGATTTCCATCGGAGCGATCGTTTCGTCCGCTCTCTTTATCGCCATTCCCACCATCGCTATTTTGGGAAATTTCACAGGAGCGGTGCGTTGGATACTTCCGGGGGCGATGATGGCTTGGGCGTTTGCGATGACCATTGTCCGTTCTCCGGCGATCTCTTTGTTGGGACAATATGCATCTGCGTCGGCATTACCCAAAGCCGCGAGCGTGGTGACGTTGGTGGGTGGAATCGCGGTCGCCACCGCCCCGACTTCGAGTCAATGGTGGTTGGCTCTGGGTCCGGGGTTCGCGTTTGCATTGGGGTCGATCGCGTTTTTGGCTGCGGTGGCGGTACTGCGAGCGCTCCATCCTCAAGGACTCCCAAATCCTCCGAGTCCCGATCGGAGTAACCGTCCGGGGTTATCTTCTCTGGGAGCGTCGATCGCCCGTTCGATTTTCATCTTCGCCACCGGCATCGGTCTGGGTTTTGGATTTCGCTTTTTATTTTCTACCCTCGCACGGGCGATCGCCCAACAGTTATCCGAGACTAGCGTTTCCCCCGTTTTACTCGGATTTGGCATTATCGCAGCAGTTGCTGCCCTGCCTTTGGGGAGGCTTGCCAGCCGCTGGGAAACCCATCGCGGTTTGTTGGTGGGCGCGTTGTCAACTGCGGTCTTGCTCCTGGGGGTGGGGTTCGTGCCGCGATTGACGGTCTTAGCGCTCGTGGGTTTAATCCTAGCGTTTAGCTTGGTGAATAACGGCGGAGTGCCGTTCGTGCTCGGGGTCGTTCCTCCCCAGCAAGCCGGATTTGGCGTGGGTTTGTATTTTGGCGGATTTGGGGCGGCGTTCAATCTCTTTGGCAATATTTTTGGCTCTCTTGAGGACGCAACTCTAGGAACTTTGGGACTGATGGGGGCGCTATCTTTCCTTGGAGCGGGAATTTGCGTCGTCCTGGGAAGTCGATTGTTCGCGGCCGATCGTCAAATGGGTTAGAATCAGTTGTTTTTCTAGAGGGTGCTGCTGTGAAGCTACTGTGTTTGAGTAACGGTCACGGAGAAGATGCGATCGCCGTTCGGATTTTGCGCGAACTCCAAAATCAACCCAACCCGCCAGAACTCGCTGCATTGCCGTTAGTCGGGGAAGGTCGCGCTTACGATCGAATTCCAGAGGTGCCGATTATCGGTCCGATGCAATCGATGCCCTCTGGCGGTTTTGTCTATATGGACGGTCGGCAGTTGTGGCGAGACTTGCGCGGCGGTTTGCTCAAACTCACGCTGGCACAAATGAAGGTGGTGAAGCGGTGGGCGAAGGACGGTGGGCAAATTCTGGCGGTGGGAGATATCGTGCCGTTGTTGTTTGCCTGGTGGAGTGGAGCGGACTACAGCTTCGTGGGAACGGCAAAATCCGAGTATTACCTGCGCGATGATATCGGTTGGTTGCCGAGGCGCACTTGGTTCGAGCGCTGGGAAAGCTGGTCGGGATCGGTCTACCTGCCCTGGGAACGCTGGTTGATGGGGAACAAGCGCTGTCAGGCCGTTTTCCCGAGAGACAGTTTGACCACCGAGATTTTGCAGAAGTATCGCATCCGGGCCTTCGATTTGGGCAATCCGATGATGGATGAGATCGCCCCAGAGGATACGGGAGTTCGCTTTACCGATCGCGATTCGGAAACCAAAGAGATGAACCGCGCGATGACGGTGGTGTTGCTGCCGGGGTCTCGCTCTCGAGAAGCCTACGAAAACTGGCAGCCGATGATGTTGGCGGTCACTCGATTGCGCGAAGCGTTTGCCGATCGCCGAATCGTCTTTTTGGGGGCGATCGCGCCGGGATTGGAAATCGAGCCGTTTCAAAAAGAACTCGAAACCTATGGCTGGCGAGTTCAGCCGGGTAATTTGTCGGCAGCATCTCACCCGATTGAGGATAACGAGGCGATCGTCTTCGGGCAAAGTAATGCCACGTTGGTCTTATCCCAACATGCATTTGCTCAGTGTTTGCGTCTGGCAGATTTTGCCGTGGCGATGGCGGGGACGGCGACGGAGCAGTTTGTCGGGTTGGGCAAACCGGCACTTGCCATTCCTGGCAGAGGTCCGCAGTTCACCCCGGCGTTTGCCCAAGCTCAAAGTCGCCATCTGGGGTCATCGCTGATTTTGGTCGATCACCCCGATCGGGTTGCCGATTCGATCGGGCAAATTTTACGCGATCCCGATCGCTTGCAATTGATTGCCGACAACGGTCGTCGCCGCATGGGCAAACCGGGGGCGGCTCGTCGGATTGCCGAGTGTTTGATGGAGAGATCGATCGCTAATTAGGATTTAAGAGACACTGAAAATCGCGATCGAATCGCGATTTTTCCGAGATATTCCGTTCGCACCAAGTTTGAAGCACACTTATCGGGAGCAAACTCGGAGAGTGAGAAAGGTGATGAACGATCGCCCCTTCTCCTCCAAAATTTTTGAGATCAGAAAGAGCACCGACGACTGGCCGTGTTTCGTCTCGGTGCTCTTGTCTGGTTCGCTCCTCACATTGGTTGCTAATATAACGAACTTTTTTGGATTTGTCACCCCCCTGAGAGAGAAATTTATAAATAACTGTCACAACTTGTATGGTGACACTAAACCTAATCCTTGTTGGAGTAAAGCGTTGAGTATTTTTTGCGTCGCACTGACTAATCCCGATCGTCCCTGGATCGGATGGGGGGGGTTCCGCGCCACCGCTCCGACAATCTGACATTGACGCTCAAAGGTCTCGAATCTTTGGCTCAAACGTTCGGCAAACTCGAAAGCATTGAAGGATTTCGAGCATTCGAGGGCATCGAAAATCGCCACTAACTGGGCAACGAGCGATCGCTCTGCGGCGTGCTGAAAAATCAGGGTGCGATCGTTGGACCAGGGAATGGGATCGGGTGCGGTAATATTTAAGGTTTTTGCCTCTAAGGACAGTAAGCCTTCGCGCTCGGCCAACCGCAGCCAGGAACAGCAGCGCGCGTGGGTGTATTGCACGAAAAAGGCAGATCGACCCGATGGAACGGTTGACGTTGGGACGGTGGGAAATTCTGCACTCAGCAAATCCTGTAGCCAACACGCTAACGTTCCATCGGTGGGGCGAAAATCGAGCCATCCGGGGTCGGAAACCGCGATCGCAAACGATCTTTTATCTGTGCGGCGATCGTCCCCTGAGTTGAAAATAGAGGCGATGTCGCGAGCCATTTCGATCGGGGTTCGGTGCAGGTGAGGAGATAGTTTAAAGGCGATCGCGCTGCGATAGCGTACCTGCATGGCATTTGTATCCCCTTTGATGGGGATATCGAGTCGCGAGTCGTTCGACCCCTCGATCGCCCGCTCGAGGCGATCGTGCAAGATCGATTGCAGGGAGCGCAGCATCAACGCTTAACTTTTCGGTTTGAGCGTCACCAACACTTCTCCCTTGAGCATCCGTTGAGCGGCATCGAGCAGGACTTCTTCGAGATAGGGTTTGGTAAAGTAGCCCCGCGCCCCCAATTCGATCGCCATTTGTTTGTGTTTTTCTGCGGTTCGAGAGGTGAGCATGGCAATCGGTAACTGGCTCAGATGACTGTCTTTATGCATCCGCGAGAGCAGTTCCATCCCGTTCATCCGGGGCATTTCCATATCGCAGAACACCAACTCGCACGGAATGCCCGATCGAAGCTTATCCCAGGCTTCTTGGCCGTCTCGGGCCTGTTCCACCCGATACCCAGCTTTCTTAAAGGTCATCGAGAGCAACTCGCGCACGGTAATCGAGTCATCGATAATCAGCACCGTGGGTTCGGTTTTCTCGCGAACGGGTTGGGCGCGCTCGGCAGCTCCGTCATCCCACAACGACACGTTGGCTTCGCGCCGGACGCGACCCATGGAGAGGTCGATGAGTTCGAGCACGTCGGCAATCGGTACGATGCGACCATCCCCCATCACCGTCGCCCCGGCAATCCCCATCGGCTTGGGTACCGGTCCTTCGAGCTGTTTGATTACAATTTCTTGCTCGCCCATCACCTGATCGACTTGAACTGCCAGATAGGTCGTTCCCGATCGGACGATCACCACGGCAATGGTATCGTCATCGGTGGAGGTGGCACTATAGCGCGATCGACCCACGTGGCGATTGTAGTTAAACAGCTCCTGCAACGGTTGGAACGGCACCATCTGGTCTCGCCAGGGCACGCACCGCTGACCTTTGCTATCTTCGCTCAGCCGGTTTTGGGGGAAGGTGTCGAGGACTTCGGCCACCCCGTCCATCGGGAAGGCAATACTGGCCCGTTCGCTGACGCAACACAGGGCTTTGGAAATACTCAGGGTCAGAGGCAAGCGAATTGTAAACGACGTTCCCCGTCCCAAGGTCGAGTCGGTGTTCACCGTTCCCCGAATTTCCGTGAGTTTGGTATTGACCACATCCATCCCCACTCCGCGTCCGGCAAGGTCGTCGGCTTTATCGCGGGTGCTAAATCCCGGCAAAAAGAGCAGGTCGTATACGTCGAGATCGGTCATCTTCTCGGCTTGTTCCGGGGTAATCAGGCCCTTTTGCAGCGCTTTGTTCTTCACTTTCCCCGCATCGATACCCGCCCCGTCGTCAGAGACGGAAATAATCGTCTGGTTGCCTTGGTGGAAGGCACTGACGGTAATTTGTCCCGTGGGAGTTTTACCGTTGGCACCGCGAACGTCGGGAGATTCGACCCCGTGGGCGATCGCGTTGTTGACCAAATGGGTGAGGGGATCGTGAAGGTGCTCTAAAATCATCTTATCGATGAGGGTTTCGCGACCTTCGATTTGCAGTTGAACCTGTTTGCCGAATTTGATGGCATTGTCTCGAACCCCTCGCGGCAGGCGATCGGCCGTTTGCGAGAAGGGAACCATGCGCGATCGGGTCAACCCTTCTTGCAACTGAGTCGTGGTTTGGCGCAACTGACGGGTAATTTGGTCGTTCTCCGCCACCAAAAATTCAATATCGGATGCCGATTCTCGCACTCGGACGATTAATTCGATAATTTCTTGAGCTTGGGTGTGGAAGTCGGTAAAGCGATCCATCTCCAAGGCTTCAAATTCGCGCTCGTCGCTGTGGGAGTCGTTCTGGGAAATATTTTGGGCAGCTTTCACCCGGCTTTGTCGGCTGGCGAGCAGTGCCATCTCGAGCAGGGTACGTTCGTAAAGATCCTGCATTCGCTGACCGACATCGCTGAGCTGTTGTACCTGATGGAGCAAGCTATCGAGAAATTGCCGCAGTCTTTCTTGGTCTTGTTCCAAACTATTACGGCTGACGACGAGTTCCCCGACCAAGTTGCTGAGGTTATCGAGCTGTTTGATCGGCACCCGCATGGTTTGCTCGAAGGCTCCCCCCCGGCGGCGGCCGCGACCTCGCTCGCCCCCTCCCCGGCTTTTGGTCGGACCTCCCGCGCCACCGGCAGCTTTTTCGGTTTCTTCAAGCAGTTTTTCGAGGTCGTCAAAATCGCTCTTGCTCTGACCGTTTGCGGTTGCGGGAGCAGCGGGAGCGGAACGTTTGGTCGGAGCGGGAGCAGGAGCCACCGCAGAGCGATCGAGGTAGGCTTCGAGCTGGGAAAAAACTGACGCTCCCGAAAGGTCGGGTGCGAGGTCGAGCAGTAACTCTAAAGGGACTAACTCCGGCGGGGTCTCGGGTTCGTCGGGTTCGGGTTCGGCGAGTCCGGAGTCTTCTGCATCGTCGGCCCCGAGCAAAGCATCGAAATCTAAGGATTCTTCTTCGGTGGTATCGAGGGTCAAATCCGAACCGAACAGTTCCGAGGTGTCGATATCTTCGGAGACATCGGCAAGCAGGTCTTCAAAAGACTCGGCCGCACCGTCAGAGTCCGGGTCGGTAGATTCTAGTTCCAAATCGAAATCGAGGGTTTCCTCGGGGGTTTCGAGGTTGGGTTCTGCGGGCAATTCGAGTCCGAAGAGTTCCGAAAGATCGGTATCCGATCGCTCCGATTCGGTTAACGTGAAGGATTCGGATGGAGCGCTCGACTCGGTGTCGCTAAAGAGTTCTTCCAAGGCTTGCCCTTCCGCCGACAGGTCTTGCAGGTCGTCGGCATCGGGTGCGTCGAGATCGAATGCCTCGAAAAAGTCTAGGGGATCTTCGGGTTCTTCGGGGGGGGTCTCCGGTGGGGAGGATTCTTCCGCAAATAAGTCGTCGAGATCTGGGGTTTCTGGTAATTCGCCCAATTCTACGACATCATCGATCGCCCCATCGAATAAATTGGCCTCTTCGGGGGATGTCTCGGCAGAAAATAAGTCGTCAAAAGATAGCTCCTCTTCGGCAGCCGGAGAAGCCGAGGCGGGATTGGAGCTATCGAAATCAAAGAATTCATCGAAATCGATATCCCCGGTCTTGGGGGGTGTGTTTTGGGTTGGGGTGGCGCTAGAGGTTGATTCTCCCTCATCCCACAGTTCGTCCCAGTCGTTTTCAGGGAGTCGCTGTCCCTCGGGTGGGGAGTTTTCGGTTGAGGAGGGGGTCAAATCGGCAAACAGATCTGCGTCCGTAGCATCTAAACCCTCTAAGAGATCGGCGATCGGTTCTGCTGCATTCCCCGATGGCAAGTGGGTTGCCTCTGATACGTCGCCAGAATTGTCCCCATCGAAGTCGTAACCGAACAGATCGAAGTCATCTTCGGCGGTGGAACTCGCCGGAGACTCCCTGGAAAATTCTTCGTCGTCGAGGAGAAATTCGGCAAAGTCGCTCTCTAACATCTCCCCTTCACCCTCGCCGGCAACAGAACTCAGATCGAAGCTGCTGATAATTTCCCCGCCATCTTCTTCCCAGGCTTCGAGTTCTGGAGCGTCGTCTTCAAACAGATCGGCGAGGGTATTGAGTTCCTCGGGTCCGACGGCAGGCCCTCTGGGATGATGGGCGCGGGTCTTGGGGGTCGGGGTCGGCGGGGCGATATCGATCGAGCTGGCTTCGTCGTCGGTGGAGTCGTCGAAATCTTCCCAACTGTCGAGGTCTGGCGCGCTCGCTTCTACATCGGCTGGCATGTCGAGAAAATCGCCAAAATCGAGGTCGAGTTCCGCGATCGGTTCTGCATTTTCTGCGGGGACTTCGAGCAGCTCTCCCAAATCGAAATCGGGTTCGGGTTCCGGTTCGGCGGCAACGGGCAAAAGTTCTTCGAGAGTCGGGCTGATGGCAATCTCGGCGCTGCGATTGGAGAGGACGAGTTCTTGCGCTTGTTTGATTTCTTTAATGGAAATTGAGGCGAGGGTGGAGAAGGTGTTGTTGGGATTGGCGATCGCCCCTTCGACGGCCTGAAGGAGTTCGTTCCAGGACACCAGATCGAATTGTTCTCCGGCCCTGGCGAGCAACCGACAAATTTGTCCGAGTTGTTCCCGAGTCTCGGGGCGATCGGGTTGCTTGAACAGTTGCAGCATTTCTCGCAGCCGCGCGAGCACGTCGCTTTGGAAGATCAGCTGCATCGCCGCGCTTTCTTCGTCATCCTCTTGGAAGGCAAAGGTGGGTGTGGTGGTAATCGGCATCGCCGTAATCGGTTGCAGGTCCGATCGATCCATCGTTTCGTCGCCCTGCCCGTCTACGAGCATCTCGAGATGGTGGCTGAGTTCTCCAAAGACCGGTTCGACTCCCGACATGGTTTGGGCGGCTTCCGCATCAGTCAACCCCGTCGAACTTTGCAGTCGATCGAGTAATTCTTGCAGGGCATCGAAAATCCGCAAAAACAGAGATTCGAGTTCTCGATCGACCCGCACGGGATTTTCTTTGAGCAGCTTGAAGCTGTCTTCGAGACGGTGGGCGATTTGTTGGATGCTGCCGAGACCGAGCATGGCTGCCCCGCCTTTGACGGAGTGAGCTGCCCGAAACACCTCGTTGAGCATTTCGGCATCTTCAATGGTCGCTTGCAGGTTCAACAGTCCCTGCTCGATGGTATTGAGATGGTCTCCAGCCTCTTCGATGAAATAACCCAGGATTCTTTGTTGTTCTGGCAGCATAGGAGTTGCGATGGATAGATGGCAAAAGGATGAATGGCGATCGACCGATCTCGGATATGAGTGCGTCTTACGGCTTCAAGTATAGATCCGACTGGCTCGCCGACCAATTTCCATTTGAGGTTTGGCGTGGGATGCTATTGGGTTAGCGCTCTGCGGCCTCCACTCGGAAGCGCTCCACGGAGGTGAGCAGGTCGCGGGCAACTCCGACGAGGTTTTGCAGCGCCCCGGAAACTCGGTGGGCTTCTTGGGAGGTCTCTTGGGCGGTCAATTCCACCGCTTGCATCACCTGAGCCACGGCGCGAGAGGTTTCGGTTTGCTCGACGGTATCGGCGGTAATCGATCGCACCAACACGTCGATCCGGTTGGACACTTGAATGATATCTTCGAGCGATCGCTTGGCTTGTTCGGCCAGTCGCGTCCCTTCGATCACCTGCTGGGTTCCTTCTTCCATCGCCATCATCACCCCGCCAGTTTCGCTCTGGATTTGCATCACGATTTGTTCGATTTCTTTGAGGGCTTTGGCGGAGCGATCGGCGAGCTGGCGCACCTCGTCGGCAACGATCGCAAAGCCGCGTCCCGCTTCCCCGGCTCGGGCGGCCTCGATACTGGCGTTGAGGGCGAGCAGGTTGGTTCGCGAGGCGATCGCGCTGATGGCGACGACGATCTTGGAAATTTCTTGGGAAGATTCGGCAAGACGCTTGACTTTTCGCGTTGTTTCTGCTACAGTTTCGCGAATTTCCAGGATACTCGCCACGGTCCGTTCCACGGCCTCGCCCCCCTTGAGGGCGGTTGCCGATGCCGAGCGCGCCACTTCTTCGGCTTCCCGAGCGCTTTTGGCCACTTGCAAGATCGAGGTGGTCATCACCTGGACGGAGTTGAGGGTGGCGGCGAGTTCTTCGGCTTGACGCAAAGCATCCGAGGCCAGAGAACGGGCGAAAGATTCGCTATCGGTTGCCCCCTTACTCACCTGACGGGCGGCTTGTTTCACCTGCTGCACGATTTCTCGCAGGTTTTGAATGGTGAGGTTGAAAGAGTCGGCGACCGCTCCCAACACGTCGGCGGTCACTTCTGCGGTCACGGTGAGGTCTCCTCGCGCCGCCCCTTCCACGTCGTCGAGCAGTCGGATCACCTGGCGCTGCAAGTCTTCCTTGGCTTGCTCCATCTCTTCGGCCCGGCGCTGGGCTTCGTTGGTGGTGGTGAAAATCGCCCGCGCCATCTGGTTGAATTTCGAGGAGAGGTTACCGAATTCATCTTCGGCGTACACCGTGGCTCGCGCGCCTAAGTCTCCCTGGGTGACGGCCTCGAAGGCAGTCTGCAAGTCTACTGTCGATCGCCGGATCTGTCTGGCGCCGACGCGACCCAACAACCAGGTAGAAGCCCCTCCGGCAATGCCAGCGGTTAGAGACATCGCCAATCCCGCCAGCTGAACTTGGGTCACCAAGCTCCGCTTTTGTGCGATGTCGATGCCGTCTTTGCCGGCGAGCTGCCGCACGCCAATGTGGCTGATACCCGCCACGGCTGCTGCCGAGACCACTCCGGTCACCAGCGCCATAATCCATTGTTTGGAGTTGAGGGAGGAGTTTTCGTAAAACGCCAGCATCCCCTGTTCGACGTTGGGGGAAGCCGCCTCGGTCGAGCTATCAACTTGGGTAAAGGTCGGGACTTGCTCGGAAGAACCGGCAATGCTGAAGAGTTCTTCGTCTCGAATTACCGACCCGTCGCTGGCTTCGGTAAATTCCAAACTGACTTCATCGGTTCCCAGGCTGCTATCGGCGGAGGGGTCGAAGAAGCTCGAATCTCCCGACAGACCCGAGGAGTCGTTATTACCATCGGCGAGATCGAAGTTCGGAATGCTGCCGAGGTCGTCGAATTCATCGAACTCATCGAGGAATCCCGCGCTGCTCGGATGACCGACTTCCCCGTTACCTGTCTCGAAGGCGGGGTCGCTATCCTCGTCGTCAACGAGATCGTCTTGAGTTCCGAAGGAGTCTCCCAAACCGAAGGAGTCGTCGAAGGCATCGAGATCGAAGCTGTCGGATTCTCCCAGACCGTTGTGCTCCGGCGCAATTAAGGTCTGGTCTTCGTCATCCAACATCGGGGCGCTCGACGTGGGAATTTTGGGCGGACGAGAGGAGGGGGGCGAAAAGTCTTCGCGATCGAAATCGGCAAAGGAGGCTCCGGGGTCTTCCATCAAGAAGGTTTCCGAGTCGGCATCCGCAGGATCGAAATCGCCAAATCCCGATTCCTCTGAAGCGTCAGAATCGAAGTCACCGAAGCCCGACTCGCCCGAAGAATCGGTCCAACTTTCATTGTCATCGATCGACTCGAAGTTCCCAAAGTCCGATCTCGCGGCGGCATCGGCCCAATTTTCGTTCCAGTTTTCTCCGGAGGGATCGCTCGCATCTTCGTTCGTCTCGAAGGGGAGGTCGGAGGAGGAATCGCGATCGAACCCCGTCGAACCGAGATTTCGATCTTCTAATTCTTCAAATGGCGGCGGCAGCTCGATATTCTCGAGTTCGTCGTCGCTGCTGCTAAAGTTGGCGCTACTCTCGAATTCTTTGGAGTCTTCACCGATCAGGTCAGGCATTTCTTCGGCCGGCAAAAAGCTGGGTAAGTCATCCCACTCGCCCGCAGACTCCGCGATTTCCTCTGAGGGTGCGTCGCCGGTAAAGGGATCGGCGGCATTGAACTCGTCGAACCCGTCCTCGCTGGGGGAGACTTGGTCGGGGGACTCGCCGAAGGGACTCTCAAAGTTGCCGCTGCTGTCGGTGGCGGCGGGTTCGAGGTCGAAAGAGCCATCGACCTCGAACAGATCCCCATCCGGAGCAAATTCTCCCGAAGCACCGTTATCTGAAGATTCCCAGCTTTGACTTGAGAAGTCGTCGCCTTCCATGAACTCCATTTCTTCGGTCGCCAGATCCGTGGCATCGTCGAGGTCGGCTTCGTCCGAACCGCTCAGGTAGCGATCGGCATCGACGACACCTTTACTGGCATACTCGATAAAATCGGGATCGGCGGTCAATTGCAAGACTACTTCGTACTGCTCTTTGGCCTCCTGGTACTCTTGCAATCCGTAGCAGTAAATATGACCTCGAAGCAGGCGGGCGCTCGGATCGTCGGGAAATGCATCCACCAGTCGATCGACAATAGTCGCCGCGTCTTGGTAGTTGCCCTGCATGTAGGCTGTTTCAGCCTGCTGATATTCTTGTGCGAAGTCTATACCGGATGCCATTTGCCTCCCCCAATTCAATTGTCGATGTTAGAGCATGGATTTGAGACGAGCGAGTTGTTTTTGAGAATCCGCATCGTGACTTTCTCATACTAATACCCAATCGAACGCCGCGCCTTGGAGAGCTAAAATACTAGATGTTGCCACGTTCATGCCGCCCAACGAGCCGAACGAACGATCGAAACGTGGTCGAGCAGTCGCAAAACTTGAGTTCCCTCTTCGTCGAGAGACCATTCTCCTTGGAGAAAGGGGGCCATCGCATCGGGAACGTTGGCGGGCATCTGAGCTTGCTCTACGTCTAGCCAGTCCATGCCTTTGGCTTGGTTGAGTCGGTCAACGGCTAACCCTAGTATAATGTCTTGATCTTCGACTGCAATCACGTGAATTTCAGCTCGGTCTGTATTAAGAGGTTCGCCCTCTCCTAAAAATTGTCCCAGATCCCCGACCCACACGACGCGCCCGCGAAGATTGATCGTCCCCAACAACAGCGGCGAAACGTTGGGAAGGGGAGTAATTCGATCGGGAGTGGGGGCGATGACTTCTTTGATACCGATCGCCGGTAGTGCGAACTCGCTGCCTGAAGGAATGTGAAACCGCAAGTGTAACTCGCCTTCGGGAGTTTCGAGTTCTTGAAACTCCGGAGTTCTTTCGGCTTCGGTTCCGGTCAAAAAGTCGGGATTCCCAACCATGAAAACTCGCCTCTATCCTCGCAACATCTGCTTGACGGTTCCGACTAACTCAGTCGGCTGGAAGGGCTTGGCGACATAAGCGTCAGCACCTTGTTTCATCCCCCAGTAGCGATCGAACTCTTCACCTTTGGAAGAACACATGACTACGGGGACGTTTTGGGTTTTCGGGTCGGCTTTGATGCGGCGACAGACTTCGTAACCGTTCATCCGAGGCATCACGATATCGAGCACCACTAAATCTGGCAGGCTTTTCTGGATTTGCTCTAGCGCTTCAACGCCATCGCTGGCTTCAATCACGGTTAATCCGCTGCCGCGCAGGAGGTTAGCAATCATTTCTCGCTGTGTGACGCTGTCTTCGATGACCAAGACTTTACTCATAACTTTTTACCTAAAGAGCGGGCGGCGACTCAAGCTCGCAAGCGACTTCGTACGGCTCGAGGAATATCGCTGCGGATGGGTTTGACCCTTCAGTGTAAAACCCGGCGAATTCACCGACAAGTCTAATCTTGAGTTCCACTTTAACTGAAAGGGAAGTTTGAAGTTGCCGGTGTGGGGACGATTGTAGATGAATTTTCATCTCGACCGATCGGACTCGAACCCGACAAAACAAACGGCACGCGGCAACGTTTGCTTTTTGATATGCGCCAAATATACTAACTTCAAGAAAAACTTTGAAGGGAGCAAAGATGTCACAGAATCTGCGGGTCGGTCTAACAGAACGTCTAACACTCCAAGTCGATCGACCCGCGAATTTGAGATTCGACTCGATCGATCGTTCTTTGCGGAAAACCCCCTTCCTCTATCTTTCAAGGTACAAAAACAGGTGAATCTTAACTTATCTCTCGATTGTATCAGGAAATTCCGTGACGTATTCCGGTTTGGGCCTACCCATTTTTTCCGTACCGCTACGGGCGAATTTGTAGGAAAACGTGCGATTTGTCAAGCCCCTTTCGATCGGGCTGGGGGAGATTTGGGAGCCGCATTCGTATCGATGGAGACCGGGTGAACGAGGGAGTTTGACGATGTTCGATCGAGCGATTCTTTCTTCGCTGCCCCCGGTCGCATCCACCCGAACTCGAACCGACTCGCTCTCAGAATCAATCCTCTCCCAACACCTCGCGCAGGGCATCGGCGAGTCCGCGTTCTTGGGGGGAGAGTTCCGAGGACACCGAACCGACGTATTTCTCGACAATCGTCAGCAATTCCCGATCGCCGAAGGGTTTGGTCAGATAGTCTGTTGCCCCCACCATGCGAGCTTTGACGCGATCGATAAATCCATCTTTGCCAGTGAGCATGACAATGGGTTTTTGCCGAAAAGCCGTCGAGCGGCGCAGCATCGCGCAAATCTCGTAGCCATCGGGTTCGGGCATGGCAATATCGCACAAAATCAAATCGGGTTTGAGACCGAACACCAACGAGAGCGCCTTGAGGGAGCTGCTAATGGTGGTAATTTCATAGCCGGGGGGCTTTAAAATTTTCTCGACGGTTTTGCGAACCACCAGATCGTCATCAATACAAACCACTCTCGGCGTTGAGGCGGCGGCGGGACGCAAACCGGCATCGGCGGTCGTCAGCTTGGGTCGATCGCGTACCAGCGGGGGAGATAGCTGCACCAACCCTTCTTGAATGTAGGGATAAATGGCTTTCGCGACCTGGATGATATCGCGATTGAGATAGCGGGAAAGCTGGCGGATCGAGGTTTTCCCATCGGCCCAGCGAATTAGGGTTTCAAAGGTCTTCGGGGGAAGGGTCGAGCGCAGGGACTCCGGGTCGGAAACGATCGGGCATTGACCTGGCGACTGAATCAGCGGATGCAGTTGTTTCCACTCGGGCACTTGCTTGATAATCTCCCGCACTAAAGAGCCGATATTCAAAGTCATCAGTTGGGGAGCCAAAGCCGGTCCCATATCAAAGGCAAAAGCACCCTGATGGAGGCTGAGCAAATCGAACAGGGTTTCGCGAACCATGCTGCGGATAATGCTTCGTCCTTGTTCGGGGGTAATCTGATGATTTTCGAGCAGCCGCCACAGGTAACCGTATTCCGGTGCGTTCGTTGCCGACAGAGCCGAAATGTTGAAATTGTCGAGCACCGCATCGAGTCCGTAGCGGCGCAAATAGTCTCCCAGGCGGGATACAGTGCTATCGCGGCTGTGAGCGGCATAAACGATCTGACCGTTGGCGAAAAAAACAAACCACGAATCTTGGGATAAATTCAAATCGCGATTGCGATAGGGGATGCCGTAGAGACCCGAAGTCGTCGATGAAGTCTCGTGATAGGCTTCGACAAATAGCTCGCCGGTTCGCTGACCGAGTTCGACCAGTTGCAGGATGCTACGGATATCAATTTCGCTTAAATTTCCCTGCATGCGGCTCAAACGCTCTCCCTAGCTTAATATCACCTCGTTCCTCCAAGAGGAATTCCCTAGCACAAGCTCGCATCGATCGAAACACAATGTCAAGATTTCCCGAACTTTTGTTGGGCTGGGTTTTGCCATCAGTCTCCCGGCTCTTTCCCGAAGTCCCCTCCATTGTCTCAGACTAATCCAAACAAGGGCTATTATGGTAAAGATCGAGCGAAGTGTTCCACCTCAAAGTTTCGATCTTGCCGAGTTCCAACTTGCTTCGCCAGGTGATGAGAGAGTCGTATCGATGGACACATCGAGCAACGAGTCGTCCGGGATTCAAACTGACGATGGTCAAGGCAACCGCTCGAACTTCCAAATTCTTATTATGGACTTTAACAGTCCCGGTCGTTCGGATTACAATCTTCGACAGGCGCGTTAAGCGCGATCGCCACCGAGTTGTCGATCGATACTTCGATCGCGCCCTGGTTCGAGATCGCATCGATATTTCATTTCGATCGAGACTCCACAGTCTCTTAATGAGTTCGAGCCAGAGGTGGGCTGACTTTTCACGGTGAGACCGAGTTCGAGACTCGGGCACAGACATTTTCACAAGGAAGATAAGCGTGCAGTATCTAGCGGAAGTCCAAAAAAAAAGCGGAGTTTTCGGCGGTGGTAAGGCCGAACTCAAACTCTTGGCTTGCCAGCGAGGTGATAGTTGGACCGCTGTCCCCGGAGAAGAATTGATTCCCGTTGACGATGGCGGGAATTTGAATGGGGGAGCGCTGGTCTTTGCCGAAGTGAGTCCGAACAAACAAGTCCAAGGGAATCTCAAAGATGCCAGCCGTCAAATCGTCAGCATTCTCCAAAGCTATTCCCGACTGCAAGAGAAAACCAAGACCCAAGAAGAAGAAATCAAGCAGTGGCAGGAATCCCTGACTTACCAGAGCCAAGAGTTGAACCGCCGCCAGATGGAGATGGAGGCTCAAATCGAACAGCTCGAACAAATTAACCAGGAAGTTGAAGAACTCGAAGCCAAACGCAGTGAAATCGAGGCCAGCGATCGAGAAATGGCCGGGCTGCGCGAGGAGATGGAACGCAAGCAACAAGAACTCGATGCGGCCTGGGCGCAACTCGAAGGTCAAGAAGGGCAAACGGAACAAGGCGGCGGCGGCAACCTGGATGCCGAACAGGCGAATAGCCTTCAGGAATGGCTCAACTACCTGGCGCAAGTGGCGATCGACCCCAATTCGGTCCGAGACCCCCTCAACGGCGCAAACGAGCGCATCGGGGCCGCTCAAGCCCTGTTCGACGAACATTGGCAGAAGCTCGAACAATACCGGGGAACCGCCGAGGAGCAACAAAATCAACTCGACCCCCGCGCGGGGGAAATCGCCAATGGATGGCAGCAGTGGCACGATTCCCGATCGGCTCTGGAGCGAGAACGGATCGATTTAAGGGTGCGAGAAAATACCCTCGAACTCAAACAAGCGGCGATCGAGTTGCTCGATACGCAAATGCAGCAGCTCGGCAGCCTTTCGGGCGGATCTGCGGGGAGTTCGGGCGGCTCGGTAACCCTGGCGGCGGATACGGGAAACCTATCGGCTCATGAATTGCAACGCCAAGTGCGCAAACTGCGCGCGGACTTTGCCGAACCCTTTTCCTTCTTCAGCGATCAGGAAGAAGAGTTAGCCTTGAGCCGCCAGGAAATTGAAGAGGTCGAAGCGAAAATTAAAGATTCTTTTGGAGCCGAGCGCGAGCAGCTCGAAACCGAACTGCGAGATCTTGAAGAAGGCTATAGATTTCTGTTCGATACGGTATCAGGTCAACTGCAAAATATTCTCGAGCGCCAGAGAAGCATGAATCAAAATCAAACGGCGCTGTGGCAGCGATTGGGAGAAACCGCACCCGCAAGCGAGAGTTCGGCTTCCTCGGTAGATGTCGGTCCGTTGATGGAGGAACTGCGGGGTCGTCGGGAGGAAGTGGCATCCCAGATCGAAGAACTCCAGCAGGGACTCGACGAAGCGCGATCGTCCATCGAAGGACGGGCGGGAGATTTGGAAAACCAACGGAACGACCTCAAAGCTCAGGAACGTCAATTGCAAGAGGAGCGCTCGAATATTGCCCAACTCTGGGGGAAAGTCGCCCTGTACCAGGAGATGTTAGAACCGGCGCAAGAAAATCTCAACGAACTGCGCCAGAGTGTGGAAGCCGTGGCGAGCGGGGTGGCTCAAATTGAAGAAATGGGCGCTTCCCAACAAGAGGCGATCGCCCAACTCCAAGAATCGATCGCCGGTTTGACTCAAGATGCAGCAGTGGCTTAGACCTCGAACCGATCGTCAAATCCATCAACGACCCATTGCTTGATAAACTATTTACCGTAAACTGGGAACGCTCGGGGGTATATTGAGTCTTGCTAGATAAAGAAGCCAAAAAAATTATTCTGCGGAAAATCCCTCACGCACTGTACATCTGCGGCGTGAAGGAAAAAGAAGGTGATGGAGTCAATGGATTTACCGCAAGCTGGGTGATGCAGGCCTCTTTTGAGCCACCTCTGGTCACCAATTGCGTCAAGTCCGATAGCGGTTCCCATGCGATGATTCAGGAGAGCGGGGTCTTTGCCCTCAGCTTTCTCGCCGCCGGACAAAAAGACCTCGCCCAACAGTTTTTCAAACCCCAACGTCGGGTGGGAAATAAGTTCGAGGATGTGGAGTTCTACCTCGGTCAAACCGGGTGTCCGATTATCCAAGATGCGCTGGGCTACGTCGAGTGCCAGGTGGTCGAAGCGGTGGCGCGGGGCGACCATACAGTGTTTGTCGGAGAAGTCATTGCTGCTGGGGTTCATCGCGAGGGCGAAATTCTCGATCTGGCGAGTACGGGTTGGAACTACGGGGGCTAGATCGCTGCTTCGGTGCGTTCGCTCGATCGGGTTTGGCGCAATATCGGGTTTGCAATACTGCCGTTCAATTCACGATGTTTCCCTTGCTGAAGCCAAAATGGACTTAAATTTCAGGTGGTTCCACCCGTCTCGATCGCTACTGGGTCTCTCTTTGGGCTTGTGCCTGAGTATCGGGTCGATCGGTTGTTCCGGAACAATGACGGCTACTTCGCCGACTCCAGATGCCAAGCCACCCACAACGGTGGAAGCCGCCGAAGGAAACGAGGTCGAACGCAGAGGACAAATGCTGCCCGTGGAAGCGATCGCGACGATTGCCAAAGAAACCATCCAGCTCGAAGTTGCCCGAACGCCCCAGCAGCAAGCGATGGGGTTGATGTTCAGGTCGCCTTTACCCGACGATCGCGGAATGTTATTCTCGTTCGACCCACCCCGACCCGTCAGCTTCTGGATGAAAAACGTGCCAGTGGATCTGGATATGGTTTTCCTGTTCGACGGTGTGGTAATGGCGATTGCCGCCAACGTTCCCCCTTGTACGAGCGATCCTTGCCCCACCTACGGCCCGGAACCGACCGTCATTATCGATCGAGTAATCGAATTGCGAGGGGGGCGCGCGGCGGAATTGGAATTGGAAGTGGGCGATCGAATCGAGATCGAATTTCTCGACGAATCGGAGTCGGGAATGGGGGATGAAACGGGCGAGAATTAGTCGATTGTTTTCAGTTCGGGGGCGATCGAATTATCGAAGTTCGCGCGGGTTGGGTGTGTTATTTTTTGAGGGCGATCGTTGCCTAACCAGATTGGGAAATCATTGAAATTTAAGACACCACCAACATGACCGAACCAAAGTTACCCCATTCAAAAATGGGAATCGCTTCTTTCTGTATTTCTCTCTTATTATTATTCAGCATCCTATTTGGAGCTCCGATAGACACTTACAGAAATACGGTAGAAAGTGAATTTTTAGTCTTGGCTTTTATCGGTATCGGTTTGGCCGTGGCTGGGATGTTCGCAAAACAACGCAATCGGCTTTTTCCCATTCTTGGGTTAATCGTCAGTTCTGCTTGTTTGCTGACAAGTCTGGTCGAGGTTTATGCTAAAAGTTCGTAACGATGCGAGAAACGATCGAACAAGGAACCTTGAATTTGGTAGATTAAATGTTATGAGAAGATGCGATATATCGATCGACGATCGCCTTTAATAACTTCAGAATTATCCGAGCATCCACTTTCTCGACATACTCCTTGGAAGTTTCCGATCG
>JAXHUC010000097.1:0-15418 GCA_034189805.1 Cyanobacteriota bacterium
CCCGCCGGGGGCCTTGCGCCTCCCCCGAACCCCCCGCGCACAAGAGTGAAATCGTAGAAAACATTAGTATCAAAGAGGTCTAGCTGTTCAAAGCCGTCAACTTGACATCTAGTAAAATTGCTTAACCTTTGACCATTCCCCAGTTTCTCCCCCTCTCCGCGTCCCGTTCCCCATTCCCCGTTCCCCGTTCCCCACATTCACCGGAAACTGTTTTATCCCGAACTGACATTCATTTATCGAGTGACGATATCGGCACATAACTGGCGATCGGTCTCGTCTACATTGGGATTGAATTCGAGGTAATCTCCCACCCACTCGCAACCCTGTCGCAGTAATTCATCTAGGTCTAAATTTAAGTCTCGCCAAAGAATGACTCGTCCGGAATAATCGACGGAGACGATCGCTTCGCCGTCGTGACTGAATCGAACGTCTGTCACCCAGTCGCCGTGGCGGTTGAAGGTGCGCAGTTCTTCCCCTGCCAGGTTCCATAATTTGACGGTGCGATCGCGGCTTCCGGTGACCAGGGTTTGTCCGTCGGGGCTGAAACTCACACTCGTCACGGTCGCCGTATGCCCTCGGAAGGTTTGCAGCATTTCTCCTTTCAGGTTCCACAATTTCACGGTCTTATCGCCGCTAGCGGTGGCAAGGGTTTGTCCGTCGGGGCTAAAACTGATATCGATAATATCGGCATCGTGTCCGATCGGGGTTGGTAGTTCTTCCCCGGCCCGGTTCCACAGTTTGGCCGTCCCATCCAAACTTCCGGTGGCAATGGTTTTGCCGTCGGAACTAAACGCAACGCTGGTGACGTGGCTGGTATGTCCGTTGAGGGTTTGCAGGACGTTTCCCTCCCGGTTCCACAGTTTTGCCGTGGTATCTTTGCTTGCCGTGGCGATCGTTTGTCCGTCGGGGCTAACACTGACATCGGTGATGTGGCTGGTATGCCCGATTAACGGGGCGATCGCCGTCCCATCGCAGTTCCAAAGTTGGGCGGTTTCATCCCAACTCCCGCTGGAGAGGGTTTGACCGTCTCGGCTGAAAGATACGCTGGTGACGACATCATCGTGCCCCCAAATCGTGCGGATTAATTTCCCTTTCAAGTTCCACAGGCGAATGGTGCGATCGTGACTGGTGGTGGCAAATACGCCATCGCACTCCCCCGAACCGGAACTGAAACTGATGCTGGTTGCTGGAACGCGGTGTGCCCGGAAGGTTTTCTGGTGTTTGTCTATTTGATTCCACAACTTAATGCTTTCGACTTCGCTACCACTGGCAAGGGTTTGATTATCTTGACTGAAAGCAATACTGCGGACTCCATGGCGATGACCGATTAAGGTCTGAATTTCTTGCACCTCTAAATCTGGGCCCTTTCCTTTGAGTGCCCAAATCTTAATGGTTTTATCCCAACTGGCCGAGGCAACGGTCAGAGAGTTGGGACTGAAGGCAACATGGTTCACCCAGTCGTCGTGTCCCGTCAGCACCCGCAGTTCTTCTCCCGCGCGACTCCACAGGCGGATGGTTTTATCCCGTCCTCCGGTGAGGATGTATTGACCGTCTCGGCTGAAGGCAACGCTGGTGACGGCATCTTCATGTCGGGAAAGGGTTTGGAGATTGCGACCTTGCACGTTCCACAGCTTGACGGTGCTATCGTAACTGGCACTGGCGAGTTGCTTGCCGTCGGGGCTGAAGGCAAGGCTGGTGATGCGCTCGCGATGTCCTCGAATCGTGCCCAATCGGGACACCGATCGACTGTCCTCGAACTGCCAAAGTGTGACGGTGGCATCGAGACTCCCCGTTGCCAGAAGGCGACCGTCGGGGCTAATGGCGACGCTGGTCACTTCATCCCCACGACCGGAGAGGGTTTGCAGTTCTTCCCCGTCTAACGTCCACAGCTTGACCGTCGCGTCTCGACTCCCGGTGACGATCGTCCTGCCGTCCGGCGTGAAGGCAACGCTGGTGACGGCTGCTTCGTGACCGGAGAGGGTTTCTAACAGTTCTCCCGAGGGTCGCCACAAGTTAACGGTGCGATCGCCGCTGGCACTGGCGAGAAGCTCTCCATCGGGACTGAAACTGAGACTATTAATTTGACCTTGGTGTCCGTCGAGGCGGTTGCGTTCTTTGACCCAGTAAATCGATTGTTGGAGGGCCTGGACGACTCGCTTGCGGGTGGTAGGTTCGATCGGATTTTTGGAGGCGATGAGTTCCCGTCCCAGGTGCAAGCCTTCAATCAGGGCATCGAATTCGCGATCGTTGGCCGAGAGGGCGAGAGAATATTGACTCAGGGAGTCGATTAAGCGTTCTTGAACTTCTTGCAATCGTTGAGATTGGCGCTGGGCGCGTCGGGCCGCTTGCCGCGCTTGCAGGCTCAATCCAGCCATTACCAATGCCACGACGATCGAACCGACGACGGTTCCTTTGGCGACCCAACTCAATCGCTGTTGCGCCCGTTGGCGTTCTTGTCGTTCGAGTTCGAGTTCGACGAAGACTTCCGCCCAGCGTTTGGCGCGAATCACCGGAACTAGGTAGTCGTGCACGAGTTGGTAGCGATCGGTGGGTTGGGAGGGCAACAGCAAGACGAGTCCCGATCGCACGAAAATCTCTAAAACTAGATCGATGCCACGGGCAAAGGCTTCGGTGTTCGGGTTGGCGGTGAGAATTTTGCTCTCTTTTTCGAGTTCGAGGCGCGTTTTTAGGGGTCGGATATTATTTTCATCGGTGAGCAGATAAAGTACTAGATGGGCGATGCGTTCGTTCGATGCTCCGCAATTTTGAATCACCTCGGCTAAATAGCGCTCGACGAGTTTTTCTTTGGGCCCTCGTTCTCGATAGGTTTGCAGGGTTCTAATATTTTCGGTTTGGAGCTGGCAACCGACGACTTGTAATTCGATCGGGCGGACTTCTCCAATCTCTTGGGACAGGTCTGCCACTAATTTTTCGATTAGAGCAGATTCGAGGGGAAATTGAGCTTGTTCGGTCAAGCTCTGTAAAATTGATTTGGCATCTGAAGGAAGAAAGTTGCCTAAGTAATATAAGATGTTTTTGTCTAAAATATTGTTGTTAACAATATCAAAATTTTCCAGTCGATTGCATTCGAGAAGGTAATATAAATAGTCTTCACGAATGGACAAAATTATTTTAATATAGGGTAAGTTCAAACATTGGCTTAAAAACGAATAAAATTGCCATCGACGTTCGACATCTCTGAAAGCAAAAAAGAACTCTTCAAACTGGTCGAAAATTAAGACCGTCAGATGATTGTTTTCAGAATGCTCGCGCAACCGAGCTAAAATTTTTTGAGTGGCTTCGGAAGAGACCGGATGACTGGGTAGTTGATGAGCGATCGCTTTTTGCTTTTCATCGAGATCGTCGGACGCGCAAGGGTGCTGCGGTCGCGCGTTTTCCAAGCAAGTCTCCAACTCCTTTGCCCAGTCGGTATACACTTGCTGCAACACGCAAATGACATCTCGCGTGCCGATGGTTTGGCGATCGAGCGTCGGAATCAACCCCGCTTGAATCAGAGAGCTTTTCCCCACCCCCGATTGACCGTAGAGAATCGTCAGTTTGCGATCGATCCGACCGATGCGTTCGACCAAACGGTTCACGTCTTGCTGTCGTCCGGAGGCGGTAATTTCTTCGGGAACGCTGCCGACGGATTCTGTGAGGGTGGCCCGATCGATCGCCTGTAATTCCAAACGTAGCCGACTCGCACCGATAAAGGCGCGAAATCCGAGCGATCGCTCGATCGAACTGCGTTCTAACTGATACTTAAACGCCTGTAAATAATCGCCGAGATCGAAGTATTGCTCTTGCAGAGCTTTGAGAATTTGCACCGATAACTCGGGTTCGAGATGGGGAGCGGTTTTAGATAACGCTCGCTCCAGATTTTGCAAGCTTTTTTTGGGTTGACCTAAATGCTTTTGCGCTCGGGCCAGGGCAAAAAAATAGGAGCCTTGATTGAACCATTTCACCCATTCTTCTTGGGTTTGAATGCGATCGTCGGCCGGAGCGTTCAAGGAAATGGATAGCGCTTGCTCGGCAGCGTACTGTGCCTTTGACCAATTTCGATCCGCCAAAGCTGCTTCGGCAATGAAACTATAGGCGCGAGCCAAGCGAAAGGGATTGGGGTAGGTTTGATGGAGTTGCAGCGATCGCTCCGCAACGGTTTCGAGCGCCGATCGAGCTTGCAATCGCCAGAGAATATCCCCCCAAGCGTTAATAAAATTGGCCACCAAATCTTCCCGGTTGGCTCTGTCGAACAGTTGAATGCAGCGGCAGAAATAATCGAGCGCCAACTGACAGCCCGGTTCGTAATAGGCGCGATCGAGCAGGGCGTAGGAGCGCCACCACAGCCCCAAACAGTACTGTGCCAGACCCTGACGCTCCAGGTTAGAACTTTGCGCCCACAAGGCGGCATTGCGCTCGTAATGGCTTAAAGATTGCGCCATCGAGTCTGTCGGTTCGGGTCCCAAGAGAAACTCCAGACTGGCTTGGCGTTCGATGTCTAAGACGACACCTCGACTTTTCAACACTTGCCGGGCCGCATCGAATTCGAGACGCAACGATGGATCTGCCCCCATATTCAGATTGAGAGCGGCATTGCCCATAAATCGACCCGCTCCGCTTTCTAAGCGTCGGGCAAAGAGTCGATCGGCGGCGCGATCGATACATTCGAGCAATTCCTCTGTCGCCAGAGAAAATTCCACGCCAATCGTCCAGCTTTCGAGATCCGGTGCGAGGCGCTTGAGTTTGTGCAAAATGCGATCGCTCACCCACCACACCATCGGCAGGGGAATCTGGGTGCGAAATTCCTCCCGAACTTGGTTGGCCCCCACCAACACCCGATCGAGATCGGTGACGCAATCCAAACCGGAAACGACGATTGCCTTGGGAACCGACAGTCCCGAAATTCCGGCCGATAAATGGCTTTGAACGGTTTGGTAAAGTTTGGTCGTCTCCGGGGTCAGATCGATGCGTAAAATCTTGAAATCGCAGATTTGTTGGAGTTTGGCGGTGAGTTGTTGCTGCCAGCGCACCCAATTGCATCGCACCAAAATCAGCGAAAACTCCCCCAGACTCGACGACAGCGCCCAAGCGAGTTCGTCGAGTTCGTCGGTTCCGCCATCAAAGAGATCGATAATATCGGAAAATTGCTCTGGAGAAGTCATTAGAGTTGCAAAAACGAATCCGAACACACCAACAAGTTTCGGGAACCGATCGACTCGGAGCGGAAAATGTTCCCCTCACTGACCGTTACCCGCCAGCCTCACATCAACGGTCACATCAACGGTCACTCGATGCGGGCGAGCTGAACAATGCAAGAGAGAGCACCCTCAAAAATGCGATCGGCGCGAGAGCCGTCCGAAGAATCTGTTTTCTATATTGTTACCCCGATCCGCTTTTTCACCCAGTTTTCTCTCCGAACCTAGAAAACTTGTCACGAGAAAGCGGGCAAACTGCTATATGTGAGAGTCAGGCACAAATCGAGCGGGAACAGGTCATGCCGTACCGTCAATTTACCCTAAGTCAAGTTGTCGAAAACTTTCAACTTACTCTCATTGAAGGGGAATGCTTTCTTGAAAATATTGTCCCAATTGCCCCGAGTTCTTTACTCGAAGAAATTCTTAAAGAAACCTTGCCTTGGGCGATCGCTGTAAGTAGCGAAAAAGCCCGTTCAGAAGGTATCATCAATCCCGTACTGCTCGAAGTCAAACGTCAGCTTCAAGGGACAATTAGCGTTTTCTCCGGTGAAGAGTTCGCCGTCCAACCCGATGTCGATTTGACAGGCTACGTCGATTTTCTCATCAGTCGCTCTCCAGAGCAGTTGTACGTGAAGGCTCCGGCAGTGGTATTGGTCGAAGCGAAGAAAGAAGACCTCAAACCCGCTCTGGGACAATGTCTCGCTGAAATGGTCGCCGCGCAGCGCTTCAACCAACAAAAGCAGCAACCCATCTCAACAATCTATGGAACGGTCACCAGCGGTACGGTGTGGCGATTCCTCAAACTTGAAGGACAAACCGCCACCATCGACTTCATCGATTATCCACTACCACCCGTCGATCGCATTTTAGGCTTTCTGGTTTGGATGGCTAGCAACGGCTGAGGGGGAACGCCCTCATCCCAACCGATCGGCAGATTCGAGAATGGGATTGACATCGAACCAAGACCCTTCGCTGTCGCGGTACTCGTAGACGAACATGCTGCGAATGAGAACCTCGTACCCGTCGTCTCCGGTGACTCGTTTGCGCTCTTTGACTCGATCGAGTAACTGCCGTTCGTCATCGCTCACTGCCAGGGTCATTTGGTTGCGTCGAGCTTTGATGACTTTTTCGAGTCCGTCGGCGGAAAGGGGGAATTGGCGATCTTTTTTAATCCAATCGTTGAGCAGTCGCAAGAATTCGCGCACGTGACCGCCACTGATGCGGCAGAGGCGATCGAGGGTTTCGGGTCGATCGAAAATTTCCGGGATGCGGGCCAAACGCGCTTCGTCACTGTCGTTGGGAAAGGCTCGCGCCAGGGCCATCTGTCGCATCCGCTTCATCCCATCGGCACATTCGCTGCCATCTCGCGTTTCCACCGGAACCATCGGCAGCACCTTGGGATCGACTCCGAAGCGGCTGGTCAGGCGACTGAGATCGTTGGAGAATAGCAGTGACAATGGCATGGTGTAGACCACGTGGCAATTGAGCTGACACAACTGCTCGCCGCGATCGACAAATAAGTATTCCGGCTGGCTGCGTCCCCAGGGTTTTTGGCGGCTTTCGACTCGATCGAGGTTATCGACGATCGCCACGAGTCCTTTTTTACCGTATTCCTTCAACTTCTCCTTCGCCGGTTCGATCAACTCTTGATTGATGGCATCGATCAGGCTGGACGTGCGCGGTTCGAGATATTCTCGCAGTTTCGATCGCAGTTCGGGACTGTTTTTGGCTTTGGCGGTAATTTTGCCAATTCCCAACGCCACCACCGAAAGACCTTCCGCATCGCTAGCGGCCACTTGACCGAATCCGGGAACCCCCACTTCGGCGGAAAACGAGCCATCGGTACTCGCGGAGACTTGACCGAATCCGGGAACCCCCACTTCGGCGGAGAGATCGATTTCCGTTTGCAACAGGCGGGCCGCACCTCTAAGCAGGCTTTGCAGTCCTCGGGGTTGTTCGAGGTGGAATTGTTCGAGTTCTTCGATACTTTCACTGACTCGGCGGGCGATCGCCAGTAAAATATCTCCCACATCCACATCTCCCATTTCCAAGTCTTGGGAGGACTCGAAATAGACCACGTGGAATCCTTCATGTTCCAACTCGGCAGCGAGGCGGCGCAACTCCGTGGATTTGCCGCAGCCGATATGTCCGGTGAATAGCTCGCAGGTGGGTTCGTCGGGGGAAAAGAAGGTAATATTTTGCTCTAGTTCTTCGATGATTTGTCCGCCGCGTACGGAGGAAAAATCGATATAAAATTTGCGATCTTCTTCGTTGTCCGCAGCGAGGGTGCGGCTGGGGTTAGTCGCGCGAAAAAATTCTCTTACATCTATTGCCATAAGCCGTTTCGATCGTCTCTAGTTCTAGCCCAGATGCCAATCTCGAAATATCGTACGCCGGAATTCCGGTGCATTTTCTCATTCGATAAATTGCCTACAGGCTATTTCTTTATCGATGGTAGCGTCGATCGCGATCGGCTTGTGGGGAGGCTGGGGGGGAAAGATGCTCGTTTGAGATGAGACTGTCTTTGCCGTCGTGGCGATCGATATAATGAGAGCACCTACCAGACCGGATACATCGACATCCAAAACTGCCATGGATGCTGCCCATTGCGATCGCTCTTTCACTGCAACCGAGTACTTGGCATGGGAAGCCTCTCAGGAGATTCGCCACGAGTTCATCGACGGGGCAGTGGTGGCGATGACCGGGGGTTCCCTGTCGCACAATGACTTGACAGTAAAACTGATTGTGGAAATTGCGCCGCAAGTTCAACCCAAGGGGTGTCGCGCCCAGGTTGCCGATGCCAAAGTTTTCGTGAATGCAACGGGTAATTATTTTTACCCCGATTTAGTGGTAAGTTGCGACTTGCGCGATCGTGATGCCCAGCAATCTCTCCAATTTCCCTGTCTGATTATTGAAGTGCTTTCGCCGAGTACGGCAGCCAAAGATCGGGGTAAAAAATTGCGCAACTACCGCACGATTCCCACCCTACAAGAATACGTTCTCGTCGATACCGTCCAAGTTTTTGTCGAATGTTTTCGTCGTAGCGGCGATTTTTGGACGTACCGAAGTTATGAAGCTGGGGATGTGGTGTTTTTGGAAAGTATCGATGTTTCAATTGAGGTCGATCGACTTTATGAAAATATCGCTCTGATTCCGGAAGAAGAGTAATTTCGGATACAGGGGCGATCGTTGCATATTATTCAGGTAGCGGAATTATCTCAATAGCATAGATTATTGGTATAATACCGGAATAATTATTTGAAAATTATATTCAGTTTAAATTTATATCTTAATGCTGATTTCGCAACTACTTAATGGTTTTCGCAAAAGAGTTCCTTGGCCCACGATGACCGCTATTTTGAAAATGTGTGATTTGTCAAGAGGACGTGGATGGGAAAACACAATAAAAAAGCTAATCGATGAAAATAAAGATAAATCTGAAGAAATTGACAATTTATACGAACACTATTGTGATTATTTACTAGTCGGTGAAAAAGCAGTAAAGTTTTTTCGATTTAATCAAAATAAGTTAGATCGGCTAATAAGCGGACTCAAATCATACACGGTAAAAAATACAGAATTTCATCAATACTATCCTTTTCCTTTGAGCGAAGAAGAGTTAAAAGATATAGATCCTTTACCAAAACTTGTTGAAATAAAAAAACTAAAGAATAGTTTAGCAATCATTTTTTGTACTAAGCGTACTATTTCTGAACGTAGTAAAATATCAACAAAAGAACTTAGTTCGGCTTCAAAAAAAGATTTAGGAAGTTATGATGAACTTATTGGAATAAAACGATATACTCGCCAGTTTTTTGATATAATTATAATTTGGGAAAATATAGATCTTATAGAAGTGCGCGTTGATATTACTGGTGAAATGACTTCCAAAGAGCGCGCTCGATCTTTTATTCAAATTATAAAGCAATTTAATGAGCTGGCCAAAAATAATTTTGGAATTCAAACAGCGCTAAAAGAAAATATTAATTTTTTTCCACTAATAGACAAATTTTATGAATCTAATGAAGGTAAGGTAGGTGAATTAGCTTTTACGACTGATGAAGGCTCTATTAAGTTTGAAAAGATGCGTAAAGGAGAAGTCGATCTTAGAAATGAAACTTATCATAGAGCAGGTAGGCAAGCCGTAGATCACATTACTCCTTATCGTCTTGCAATTTTATGGATATTTGAATTTTCAGAAGATGTAAAAACTCAACCTGAACTTTTATTCCCAGGACAAGCTCGAAATTTAAGTGATGAAAACCAAAATCTTGGTGAAGTTATAATAAAAAATTGTAGTAATTTAAAAGATTATAAATTTGTTCTTGAAAAAATAATTAATTATTTGGATAGTTGTGGTTAACAAAGAAAGTTTTGTTAAACAAATTTATGAAGATTGGGGAGAAAATCCTCAATCAGAAGTTTGCGTGGCAATACTTGACTATTTACTTTGTAGTAATTCTAGAAATATTTCACATATTACATATGGTAGTTTACGACAAGTGGTAGGATCTGCTTATAGTACCTCTGATATTTTGATTTCCGTACAGTATTTATGTGGTGATAGAACACACCTACTCGATACAAAATTTGAACTTATTGAGAACGATTATGGTATTGATATTTCAAACTCGGAACTAAAGATTGCTCACAAAACTGGACAACTAGTTCATCCTGAAACTGGAGAGTTAATCAGCAACTTTGAAGAAAAAGTATATATTTATTTTCAACCGAGTTCTTTGGTCAAAAGTATCATTTAGCAAGAATGTCAATCGATCAACTCAATCTTCATCAATTGAAAGAATTAGAAGCCTATATCCCAGAGCTAGCGGGTTTTCCCTCAAGAGTTTTAGTAGATACTTATGAAGATTTTATTGGAGTTCTTTATGCAGATATAGATAAAATAATTTACCAAACACAAGAAAATCCTGAGCTATGTCAAGAGGATTCTGAAGATAAATTAACTCTAGACATCAAAAAACAATTATGTTGTATGGGTTACGATGCAACTCATGAATTAAAAATTGGTGGTCATTGCGACTTAGTTGTTAAGAAAAATAATTTTATATGGATAGGAGAAGCAAAAAAGCACTCATCTTACCCTTACTTATGGAAAGGATTTCAGCAGTTGATGACTAGATACTCGACTGGTGATGATAATCAAAAAGATGGTGGTATTTTAATATATATTTTTATAAAAAATGCCCAGTCAGTTATGCAAAAATGGAAAAATTATTTGTCAGAGAAAGAATTAACAGGCTATTCCTCAAACTCTTGTCCATTGAGAAAACTAGCATTTTTCTCAAATCATACTCATGAAAGATCGGGTCTAGCTTTTAAGATTAGGCATATGCCTGTCATCCTTTATTTCAATCCGAAAGATAAAAAATAAAAAGAAAGAAAGTATTATATTGAATGTCTAATTTTAAGTAGAAGTGAATCCCGTTGGAGCGGGTGCGCCTCGTAGCATTCCTTCCGTACTGAGGTCTTCATCAATTTCTTCCCAATGAAGACCGTAACCTCCCCCACAAATTTCCCAATTCTCCCGTTGTTCGGGTGTCGCATTTAAGAGTCTGGGATACCAAGCTAGAGGAACAGTAATCGTTCGTCCGTCCATTAAATCCACACAAATTGTTTCTGGTGTGAATTCCACATTTTTGACTCGTTCGTCAGCTCGAATTGCCACAATACCCATACCATGACTCCAATGATTTCTCTTGATTCTCTTGGACGATTTTCTGCAATTTCCGAAGCTCTTTGGCACTAAAACCAATATTATTTGCCAAGCTGACCGGCTCTAACCAAAATTTAGCAGAGGAGCTATCTCTGTCAATATGAATATGGGGTGGTTCGTTAGGCTCATGGCTATAAAAGTAAAGTCGATAAGAGCCGACTCGTAAAACGGTTGGCAGAACTTTAAAAGTCACTTCAAATTATAGAGTGTTTGGACTAGGATAAGCTGAGGCAACATCAAACACAATTGTGGCTAACGTCTTTGTTGCCCCTGTCTGAAAACTCTGAAAAACGATCGCCCCTCGCCCCAGCCCGATCGACTATAATAGAGAGTTTCGCCTCTCCAATCCTAGTCAAAATCGGAGTATATCGATCGTGGTCGCACAAGCCCCCAAAACCTGTCCCTACGAAGCCAAAACCCAAGAGATTGCCCGCGAATTGCTCGCCGCCACCCAGTCCAAAGGTTCGTTTTTCGCCCAGATGCGCGATCGGATGCAATGGGACGACAAGCTGCTCGATTGGGCGATGAGCAATCCCGGCTTGCGGGTGCAACTGTTTCGCTTCATCGACTGTTTGCCCGCCCTGCGCAGTAAAGCGGAAATTGCCCGCCACCTCCAGGAATACCTCACCGCCGAGGAGGTAGAACTGCCCGACCCCCTGAAAAAACTGATCGGGTTCAGCGGGGGGAACTCCGCCACCGGGCAAATTGCCGCCACCACCGTTTCTACTGCCGTCGAAACCCTCGCCCAAAAGTACATTTCTGGGGAAACCATCGCACAAGTCATCAAAACCATCGAACGCCTGCGCAAAGATAAAATGGCGTTCACCATCGACTTGCTGGGGGAAGCGGTGATTACCGAAGCCGAAGCCCAGTCTTACCTGAACCGCTACCTGGAGTTGATGAGTACCCTGTCGCAACAGTCCCAGAAGTGGCAGACGGTGGCGCAAATCGACGAAGCGGACGGCGAACCCTTGCCCAAGGTGCAAGTTTCCGTCAAACTGACCGCATTCTACTCCCAATTCGATGCCCTCGATCCCCAGGGCAGCCAAGCACGAGTGAGCGATCGCATTCGGACTGTGTTGCGCCATGCCAAGGAAGTGGGTTCCGCCATCCATTTCGATATGGAACAGTACGAGTACAAAGACCTCACCTTGGCAATTCTCAAGGAGATTCTAACCGAAGACGAGTTTCGCGATCGCACGGATATCGGCGTGACGTTGCAAGCCTATTTGCGCGATAGTTACGCAGATTTGCAAGATTTAATTGCCTGGGCGAAAAACCGGGGAAATCCCGTCACCGTGCGGCTAGTCAAAGGGGCGTACTGGGACCAAGAGACAATTACGTCCCTGCAAAACGATTGGCCGCAGCCGGTGTTTAACGAGAAAGAAGCTACCGATGCCAACTTCGAGCGAATGACGCAACTTCTTCTGGAAAATCACGAGTATTTATATGCGGCCATTGGCTCTCACAACGTCCGTTCCCAAGCCCGCGCGATCGCCATTGCCGAAAGCCTGAAGATTCCCCAACGGCGCTTCGAGATGCAGGTATTGTACGGTATGGGGGACAAACTCGCCACTGCCCTGGCAAAGCGGGGGCATCGGGTGCGCGTCTACTGTCCCTACGGCGAACTGCTGCCGGGGATGGCCTATCTGATTCGTCGCCTCCTGGAAAATACGGCAAATAGTTCCTTCCTGCGTCAGAGTATGGAAGATCGCCCGGTAGAAGAACTCCTCGCCGCGCCTTCCCTGGATGCAGAAGAAGGTACGGAAGTGACGCGGGATGCGGCCGAAAAATCCGTCTTCCCCAATGCGGCAGATACCGATTACGCCGATACCCAACTGCGAGAAGCCGCCCAGAAAACCCTCAAACAAGTCCAGGGGGAATTGGGCAAAACCTATTTACCCTTCATCGACGGCGAATACGTTTCCACCTCGCAAACCGTCAACTCCGTGAATCCCTGCAATCCCGAGGAAGTTATCGGCACTTTGGGGTTAATCGATATCGAACTGGCCGATCGCGCTATCCAAGCGGCAAAAACCGCATTCGGGAGTTGGCGGCGTACTCCGGCCTCAGAACGATCGGCTATTCTGCGCAACGCGGCCGAGATTATGGAACGGCGGCGCAACGAACTGGTGGCGTGGATGCTGCTGGAAGTGGGTAAGCCGATGCGGGAGTGCGATGGGGAAGTCTCCGAGGCGATCGACTTTTGCCGCTATTACGCGGATGAAATGGAACGCCTCGCCGGAGAACGCAACTACGATCTGGCGGGGGAAAACAACCGCTACCACTACCAACCGCGCGGCATTACTTTGGTGATTTCCCCCTGGAATTTCCCCTTTGCCATTCCCACGGGGATGACGGTGGCTTCTCTGGTTGCCGGGAATCCCACCCTCCTCAAACCGGCAGAAGTTTCTAGCGTTATCGCCGCCAAACTCGCAGAAATTCTGATCGAGGCGGGGATTCCCAAGGGGGTCTTTCAATTCGTTCCCGGCAAGGGTTCGACGGTGGGGGCCCATATGGTGAAGCATCGGGATATCAATACGATCGTCTTTACCGGTTCCCAGGAAGTGGGATGTCAGATTTTCCGGGATGCGGCCATTCTCCAACCGGGACAAAAACACCTGAAACGGGTGATTGCCGAGATGGGGGGCAAAAATGGTCTGATTATCGATGAAAGTGCGGATTTAGACCAGGCGGTGGCTGGAGTGGTACAGTCTGCGTTCGGCTATAGCGGTCAAAAATGTTCTGCTTGTTCGCGGGCGATCGTTATCGAGTCGGTGTACGATGCCTTTGTCGAACGTTTGGTAGAAGCAGTGCGATCGCTCAACGTGGGGGATGCCGCCAAACCCAGCACTCAAGTGGGGCCGGTCATCGATGCCAAAGCCCAGCAGCGGATTCGGGAGTATATCGCCAAAGGGAAGGCAGAGTCCAGCGTGGCGATCGAAATGCCCTCTCCAGAACCGGGCTATTTCGTCGGACCGGTGGTGTTTACCGACGTGAAACCCGATGCCACCATCGCCCAGGAGGAAATCTTCGGGCCGGTGTTGGCGGTGATTAAAGTCAAGGATTTCGATGCAGCTTTGGAGGTTGCCAACGGAACTAACTACGCGCTGACGGGGGGATTGTATTCGCGGACTCCCTCCCACATCGATCGGGCGATGGACGAGTTTGAAGTGGGCAACTTGTATATTAACCGAGGAATTACCGGGGCGATCGTCTCCCGCCACCCCTTCGGCGGATTTAAGTTATCCGGTGTCGGTTCTAAGGCAGGCGGCCCGGATTACGTGTTGCAGTTCCTCGAACCCCGGACGATAACGGAGAACATCCAGCGTCAGGGTTTTGCACCGATTGAAGGAACGGAGTAATCGGATTATTGCAGCGCAAATTGAAAGTGGCATAATCCTCAATCGAGTTGTGTTAGACCGCAGTGATGCGGTCTAATCAACGATAAGAAATTCAGAAAAAATAAAAAAATATTAGAATGCTTGATGATTGAATTAATTCGCGAACGTGCAACTTCAAAGCAAGTCGAGCAGATGCTAGAATCTCTTGGAAGTTATATTAAACTTGCCGTAGATATCGATCGTGAAATTCTAGCTGGGGGTGGAGAGCTTCATGCTGACTGTGAAGCTGTATTGTTAGATGCTGGAAGCCAGCAAGAAAATATTTGGGGCGCAGACTGGTATCCGCAGACACAGGAGGTTGGCTATGAATCTCTGATTAATATTCGTCCGCGTCAGAATAATCGCTCGATGGAAATTCAAGATCCGATCGTGCGATCGAAAGTATCTCGAATTGTCAACAAAATATTTGGAGCATCATGAGAGATTGGACTGTTTTAAAACAGCGGTATCTCCAAGACGAACTTCCGGTTCGCTTGGGGAACTTGGCATCGAACTTAACTCGGATTAAATCGCGCTGCCAAAATACAGCGAATCGCGATTTAGTTGAAGGCTTACTCCAAGAAAGTAAGCTTTTTATTGAATGGACAGCACCAGATGCAGAAATAGAAGTGGCAGGAGAGTTAGTCGAACTGCAAATTCAACTTGCCCAGTGGCAGTATGGTTGGTTGAGAATCTGGGATGAAGAGGAACAGCGGATACAAGTTACCGAACGTGCAAAAAGTTGGTCGGAACGAGTCTTAAACTTATCCGGCTTATTATCTACATCGTGACTTAAAATGAATGACGAGCTTCGATCGAACTATGACTTAAAAAGCTTAAAAATTCGGAAATTTGGTTCTAAACGAAAGAAGTTTGGCAATACGATTATCCGTTTAGAACCCGATGTCGCCGAGTTTTTTTCGACGGCGGAGGCTGTTAACGAAGCTTTACGATCGTTAATTCGGAGCAATGCTGGAAAATAAGTTAGATTGAGAATTTAGACCGATCGAACGATAGTGAGTTGATGATGCTGTGGACGTATCGTGTTGTTCGAGATAACCAGGGGCGCTATTCAATTCGCGAAGTGTTTTACGATCGCGATCGCA
>JAXHUC010000097.1:15518-25619 GCA_034189805.1 Cyanobacteriota bacterium
AGTTTGAGTCGCGATCGCCGTTCCTCAGCGTAAAAGCTGTTTGAGGGTTCCCACCAATTCCACGGGACGGAATGGTTTGGAAATATACGCATCCGCACCTTGTTTCAACCCCCAATAGCGATCGAAATCCTCCGATTTTGCCGAACACATCACCACAGGCAATTCCTGAGTTTTCGGGTTCGATTTCAGCCATCGGCAAACCTCGTAACCGTTCATTCGAGGCATAATAATATCGAGTACGATTAAATCCGGGCGAACGCTCCGAATGCAGTTCACTGCCTCTTGTCCGTTACAGGCTTCGCGCACGGCGAGTCCTTTCTTTTTGAGCAGATTCGAGATCGTCCGCCGTTGAGTAATGCTATCTTCTACGACCAATACCGTTGTCATTTACTTTGCACCTCCTCAGACAGCTCGAGCTGTCTTCAATACCATTATTTTTGAATATTACTATCCTAGATAACGAGTCGTTCGCAACTACACAAAAGTTCCCATATTTTGGGGTGTTATTGAGTTTATAGGAGCGACTCTTCGAGAATATGCACAGTGAATCGCAGGCAACCCCAGAATCCTGAAACCAAGTGCAAGCGACACATTCAGCCTCGTTCGCGCTTTCGAATCGATCGCCTGATGGGAAAGGAACATCAAAAATTTTGTTTCGACAGAAATGGTAGTAACGGTGACGGGATTCGGTAGAATAGCTACCACGTTCCGTCTTCGTCTGGCTCGATCGCTCTCAGTTTTCCCTACGTTTTATGGTTTGCCATTCCGATCGCGCGAGAATTCCGGTTGCGTCCGCCTCCGACGACTACGATGCCGTTGCCATCGGTGGAGGATTCTTTGGGTGCAAAATGGCCCTCTACCTCAAAGAAAAGCTCGATCGGGTCTTAATTATCGAACGAGAGGCGGACTTGCTGCAACGCGCCTCCTACACCAATCAGGCGAGGGTTCACAACGGCTACCACTACCCTCGCAGTTTGCTGACGGCATTGCGATCGAGCGTAAATTTTCCCCGGTTCGTGTCAGACTATCGCGAGTGCATCGATCGCACTTTTGATAAATACTACGCGATCGCCAAGGTCTTTTCTAAAGTCAATGCCGCGCAGTTTCAAACCTTTTGCCAGCGGATTGGAATTCCCCTAGAACCGGCAGAACCGGAAATTTCTCGCTTGTTTAACTCGGCATTAATCGAAGCGGTTTTTAAAACCCAAGAATATGCTTTCGATGCCGTTAAACTCAAACAAAGGATGTGGCGAGAACTCGATCTCGCCAACCTCGATATTTTATTAAACACTCGCGTCGATCGAGTGCGCGCCAATCGATCGGAAAAAATTGAGGTATTCTTGCAAGCAGCAGGTACCGAACGATGCATTCGCACTCGCTATCTTTTTAACTGTACCTATTCAGAAATCAATCAAGTTCTCAAAGCCTCTCATCTTCCCACCGTTCCCCTCAAGTACGAGTTTGCGGAGATGGCACTGGTTCGAGTTCCCTCCCAACTCAAATCCGTGGGAATTACCGTGATGTGCGGGCCGTTTTTTTCGTTGATGCCGTTTCCCCCTCGCGGACTTCACACCCTCAGTCACGTTCGCTATACTCCCCATTACTACTGGCAAGAAAATGAAGATCTCAGTATCGAAGCGCACGCAGCTTACAGTCAAACCCAAAAATCTACAAACTATCCCTTTTCCATTCGAGATACGATCCGGTATTTACCCATTGCTAAGAAATGTCAGTACGTCGATTCTCTCTGGGGTGTGAAAACAGTTTTACCCCAAAGTGAGGTTGATGATAGCCGACCGATTCTATTTGAAAAAAATCCTCAACTTCCGAATTTCTATTGCGTCTTGGGTGGTAAAATCGACAATATTTACGACCTACCTCATGAATTAAACTGTTTGGGTCTTCGGGATTAGGGTAAAAAAAATGAGTGACATAGAACGATTGGAATGTTTTGTATCGGTGATTGCTCCCTTACAGAATGACGCGCGGATTTTAAAACCATTTGTCGAAGAAGTGATGAAGGTTTTACGTGATGGTTTTACCAACTACGAACTTGTTTTGGTTAACGATGGTTCGACAGACAATACTTCAAAAATCGTGTCATCTTTATTGCGAGACTATGAGTGTATTCGTCTGATTAATCTCTCTCGCAGTTTTGGCACAGATGTCGCAATTTCCTCGGGGTTAGACTCGGTTATTGGAGATTTTGTGGTGGTAATGATTCCCGAATCCGATCCGCCACAACTGATTCCGGAATTGATTGCCACCGCTCAAAACGGTCGGGATATTCTGATTGGCATTCGTCGCGATCGCCACGACGAACCCATGTGGATGAAAGCCGGGGCTAATTTATTCTACTGGCTGTGCCGGAAACTGCTGAAAATTCCTTTAATTCAAAATTCGACGCAATTTCGAGTATTGAGTCGGCAGGTGGTGAATGCCATTACCCAAGTTGGGGATAAATCGCGATATCTGCGCTTGCTCGGTGCTTATGTCGGTTACGATTGCGGCACTTTTACTTACGATTTTATTTATCGATACCGCCACCGCCGATTGAAAGGCATTCTCGAACTGCTCGATACCGCCTTGCAAATTATTGTGGTAAACTCTGTCCGTCCGTTACGATTTGCTAGTTATATTGGGTTGCTAGCGAGCGTTTTAAATATTCTCTATATTGTCTATATCGGACTCGTCTATCTGTTAAAAGAGCGCGTTGCCGAAGGCTGGATGACGCTATCGTTTCAAAATGCGATTATGTTCTTTTTCGTGTCGATGGTATTGACAATATTAGCAGAATATGTAGGCTTTATTTTCGATCGCCTGAAAGGATGGCCGGCTTATTACGTGGCCGGCGAACAAAATAGCTCGGTTTTAATTGCCGATCGAGAACGGCGAAATATCGTCCAAGAGTCGAAAAAAGTGAAAATCTAGCCAAATTTCAGTCAACACTTAGCCAAATTTAAAGGGTGTCGAACATTGAGCAATACCGAAAACTGGCGCATTCCCCACCATCAAACCGTCGAACTGGCCCCCAAACAGAGTCGATATTGTATCTGCATTCCGATTATTAACGAAGGCTTGAAAATCCAAAAACAGCTCGATCGAATGCGGGAGATTTCGAGTCGCTTCGATGTCATCGTTGCCGATGGCGGCAGTACTGATGGTTCCACAGAACCCGATAAGCTGTCTCAACTGGGAGTGCGGACGTTGCTCGTCAAACAAGACGCGGGGAAACTCAGCGCTCAGTTGCGGATGGGATTTGCTTACGCGATGAAGCAGGGATACGACGGCATCATCACCATCGACGGCAACAACAAAGACGATCCCACCGCCATTCCCCGCTTTGCCGAGGCTCTCGATGCCGGATGCGACCACGTTCAGGGTTCGCGCTTCGTTCCCGGCGGCCAGGCAATCAACACCCCTCCCGAGCGATTTTGGGCGATTAAACTGATTCACGCGCCGCTGATTCGCCTCGCGGCCGGGTGGCCCTATACCGATACCACCAACGGGTTTCGCGCTTACAGTCGCCGCCTGCTACTCGACGAACGAGTGGCCCCGTTTCGGGAGGTCTTTTCCGGCTACGAACTCCACTACTACCTGGCGATTCGCGCGGCCCGCCTGGGATACGACGTGCGCGAGGTTCCCGTCACCCGCATCTATCCCGACACTGGGCCGACTCCGACGAAAATCAGTCCCGTTCGGGGAAATATTCTGGTGATGCAAACTCTGATTCAAGCCTGTTTGGGAACCTACGATCCCAAATCGAACCCGATGGAGGAGGTGCGATCGTGACTCGAGGAATTATCGGCTATACGGGATTTGTCGGTGGCAATTTGATGCGCCAAAGTACCTTCGAGAAGTGCTACAACTCGAAAAATATCGAATCGATCGCCGGGGAAAAACTTGACTTGCTCGTTTGTGCGGGTGCGCCGGCCGTCAAGTGGTTGGCGAATAAAGAACCCGATCGCGATAAAGCCAGTCTCGATCGATTGATGCGATCCTTAAGCCAGGTGAAGGCGGATAAGTGTGTTTTAGTCTCGACAGTGGATGTTTACCCGACTCCTATAGATGTCGATGAAACAACTCCCATCGATACAGAAAACTTGCATCCCTACGGCAAACATCGATTGGAACTCGAAAGTTTCGTTGGCGATCGATTCGACTGCGCGATCGTCCGTTTACCTGCCTTGTTTGGGGAAGGATTGAAGAAAAATATCATCTACGATTTTCTCCATCAAAATCAAGTTGAGAAAATCCATTGCGACCACGTTTTTCAGTTTTATAACCTCGAGTATCTCTGGCAAGATATTCAACAGGTTCTCGCCAATAATCTCCACTTGGTAAATTTTGCCACCGAACCGATTGCCGTTGGCGATATCGCGCGAGAAGCCTTTGGATTTGAGTTTACCAATCGACCCCATAATAAGCCGATTCGGTACGACATGAAAACCCGGTACGGCGATCGATTGGGTAAAGGTGCATCGTCTTATTTATACGAGCGATCGTGTATATTACAAGACTTGAACGAATTTGTAAAAACACAATCTCAAAAACCCACGTAAACTCAGTACGAATAGAGGGGACGATCGTGAAAATCTCAATTTCTAATATTGCTTGGCAAAACCCCGAAGAAGAAGCCATTGCCGATTTGATGCAAAGTCTAGACATTCGGGGTGTTGAGATCGCACCCACCAAAATTTGGCCGTCGCCGCTAACGGCTAGCGATACGGAAATTGCCGAATACAAACAGTTTTGGAATCGCCGCGATATTGAAATTGTTTCTATGCAAGCGCTGCTGTACGGTCAAGCCGATTTAAAAATCTTTGAAAGCGACAGCAATCGGCAAGAAACTCTCGCCTATCTAACGGGAATGATTCAATTGGGAGAAAAGTTAGGCGTTCGAGTTCTCGTCTTTGGGTCTCCCAAAAATCGCCGCATCGAAAACATCACACCCGACGCAGCCGAACCGATTGCGCGAGACTTTTTCTTCGAGGTGGGTGAAATCGCTCAAAAACACCATGTCACCGTTTGCATCGAACCCAACCCAGTGTTATACAGCTGCAATTTTATTAACACCTCCGCGCAAGGATTGGATTTTGTCAATCAAGTGGAACATCAAGGGTTCGGTCTTCATTTAGACTCAGCGGCAATGACTTTAAGTGAAGAAGATATCGAACCGGCGATCGCCAATTGTGTCGATCGCATTTGCCATTTTCATATTAGCGAACCCTACCTCGCAGCCGTGGGAACTGGAGTTGTCGAACACCGTCGTTTTGCCAAAGGATTGAAAGATGGGAACTATCCACATTGGACTTCCGTCGAGATGAAAGCACAGGACGAAAGCGATAACTTTATTAATGTCGAATATGCGTTAAAAACGGCGATTAAATACTATCGGTAAAACGATAGAAAACTCGGTATTGAATTCTCTTTTTTATGTCTACCATCAAACCTCAACTGCAACCCAAAATTGTTTCTGTATTGGGGATTGTTTTAATATCTTGGATCGTAATCGTTCCGATCGTTAATGGAATTGAGCTACCGCTAGAAGAAAGTGCGGACTCAATTGTTTCTTATGCCAGGATTAAAAACTTCAGTCCGTATACCGATTACCTGAAATTTTTCATATTGCTGCTTTTCCCGACTGTTATCGCGGCAATCGGTCTGACACTAAAACGAAAGTTTTGGCAGCGAATTGGTTCGGTCATCTTATCCATTTTTACCCGAGCAAAATTAGTTTCTGTGGTGGCAATTGGACTCGCGATATTCTGGACGATCGCCGTTAGTTTTATCTTCGTTGCCGACTGGGGAATTCCCGACTGGAACTCTCCGGTGATCGATCCCTTTCACGAAGGCGAATATCTCGGACTGCTGCCGAACTTTACCCAACTCGATCGACCTTTTTTGGGAACCTTATTCATCCATGGATTTGGGTTGGACGCGCTGCCGAGTCTAATCGCCGATCGCCTCGCAACTCAAGAGAATACCATCGCGCTGACTCGTTTTTTCTATTCCCTGGAAAATGCGATCGCCTGTATCGCTTACTTTTGGCTTTTGTGGGAAATTGTCAGTTCGGTTAAACTCAAAGCTTATAAAATTCAAGTCTTTTCAATTTCCTTAATTTTCTTTTGCGTCCTCGAAAACTTTATCTATAAAACCTATGGCGGTCGAGATATTGTTTTTATGATGCAATTGGCACTGGTGGTGCGATATTTTCGAGTGGCAGTTCCTGCGGTTTTTTCGGGTTTTAAGCAACCTGTTTTTCTCGCGTTTCTCGTGGGTGCTTCCTTACCCCTGGCTTTCCTCCACACATACGATCGCGCCGCCTATTTCGTCCCCGTTTATCTCGTCGCTTCGGCATTAACACTCTTTTTTAGCAAGCAAAACGCGAAAGTCTGGATTGGCGGATCGGGATTGGGTCTAGTTACCGCTTTACTACTCGAAATTGCCGTCTTGGGAATGGCGCAAGTGGTGGAAATTTTCCAGCAAGTTGCTTACTGGTCGGAGTACGGTAAATATATCGCATTTCTCCCCCTTCCCGACATCGGACTGAATTACCCATCGTTTTTGGATTGGTTTGGAATCCTCGTCCTGTCTTCAGTCTTAGTTTATCTGGTTTGGGATTATTTTATTTACTCTGTTAAAAGCGAATTTTTCCGCCAAAACGCTCTGACAATCGTACTTTGGGTTGCCTCTTCAACCTACATGCGAATATTAATCGATCGCAGTCCCGGACGCGGTACGTTTGCCGCGATGGTGACGGCATTTTTGTTATTTTATCTGGGTTGTAAACTCTATCAAACTTATTTTGAAGCGAGGGTAATTCAAGAGACGATCGCACCGACGACAAAAGCCATATTTGTTTTAGTGACGATCGCCGCAATCGCCGCCGAACCCGGCTTTAATATCTTCCATTACGGCGATCGGCTGCAAGAGTATTACGAATCCCTCGGTAAATCCGATACCGAACTCCTGCCACCTTCCTATCTCGAAGCTTGGCAAACCCTCCAACCGGAAATCGATCGCCAATCGTGTTTTTATACCTTAACTTCTGAAGGCTTGTGGTACTATCTCTTCGACAAGCCGTCTTGTTCCAAAATCAACTATCTCTATTACGTTCGACCTCCAGAAACTCAACAAGCCGTGATTCGCGAACTCGAAGAAACTCAGCCGAATATTATTTTGCTGACCAATGCCATGTGGTCGAATGCGATCGATGGCTTACCGATTCTCGACTCCGCATCGCAAGTTTATCGATATGTTCTGCAAAACTATCAACCCGATCGCCGCATTGCCGACCATTGGTTTTGGCAGCGACGATCGCAAAATGTCACCTTCGATCCCACCCCCTCGAATACGATCGGGAATGTCGATACCGCATGTTTTACCCCAACCGATTGCCAATCCCCCGCAGAGTTGGCACAACGGGATATTGAAATGGGAGATTCAGCCTCTTTGCAAGGTTGGACGATTCTCTCTCCCCAGGGTCAACCCTATGACTCGGTGTATTTGAGTAACGGTGAAGACAATCAGTTGATATCTGCCGCGCAAATTCATCCCAATTTGCGCTGGACGTTAACCATTCCCACGATGTCCGTACCCGAAGGGGATAATATTTTCCGGCTTTGGCTGTACGATCGCACCCAAGATAAGCTCATCCAAATGGGTACCGATCTGCTTGTGGAAATGGATGATTGAACCTTCTCTCTTCAGGGTGTTGCTGGTGTAGAAATATTATCGATCGTGTAGATGAATCAGTCATGTCCGACTCTCAAAAATCGAATATCACCCTCGGCGAAATTCTGAGTATTACCATTGTTGTTTGGTTGTTGCTTTTACCCATTGTCAACGGAATCGAACTTCCATTTAGAGGGAATGATTCTGGTATTATTTCACCGGTGACGATGGAAGAAATCTCTCCTTACACAGATTATTTGAAATTTGCCATTCTTCTATTTGCACCCGCCGCGATCGCCTTTCTCCTCGCTCTAATTCCACCACAAATTCGATTGACTCTTTTGAAGTGGCTGGTTAAAATACTGAGTCATCGAATATTTATCTCAACCTTAACCCTAGCCTTAATCTTCATCTGGTCGATCGATCGAATTTTTCCAGATTTTGGGATGCCTCTCGTCGATGCATTTCATGAAGGCGAGTATCTGGGATATTTACCCAATTTCATGCAGCTCGAAAAACCTTTCTTAAAAAGTGTTTTTATTCATGGATTTGGGTTAGATGTCATTCCAGTGTTGCTCGCGCACTGGTGGGTGGAAGCGGTGGATACTGTCAATAATGAGATTGCGATGACCCGCTTTTTTTATGCCTACATATCGCTACTCGCAATCTTAGCCTATTTTTGGCTGCTCTGGGAAACAATCGGCATATTCAAGCTTAAAAATCGGAATATTATTTTTTTATTCATTACCATTATATGCTGCATGTTCGAACTATTCTTTTTCTACATTGATGGTGGAAGAAGTCTATTTTTTATGGTGCACTTTGCTTTAACACTTCGATGCTTTAATTTCCTTGTAAATAATAAAAACTTAATTTATAAAAAGCAAATTTATTTCGCTTGGAAGTTATTTTTATTAGGATTACTCATTCCTTTAAGTTTTTTGCATACGTACGATCGAGCATTATATTTTATATTAATTTATATTTTCACTTGTGCGATAAGTTTAACTTTAGAAAAGCGAATTTATTTAACTTGGTTCGTTTCTTCGATATCTGGGGCGATCGTTTCTACCTTTTTACTCCTCTTCATTTTAGGATTCGACCAATTTTCAGAGATTTTATCTCAAATTTCCTTCTGGTCTAAGTACGGTCGGTATATGTTTTATTTACCGATGCCCAGACTTCAAGTCGATTTAGTCAAGCAGCTATTTTGGCTACCGATTTTTTTCCAAAGCATGACTTGCGTCTACCTAATTCTGGATTTGTTAAAAGTTAGAAATCTTCAAGTTTGGATTCGAGAAAACTTTTATCTTTTAATCATTTTATTTTCCTGTTTGGTTTACATGCGAATAGGACTAGATAGAAGCCAAATTTTCATGGCCGCGCAAAGTGGTTTTTTAACTTTTGTATTAGTTGTTTATTTAAGCTTGACAATATATAAAAAATATGTATTTTCGATTGTCGATCGATCCTTAAAATCATCGACCTCTAAAATCTTTCTAGCGGCAATCGCTCTGACCTTGATGAGTACGGAGGCTGGGTTTGCCCTCTCCAATTTATCCGATCGCTTCGAGAATCTAGACCGATCGAATGCAGAAATTCTCCAACCGCAACACTTAGAAGTTCTCGAAGCCTTTCAAGCCGATATCGATCGCCAATCTTGTTTTTATACAGCAACCGGCGAAGGCATTTGGTATTACCTATTTGACAAACCCTCTTGTTCCAAATTTGTCAATATTTATTACGCGCTTCCCACCGTGGCACAGGAAGAGACGATCGACGAACTCGAAGAAACCCAACCCGAGCGCGTTTTATTAACCGACACTCGCACGATTACCGGACGGACGATCGCTGATTCGACTCCTCTGATTCTCCAATACTTTCTCGATCGATACCGCCCCGAACGACTCGTTGCCGAACGGTGGTTGTGGCGCAGAAGCCAAACCCCCATCGAGTTCCTCCGCACAGAGACATCTCGCGGAACCATCAATGACTCGTGCGTTATAGAAGCCGAACGCGAGTGCCAACCGATACCCGCACCCGGCGAGCGCCTGCAACTCCAGCGCGGCCCCACGTTTTACAGCCTTGAAGGTTCCGTTCTCCAACCCGACCCCGATCGCTCCATCCCGGCCGTCTATCTGAGTTACGGCAGCAGCGATCGACTTGTTAATTTCAGCCGAGTCCGACCCGACAACGCTTGGAGTCTGGAGATTCCGGCGATGGCTTTCCCGATTGGCACAGAGATCGTTCGCATGTGGGCCTACGATGCTGTTGGGGATACCTTAGAACAAATTGGCGGTGATATCGCGATCGAAATTACCGAGAAATCAGGATGAGGCTTGGGGAGCTTGGTTAGCTCTCGGAGGCTTGGGGAGCTGAGTGTTTGAACCATATCCCGTTTCTCCCGTTTCTCCCGTTTCTCCC
>JAXHUC010000098.1:0-23605 GCA_034189805.1 Cyanobacteriota bacterium
CACCTCCCTTGTCTTCCCCTCTCCGCGTCCCCGCGTCTCCCCATCACCCCCTCCCCGCATCCTGTTGGATGACGTTCAACCCCCACTCGTAAAGCGATCGCCCCAAAGTGGGTTCGGAAATGTTCCAGGCCGGATCGCAGACCATTTTCAGGGCTTCGTGCATTCGCTGCATCAACCCGAGATACTGGGGACGGGTAAATTCGATGGGCCAACCATTTTTCGACCACACGAATAAAATCTCATCCAAAGGCATCTTCTCGGTTTTTTGGAAGATAATACTGCGGGTGTTGCAAATATTATCGAACAATTGGTTGATGGCTCCTTTCTGGCTGCGTCCGGTCATTTTCAGCCACGCATTCACCAATCGTTTGAGTCCTGGCTGATAGCTTTTCCCCAGATGGTTGAGGTAGTTTGGCATGACGACGTAACCGCGACCGAGCCAATTGTGGGCTTCGTACTGAAGGTAGAGCAATCGTTCCAAAATGCGAGCGAATTGGAGAAAGGCTTCGGGAAAGTCGCCGTTTTTCAGGTGCAAGTCCATTAAAAATGTGGCTTCCCAAGCTTGTGCTTCGGGGTGTTCTCGCAGTTCGTTGAGTTTTTGCTGCCAGTGCTGTACCCGATCGAGGGTTACTCGCTCGGATAAAATTGGGGAATTCAACCATCGGACCAAACTACTGGCTTCCGCATTGAGCAGGAGGGAACGAATATTGCCTGTTTTCCATTGCTCCAACTGACCTGCCAAACTAGCGAGCAATTCCCCATCGCGCTGGGGATGAGCGCTCAGGCTGCTGCGAGCGGTTGGGAAATCTCCCCGTTTCCAAGCTTTAACGATTTGCGATCGCTCCCAAAACCAACCGTAACCGCCGATTCGATGCACCTGGTAGGCAGTGGATGGGATGCGGTCGTCTGGGGGGAAAAGGGGGGTAAAATCGATCGCGCCACCGTGTCGGGAGAGCGCTGCCACACAGCGAATGCATTCTCGATCGATGGCGGGTTCGCTGCCTCGACTTTGAATGGCAAAGACGGTTCCCTCCGGTGGTAAAGATGCTTTGGAAGCGGGTAACGCTAACGGCAGTACTTTTGCTTCGAGTTCTTGTCGAATACCCGTTTCGTCATCGGCAGCAGCGGACAATCCCACCACGTTCACCTCTAAATCGGGAAAATCTCCTCGAATTTTGCCGACCATCAAACGAGCCAATCCGATCGTATTGCGATCGCTACCCGGTACGTTCGAGGGTCGCTCGGTTCCCCATAAAATCAGGCGTTGGAGTCCGCCGCGCGCGCTATCGCGCACGATGGATTCGTCGAGTAAGAGTTCGATCGCGCCAAAATCTCCTGCGAGGCGATTGCGGCAATAGTCCTCACAGTATTGGCTCAATTCTGGCAAATTTTGCGGTAGATTCGACGATTCGAGTTCCAATTCCCGCAGAAGTGCCGATTCGGTCCCGGATGAGGCGGTCTGGAAGCGACGGACGATTCCATCTCGGCAGCGCCAGCCAATTTGACCCGTGCCGACAGCAATAATTAGGACATCAACGCGACCCAGTTCTGGGAAAGTAGATGAAATGCGATCGGGTAGATTTTCATTCATAGAGCTAGACATGCGGACGGCGAACGGTATGGTTCGGTCATTCCGACCCAGTTTTTCAATTACACCCACCCATAGATCGATCGAAGGCGATAACTTGCAGGGTATTTTTCAATCGGGTTTCCGGGGCGATCGAAAATGCGATCGATATCTTGCAACCCTTGTCATTACCAGGTTTCATATGATTTAGTAAAAATATCACGTATCTGCTGAGACAACAAATCTTTTACGACCCTGAAGCCATAGCGATCGACGCGAGCATCTGACTCGAGTTGGGTGAATGACCTAAAATCGCGATATCCCCTTCATTTAGTCTTATTTTGGGGCTAAAAACTCAGTTTTTTCTTTTCATTTATTTTATCAGTCATTATATCGATGAGCGAATCTTTTTCCTATCCCAATAAATTGATTCGATCGCTATCGAATATTCTCGCCGAAAAACGCTCTTCTTATCGCAAGAAGACAAAAGCGAATTTAAACGATGTCGAAGAACCGATTACCAGCGCGTCTCCGGAAGTGCAGCAAATTATCGAGCGAGTTTTACAAGCCGAGAAAGATCGACTTTATACGAAAAACTCTCGTGGGATTAACGACGATATTTTAAGAATTATTCAAGAAGAGATTCCCGAATGAAGCTAATTTCAATTAAATTTTGTAATTTTCGTCAGTTTTATGGCGAAACTCCCGATGTCTTAATTTCCGGGGATGCTAAAAACACGACCATCATTCATGGCAATAATGGAGCGGGTAAAACCACGCTAATGAATGGGTTTACCTGGGTGCTTTACGAAAAGTTAAGTACGGCATTTGCCTCTAAAGATCGACTGGCAAACAAACGAGCGATCGCTGAAGCCGAACTCGATACCCCGATCCAATGTTGGGTTGAAGTTGTATTCGAGCACGATCGCAAATCCTATCAAGCCAAGCGGTGGTTTCGCGCCTATAAAACCCGAGCGGGAATTGAAGAAAGTCCCAGTCAACTCTACTTACAAGTTGCGGGCGAAAACGGTCGCTGGTCTCTACCTCCAGAACCGGCAGATGCAATTATCGCGCGAATTTTACCCAATAGCTTGCACCAATATTTCTTCTTCGACGGCGAGCGGATTGAAAAAATCGTTCGAGATGATAAAAAAGCCGAGATTTCCACGGCAACCAAAGAATTATTAGGGGTGGAAGTGATTATTCGAGGAATTCGCCACCTGCAAGAAGCCAAAAAATCTTTAGAAACTCACTTAAGAGGCATTGGAAATCCCGAAACTCAAAATATATTGCGCCAAAAACAGAAGCTTGAAAAAGAAGTTACAACCCTCACTAGCCGACAAGAGGAAATCGAACGAGAATTAAGCCACCAACAGGAAGTTAAAAAAGCTCTGAGCGCCCATTTACTGGAGTTAGGCGGCGCAGAGGAGCTACAAAGCTTGCGAAACGAACTCGAAACCCAAACAAATGAAATTAACGAGCGCTTAACTCAATCTCAAGAGCAGCTCAAACAGTTGATTTCCACTCAGGGATACAGTATTTTCCTAGGAGAAGCCACCGCCAACTTTCGCCAAACCATCGACGGCTTGCGAGAACGGGGAGAGCTACCCGCAGGTATCAAAAAACAGTTTGTCCTCGAATTACTCGATCGCCAAAGCTGTATTTGTGGCGCATCGCTTCAACCTAAGTCTGTCGAATACGAGCGCGTTCGCAGTTGGATGGAGAAAGCGGGAGTTGCCGCCGTGGAAGAAACTGCAATTTGGATGAACGGTCAAGTGGATGAAATCGACAAACAGGCCGCAGAATTTTGGCAAGAAGTCGATCGCATCTCCGCTCGAATCGATGGTTCTCGAACGGATTTATCTCGAAAACAGACTCAATTAGAAGAAGTCAAGGAAAAATTGCGGAACTTTCCCGATGAAGATATCCAACAATTACAAAAACGGTTAGATGCTACGGAAAAACAGTTGAGCGATTTAAATCGGGAGACGGGTTCCAACCAGCAGCAAACTAATAGTTTGAGTCATGAGGTGAAGCAGCTCGACAAACAGCTCGACAAACAACGCATGAACGAAAAACGGCAGGTATTGGCACAACGTCGGATTGCGGCGACTCAAGATGCGATCGAGCGATTGACTGCCGTTCGTGGCTTGCTCGAACAAAAGTTTCGGACTTCCCTGGAAAAACGAGTCCAAGAACTATTCGCTCAAATTTCCTTTACCCCATATACCCCCAAACTCAATGAAAAGTACGAGTTAACCCTCGTCGAAAATACGGCCGGAACTGAGGCAAACGTAGCGGCATCCACTGGAGAAAACCAAATTCTCAGCCTCTCATTTATCGGCGGGATTATCGATGGGGTGCGGGAGTGGAGTCAGAAAAATACGTTGATGGGTCCCGATAGCAGTACGTTTCCGGTGGTGATGGATTCTCCATTTGGAAGTTTGGATGAAATTTATCGCCGCCAAGTCACGCGATGGATTCCCAAACTTGCCAATCAGTTGGTGGTGTTGGTGTCTAAGACGCAATGGCGGGGAGAGGTGGCTCGAGAAATAGCCGATCGCGTCGGTCGAGAATACGTATTATCTTACAACTCTCCCAAACCCGATTGCGAGGAAGATTCGATCGAGTTGGGAGGCGTTTCCTATCCTCTGGTACGCCGCAGTCCGAACGAGTTTGAATATACGGAAATTATTGAAGTGGAACGGTCGGTTTAGGGGAATGGGGAGATGTAGATGACGCGGAGATGGGGGGACGCGGAGACGCGGGGATGGGGGAGGTGAGGGAGGTGAGGGAGATGAGGGAGATGGGGGAGGTGAGGGAGATGGGGGAGATGGGGGTGAGGGGGATGGGGGAGGTGAGGGAGAGTTTAAGGCACTTTTAGAATCTACCGGGGTCTTTCTCCCCCGGCTTCCCCAGCCTCCCCAGCTTTATTCCTCGTTCCCTATCCCCCGCTCCCTCCCTTCACCCGAAACTGTCTTATCGAGCGCCTGACCTTCAAGAGATAATGTATATTTGATATCTTGAAAAGTCACAAAGTTACCCATGTATGACAATATTTTGGCTAAATGCCGATCGCTGAATGCTGACTGCTATAAGTTAAAGAGATAACAGTTTGAGACAATTACGTCCGGCTTGTTTGGCTCGATAGAGTGCGCTATCGGCTTGAAGCAGCAGTTCTCGATCGCCGATTCGATTGGTCTGGCTGGCGATCGCACCGCCAATACTCAGGGTGACTGATAAGGTCTTTCCATCTTGAATGTCGATAGCACAAGAGGCAATTTCCTGTCGCAAAGACTCGCCGTACTCGAACGCGAGTTGGGGATCTAAGCCGGGGGTAATACAGGTAAATTCTTCTCCACCGTAACGATAGAGAGAGCTGTTGGGGTGAGCGACTCCCAGCAATCGTTCGGCAACGGTGCGCAATACGATATCTCCGACTAAGTGACCGTGAATATCGTTGACTTGCTTAAATCGATCGATATCGAGCATAAATACGCACAAGTATCCTTGACTTTCTCGAGCAATATAAGTTTGTTTGAGTAGGTGGGGTAAAGTTCGATCTAATGCTCTGCGATTTAACAATCCCGTGAGGCGATCGGTCATTGAAAGAGACTCGAGAAGTTGGTTGCGAGCAATGAGTTTTTGATTGGCTTCTTTGAGTTCTTGAGTCAAATAATGCAAGCGCAATCCCGCTCTGACCCGTGCGGTTAGTTCTTGCACTTCGATGGGTTTGGATAAAAATTCATCCGCACCGCTATCGAGTCCTTTAACGCGATCGTCTACATGACCCAAACGAGTGAGTAAGATGATGTAGGTTGTGGCCAATGCGCGATCGGCTTTAACCGCAGCACAAAAATCCAAACCGTTCATTTGAGGCATCATCCAATCGCAAATGACCAGTGCGGGATGCAAAGTTTTGACTTGTTCGAGTCCATCGAGACCATTTTTCGCCGATAATACTGAATGTCCTGCATTTTGCAGTGCTTTTTTAAGAATTAATCTTGTGGTCGGATCGTCGTCTACAATCAGTATTTTGGCCATCATCCTCAGTGTTTTACAATAAAAGAGTTAGAACGATTGAGTTAAAATTTAGTTCCATTCAATTGCTTTTCCCCCTAATTCAACTTAACAATAGAGTGCTTATAAACATTCTTGACTATCAATTTTTCATGCTAAATTTCAATATCTTTTTCAAATATAGTGAGAAAGTCTTAAGTTTGTTAAGCTATAAGTTATGATTTTGAAAGTTACGAATATATTTTTAGTTTGTTCCGCTTAAATTAGATATTTATTGCCATTACTTCTATCTTAGCTTTTGAATATATTTTTTTATCTAAAAAATCACAAATACTCATTGATTTGTATTAAGTTCTCATGAAGATTTTTAGCTGAGTAAAGAGCATGACTAAAATTGCCAATAATAACGTATAGCCAATGGCAACTCCAAATTCTTGCCAAGGCGTTAATACCATTTCTTCAATCGATTCGTACCATCCAGTTAAAGTTAAAATTGGCCAGATTAAGTTCCCGAATCCGACATAGGCAAGCATGGGATTCTTACCATTAGCGATTGCCAAACCTAAAACGGGCTTAGAATTAAAAAATTCGATCGTTATACTCATTAAAATAAAAATAAAAATGGAAATACCTAACGTAATAAAAAAGTAACTGAGCGTTGCACTATCTTTTTTGATTCCTCCTTGAAATGGTTCAAATGCCAAACCCAATGCCAGCCAGTAACCGGACCAACGATAGAGTTTGTAGATTAAGCGTTCGGTGGGACTAACGGGAGCAACACACAGGAAATATCCCAAACCATACAAGATCGAGACGATCGCCGTTGTTTGCCAAACCCACCGACCTTGTAAGCCAACGAGCAAACACAAAATCGAAATCGTCAAGATCGAAGCTATCCCGAAAAAGCGAAATCCATTCCAGTCAAAAGCTTCTCGATCTTCGGGAAACTCTTGCAACCATTCCCAGATTGCATCGCCAACAATCGTACCGGGAATGACAATAAATAAATATTTTAAATACTCGAATTGAAAGAACCAAGGTATCGGAGAAAACGCCCACAATGAAGCAACCCAACCCGAGGAAGATGATGATAGCCACAGCGCGAGTAACGGACCTAAAATGGCCAGTCGAATATCCGATCGTTCGCGAGTCAACAACCAGATAAACGCACCGAAAACTGCCATATTCGCTAAAATCATCAGAATAATATCGCTGCGATCGAGGGAGAACCCACTCTCATCGGGATAGCGAATCAGACTGAGCCATCGAAGCGCACCCATCCATCCGATCGCAGTTAATCCATACCCCAAAAATCGAGGCCAAGACTTCGGCCAACGAGCGTACGAGAGAACGAGCCAAACAAATCCCCACAACCCCAGCCACCACTTTTCCTCTCCCGGTAAGGGGTCGATTTGAGTGGGTCGAATATGCTGGACGAAAATGGCAAAAGAACCGAGCAACAATCCTCGTTTGAGAATCGAAAGGCTCATTTGCCATCGATTCCACCCCCGAGCGAGCATCCGAGAACCCGAGAGAGGAATTGCAGCCCCCAGAGCGAACAAAAACATGGGAAAGACCAAATCTACCCATGTCAAGCCAGGGACGTTCGGATTGAAGGTATTGTCTGGTGGTGGCAGTTGAGCGTGGTACATCCAAGCTGGCAGTACGCCGCCAAAGGGAAGGGTTCCCGAGAGAACCATGGCTAAAATCGCTACCCCTCGCAAGGCATCGAGCGCGTCGGCACGTTTGGGGGCAACAGAAAGCGGCTGCTTTTTTTGACGAATATTTGTCATTGAAGTTCGGCATACTGAACATTTCGCCTAATATGACGACTTGTCAATTAGACATTTCGAGAGAAAAGAGGGAATGGGGAATGGGGGAAGAATTGAGAATTTCTGAAAATCGATCGCAGTTTTAATTTCCGCGCCTAGGTCTATGAGGCGCGAGGACGATCGCCATTGAGTGGCGCAATTATGTCGATTCTCGATCGAGCTGATTCGATCGAGTCCGCTCTCATTGACCGATCCCCTCAGCACTTATCGGCACCAATTGGCACTTAATATTGGCACTTACAGCAGAGGTTGAGTTTGGGCGCACTCGCTCAAGTCTAATTCCAATAGCTTGCGATAAGCATCGTCGATCGCCGCCCGACCGCGCAAAAATCCCGTACTCGCACCCGGACAAATCGACGATAGGGTTTCGGGGGTAAATCGATCGACAAGAGCTTGGACGCTGCGAATTTGGCGCGGCCAGTGGAAGGTTTTGACCGTTCGTAACGGTGCGGGCAACCCTTCGCGATTGGGTAGGAGGTGGCGACCGGAAAACAAAACTCCTCCCCCACCCCGATAGTAGACGCAAGCAGAACCTGGCGAGTGGCCCGGAGTCCAAATTCCTTTGATGTTATCCCCCAGAGACACTTCCGACTCAAACGAGGTCAACCGAGCTTCGGGTAGCAAGTAGGCCTCTTGTTCTTGTATGACAATGTCACATCCTGTTGTAGCCTGGACTTGAGTTGCTTTACCAATGCTGCCGCGATGGGTGATAAACAAGCACCCGACTCCTCCTTGCTCTTGCAGGAAAGCTTGTGTGTTTTCATTCCACGGCGGGCAGTCGATGAGGATATTGGCAACTTTTTCTACAATGAGATAAGCGGTTGCTCCTAGCGTGTCCCGATTCGGGGGAAAAGCAAAAACGTTGTCCAGGACAGCCCGTGGTTTTTTGGGCGCAGTGTTGCGTTGGGATGGCATGAATTTTTGGTTGCTCTTACTCCTTGGACTTCTTACTTATATTATTTTGCAGCGCAGTGTTCCGCGCATTACCCGCACGCCAATTTGGATTTTGTGGCTGGTAATGATGACTCCGGCTTCAATTTTGACCATTTGGGCGCTCGTGTACGGTGAAGATGCCAACCTCCCGGCGATTTTGGCGATCGGACCGTTTGCGATTTGCTTCGTGCTGTACTGGTGGTTGGTTCAACGAGGAAGAGTATCTCCCAAAGAGTCCCAGACTTCCCAAACTCCTGAAACTGCTCCTGCTACCGTGAAAATGACACCCGACCCCAACGCAGAACCGTCCCCCCAACCCCAGCCGAAAACGATCGACCGCGAGGAAGAAGGGCAGTTGCGAGACTGTTTCCCCTGGTCGGTATACTATCTGCGAAATTTAGAATACCGACCGCAAGCGGTGGTCTGTCGCGGACAGTTGCGCACCAATCCCGATCGCGCCTATCAGACAATTCAAGAAAATATCGCCAAAAAATTTGGCGATCGCTTCTTGGTCGTGTTTCAAGAAGGATTATATGCCAAGCAACCGTTCTTTATCCTCGTTCCCAATCCCCAGACCACCTCAAAGAAACTCGAAGAGTCCGAAGCGACGACGCGACCGCTGTTTGCGTTGGGTTTACTGCTGATTACTTTATTCACCACCACCGTCAGTGGAGCGATCTTTGCGGGGATCGATGAAGTCGCTCTCCGAGATGATGCCGCTCAACTGTGGCAAGGACTATCTTATTCGCTACCGTTAATCGCCATTCTCGGGGTTCACGAATTCGGTCACTACTTCGCTGCCCGATGGCATCAGATTCGCGTCACCCTGCCGTATTTTATTCCGTTTCCGTTCTTTCTGGGGACTATAGGCGCGTTTACTCAAATGCGATCGCCGATTCCCGATCGCAAAGCCCTATTCGATGTCAGTATTGCCGGACCCTTGGCTGGGTTAGTCATCTCGATTCCCGTATTTATTTGGGGCTTACTTCAGTCTGCGATCGTTCCCCTCTCGGGATTGGAAAACCCGGAAACGGCGGGATTGCTCAATTTTGATGCCCTCACCCCTCAGTTTTCCCTACTGCTGTCGGTGGTGAGTAAGCTCGCCTTGGGAGATGCCCTGAATGCCGATATGGCGATCGATCTCCATCCTGCGGCGATCGCTGGCTATTTGGGACTGATTCTGACCGCATTTAACCTCTTACCCGTCGGACAACTCGATGGCGGCCACATGGTTCATGCAATGTTCGGTCAGAGAACGGCTTTGGGAATCGCCCAGGTAACGCGGTTGTTGATGTTGGTGCTCGCACTGCTGTACAGCGATCGGCGAGAATTACTCTTTGGGGCGATCGTCTTGTTTTTGATGCCGATTCGCGACGAACCCGCCCTCAACGATGTCAGCGAACTCGATAACCGTCGAGATTTTATCGGCTTGATGGCACTGGCACTACTCGCGGCAATTCTACTGCCAGCACCTAAGATACTCACCCAGGCGTTGGGGTTTTAGTTTTTGGTCTCTGGGTACGTTCGATCGCCGAAGGAGAGAGCTTGAGTTTTTCTTAAAAGAAACAAATCGATTGCGGTTCGACCGGACAAGTGCGATCGGCAATTCGATTGCGATTGAGGTCAAGCGCTGTCAAATTCGTCAGATTTGAGAGCGGTTCGACATCAGTGATTTGATTGTTACTGAGGGAAAGCTCCGTCAAATTCATCAGAGTTGATAGGACTCCGACATCAGTGATTTGATTGTTTCTGAGGTGAAGCACCGTCAAATTCGTCAGAGTTGATAGGACTCCGATATCGTCGATTTGGTTTTCATCGAGGTGAAGCTCCGTCAAATTCGTCAGAGTTGATAGCACTCCGATATCGTCGATTTGATTGCGCTCGAGGTGAAGCACCGTCAAATTCGTCAGATTTGATAGCACTCCGATATCTGCGAGCTGATTGCCAGAGAGGCCAAGCTTCGTCAAATTCGTCAAATCCGATAGCAGTCTGATATCGGTGATTCGAGTCACATCAAGCCGAAGCTCCGTCAGATTCGTCAAATCCGATAGCACTCCGAAGTCTGTTATTTGATTGCCAGCGATGTTAAGCTTCGTCAAATTCGTCAGAGTTGATAGCGCTCCGATATCGTCGATGAAAGGGCCCATAAGGTTAAGCTCCATCAAATTGGTCAGAGTTGATAGCGGCGCGACATCCACGATTTGATTGAGACCGAGGTCAAGCACTGTCAAATTGGTTAGAGTTGATAGCGCTCCGACATCGGTAATTCGATTGTCAGCGAGGTTAAGCTTCGTCAAATTCGTCAGATTTGATAGTGGCGTAACATCGGTAATGAAATTGTCAACGAGGTCAAGCTCCGTCAAATTCGTCAGGTTTGATAGTGGCGTAACATCAGGAATGAAATTGCCAGCGAGGTCAAGCACTGTTAAATTCGTCAGATTTGATAGTGGTGCAACATCGCCAACTTTATTGTTAGTGAGGTCAAGCACTGTTAAATTCGTCAGATTTGATAGTGGTGCAACATCGCCGACTTTATTGTTAGTGAGGTCAAGCACTGTTAAATTGTCCAAAGAAGAGAGGGGAGACACATCAGCAATAGAAGAGAGGGAAGACGCATCAGCCATTTGATTTTTACTGAGGTCAAGCTCCGTCAAATTGGTCAACCGTTCGTCAGCCATTTGACAATCGAGGGTTTCGACCTCCTCGAGTAGTACCTCTACCGTACGCCGAGCTGCTCGAGTCAACTGGGCTTGATTTTCGCACCAGTCGGCAAAGCGATCGAACTGTTGAACCTGGGCGAAAACTTGGCGACTTCCCAGGGTCAGGACCGACATCAAACTCAATACGAGCGCCCCACTAGACGAGATCGACCTGCGGTACTGTTTCATTTTTTTCGTCATTTGTATCTGTTTGTATTTGTACGTGCCGATTGGCTGAGTTTCTATTTGAATTTACAAATCAATTGCGGTTCGACCGGAAAAGTGCGATCGGCAATTCGATCGATTTCTGTGCGCGCGCAATCCGGAATCTAGAACCTGCTTACTCTTCAAGTCTTTTTTCGCTCCACAAGCCATCGACCTTCCCCATCCCTCCATGGCGATCGCGGTGTAAGATAGATTGCTATCTTGGAAAGGATCGGCTTTGGTGGCAGCTTATGGCATCGGTTTCTCCCTCTTCGACATCCGATTTTTCAAAGGTCAACCCGCCTTCTCTGAGGGCGGGACTCGCAGCGCTCAAGCAGGGTCGGGCGAAAATTGCGATCGCCCATCTCGAAGGTATCGTCGGCAAGTCTTCAAATCCGGCAAAAGTTCTCCAAGCGCAGATGGGACTGGCGATCGCCTACGATAAGGTCGGCGATCGCGATCGAGCCATTGCCACTTGCGAAGCGCTCAAGACCAGCAAGAATAAGAAAGTGAGTCAATGGGCGGCGCAGACCCTGACTAGTTGGGCCAAACGGGCGAAAAAATCGACCCCTCCACCTTCAGCCAAGCCGACGGGATTCATCCCCCTTGACGAAGAACCAGCATCAGAACCACCGCAGAAATCGAGCGGGTTCGTCCCCCTAGATGAAAACGCCACTCCTTCAAACAAGCCGACGGGATTTGTCCCCCTCGACGAAGAACCGATATCGGAACCGCCGCAGAAACCGAGCGGGTTCGTCCCCCTAGATGAAAACGTCACTCCTTCGACCCCATCCACGGGATACGAATCCCTTGATGAAGAACCACTAGATGAATTAGAAGAGCGCCAATTCGATCGCCCGCAAACCGGGGATTTATTTGCAACTTCAACGCCGACAGCAACTCCCGACCCGATCGAAGCGCAACCGATTTCCCAGCAAAACCCAACCCCCACTTCCTTACCCAATTCTTCTGACTCGGATGTCAGCGATTCCGGATCTTCCCATCAATGGCGCAATCGGGGACGGGCGAAAAATTGGCAGCGCCTGAAACCCCCGCCCATCTCTCGACTCTATGCCATGGAGGTCATCGGGGCGATCGCCCTGACCGGGCTGGGGAGTCTGCTGTTGCGAGGGTTCATGTACGTCACCAACGAAATCCTCGTCAGTTTGCCCTTTACTCGCCCCATTCAAGCCTTTTACTACGATCGCACCGCCATGCTGGTGGCGGTTTTGGTGGTCGTGGCGATCGCCTCTCCCTGGCTGCTCGATAGTATCCTGCGTTTGGGCTTCGGTTTGAAACCCCTAGCTACGAGCAAACTCAACCGCTACAGCCCGGAAGCCTATCAAACCCTCGGTCGAGTTTGCCGCCAGAAAAATCTCCCCTTTCCCACCCTGGGGATTCTACCCGAGAGCGCCCCGGCAATTTTCACCTATGGGAACTGGCCGAAAACAGCGCGGATCGTCGTCACTCAAGGATTGCTCGATCGACTTGAAGCCGATGAGATTGCCGCTCTCTACGTTGCCGAACTCACTCGCATTATCCAGTGGGACTTCCTGCCGATGTCCTTTGGAGTCGCCCTCACTCAGATTTTCTATCTCCTCTATTCCCAAGCCGCTCGAGCTGGAGACTGGTTCTACGCGAAAAGTCGAGAATTCGAGAAAAATAACTCGTTTTTGAGCTATCTCTGCCTCGGCGCGACCTGGACTTTTGCCGGGTGGAGTACGATCGGCTACGGTCTCTCGCGATTGCTGCGGCTTCCCTGGTTGCCCCTGTCGCGAATGCGCGTCTCTTATAGCGATCGAGCTGCTGTGGCGATTTCGGGTAATCCCAACGGTTTGGTGCGGGCGCTGTTCAAGGTTTCTGTCGGGATTGCCGATACGGTTCGAGAGCAAGGGAAAACGAGCGAGTTCCTCGAAAGCTTCGATCTGCTGATGCCCGTTTCTCCAACTGCCGCGATCGGTACCGGCAGTCTTTACCCTACCCTTTCCCCAGAGGAATTGCTCGCTTGGGATCTCGAAAATCCCGATCGCCGATGGTTGGTATTCAATAACTCCCACCCCACATTAGGAGAGCGCGTCGAGTGGTTGACCGGTTGCGCCCGATTCTGGCAGCTCGAACCGGAGTTGGAACTGCCGCAAAAGTCCCGCCGCTCCCGGCAAGTCTTTGTCTCTGGGAAGATGCTGTTACAGGGTGCGCCGTTTTTCGGCATGGCGATTGGGTTTGCCCTTGGCAGTACCCTGGCAATTATCGGCTGGCTCGGGCAATCTCTCAATTCACCGATTCTGGCGTGGTTGTTCGAGGATCGCGGGTGGATAACCAGCGGACTGACGATTGCCGGGTTTAGTTTGGGAACGCTCGCCCGCATCAACAGCTTTTTCCCCGATATGAAACCCTACGCTCTGTCTGTCGATCCGAATTTTCCGGCATGGCTCTCCAATACGACGGCGACTCCCGTCGATAGCAAAACCATTCGGTTTGAAGGAAAATTGTTAGGTCGTCCTGGGGTTGGCAATTGGCTCGGGCAGGATTCGATCGTCGAAATCGATCGCGTACTGGTGAAACTGCACTACTGCTCTAAATTCGGACCCGTGGGGAACCTGTTTTCTAGCCCCGTGCGTCCGATCGATTGGAAGGGTCGAACGGTTCGAGTGACGGGTTGGCTGCGCCGGGGAGCAACAAGCTGGATCGATGTCGATACCCTCGCTCTCACCCAGAAAATCTCGACTTCCCCGAGCGGTCATCCGATTTGGTCGTCTCTGTTGATGGGACTGGGCGTGCTTTGGGGCGCGTACTTACTTTCTCGTGGCGGATTGTAGAAGCTTTGGGAGATGGGGAGACAAGGAGACAAGGAGACAAGGGAAATTGCTAATGTTGCCTTCTCTTCCCCAGCTCCCTCACCTCCCTCATCTCCCTCATCTCCCTCATCTCCCTCACCTCCCCAGCCTCTCCTCACCGCGTCCCCGCGTCCCCGCGTCACCGCGTCTTTCCCTCTACCCCATCTCCCTCATCTCCCTCACCTCCCCAGCCTCTCCTCACCGCGTCCCCGCGTCCCCGCGTCACCGCGTCTTTCCCTCTACCCCATCTCCCCCATCGCCCTCACCTCCCCCATGCTTCTCACATTCCTCGTCCGGTTGTGTTACATTTATTTACGTTAAGCTAAAGGCAAAAGCCGATTTGCTGTGCTAATCTACCTAGCTCTAGCACCCTGGCTGTGATACGGTAATAAGGTAATCGATAGGAACCTTTCAGAAAAGTCAAATCGATTGATATTAAAGTTGTAAGTCTAAATTCGATCGAAGTACTTACGTAAATTCTACAATTGCCGTAAATTTAAAATTCAGTTACGGTAAGTGGCAAATCTAGTATTGTACTTTGTGTAAGTTTAGCTGATAAGATAATCATCGCTCTCGAGTACAGGGCGCAAACGTTGGAGAGTACCGTCTCGAAAGATCGATTGCGATTGTTAGTGAATCAGAATCCTTATCTAAATTGAACACCGCACGTTTTTCTGTTCTCAAAGCTCTAACTGAGTGCGATCGCTCGCCTCGAATTCGCCAATATGACTAGAAGCTGCTATTTTATTCTCCTAGATCGCCACTATTGGAAATCAGGTTTTCAAGTCAATTGGGCTAAAAAAAGTTCGATCGAGTTTTCGGGTTTGGCACGGGCTATCGAAAAAAGTGTTGCGAGTGCGACAACATCAATACAGCATTTTGGACGCGATCGTTTCATCGAGTTGTATCGAACGTTGCAACTCGTGCGTCAACAGATTTCCATTCGTTAATTTTCTATCCAACCTTGGAGGTAAACTTATGTCTATTCGTCTATATGTCGGCAACTTACCCAAAGAAGTCGAACGGCAAGAATTGCAAGACTTTTTTGCCGATGCGGGAGAAGGCGTTTCCGTTAAAGTGATTACCGATCGCAAGACGGGAAAATGTCGGGGCTTTGGTTTTGTTACCGTTAAAAATGACGCTCAAGCTGATGAGTTGATCGAAAAATATAACGGCAACTCCTTCAAAGAAAATGCCTTGAAAATCGAGAAAGCCATGCCTCGAAGCAAGGGCAAAAATGAGAAGGGTGAAGACGCACCGGCTGCCCCCACCAAATCCAACCGGGGTAAAAATTCCGGTTCTCGTTCTCGCGGAACCTCCGACTCTTCGAGTCCTGCTTCCACGGGTCCCGATCCTCGTTGGGCGACGGAATTGGAAAAACTCAAGGAAATGTTGGCAACCCAAACCACAAATTCCTAATCTCTACTCCTTAAAAACAGGCGCATGGAGCAAAGCAATCCTCCGAACTCGAACGCGCTTCGATCGGGATTCTCCAACGCTAAAACTTGGGTTCGTTGGCTCGGTCCGAATGGCAGAGGTTAGCCTCTTCGGTTAACCTAGATCGAGCACGCACATTCATCAGGAACTAACTCTATGACTGCGACTTCCGTCAAACAAGACTATGAAGTAAAAGACATATCCCTCGCCCCGTTGGGCAAGCAACGAATTGAGTGGGCCGGTCGAGAAATGCCCGTTTTGAAACTCATTCGCGATCGCTTCGAGAGCGAAAAACCACTCGCGGGAATTCGTCTGGTCGCCTGCTGTCACGTCACGACAGAAACCGCTAACTTGGCAATTGCACTCAAAGCCGGCGGTGCGGATTCGCTGCTGATTGCGAGCAACCCCCTTTCCACCCAGGATGACGTAGCTGCAAGTTTAGTCGCCGATTACGGCATTCCGGTCTACGCCATGAGGGGTGAAGATGCGGAAACTTACGAGCGCCACGTTGAAATCGCCCTAGATTTTCGTCCTAACATTATTATCGATGATGGGTGCGATGTGGTCGCCACCCTCGTCAAAGAGCGGCAGCACCAGCTCGAAGATATTATCGGGACTAACGAAGAAACCACCACCGGAATCGTCCGCCTCAAGGCGATGTTCAACGACGGGGTACTCACCTTCCCGGCAATGAACGTCAACGATGCCGATACCAAGCATTTCTTCGATAACCGCTACGGTACGGGTCAATCCACCCTCGACGGCGTGATTCGCGCCACCAATATTCTCCTGGCAGGCAAAACCCTCGTGGTAGCTGGTTACGGCTGGTGCGGCAAAGGGGTAGCCCAACGCGGACGCGGCATGGGCGCAAATGTAGTGGTGACCGAAATCGACCCGGTGCGGGCGATCGAAGCCGTGATGGACGGTTTCCGAGTGATGCCGATGGCCGAAGCCGCTGCGGTGGGAGACATATTTATTACCGTTACCGGAAATAAGCACGTCATTCGCCAAGAACATTTTGAAGTGATGAAAGATGGGGCACTCGTGTGCAACTCCGGTCACTTCGATATTGAAATCGACCTCAAAGCCCTCGAAGGAATGGCCCAAGAAGTCCAAACGGTGCGTAACTTTACCGAAGAATACCGCCTCAAGAACGGCAAGTCCGTCATCGTCTTGGGTGAAGGTCGGTTGGTGAACCTGGCTGCTGCCGAAGGACATCCGAGTGCGGTAATGGATATGAGCTTTGCCAACCAGGCCTTAGCTTGCGAGCATCTCGTCAAGAATAAAGGTCAACTCGAACCCGGTTTGCACTCCATTCCCACCGAGATCGATCGCGAAATTGCTCGCTTGAAGCTCGAAGCCATGGAGATTAACCTCGATACCCTTACCCCCGAACAAGTTGAGTACGTAAACTCTTGGACTTCGGGAACTTAAATCGCGACTGAGACGAGGGAAGCGGCAATGCTTCCCTCGATCGCGATCGGGCAAAATCCAACCGATCGTTACGAATAATTGAGATAGAAGCGATGGGTAGACGAGCAGTAGGCAAACCGCCATCGCCCGAGTTCGACACTCGCCGCTCCCTTGAAACTGACATAACCGATAACTGTGCCTAGGCTATCTGTTGAATTAAACCGCTATTTTTTCCAAGAAGACCGACCGCCCCGAGTCGAGTTTGCGGCTCTTTGGGACTTGGCAGGAGAGCGGATTTTTGGCTTTTTGTTCGTATTGCTGGCTCTCCCTTCAGCATTACCCGTCCCCGCACCGGGATACTCGACTCCGTTTGGGATCGTGATGTTCTTGTTGGCGTTACAGTTGATTCGGGGAGCCGAGCGTCCCTGGTTGCCCGAATCGTGGATGGCACGCTCGATTCAACTCGACAAACTACAGGGTTTTCTCAAAGCCGGACTGCCGTGGCTCGAAAAAATTGAGGTCATTTCCCGCCCCCGATTGACCTATGTTTGTACCAGTTCGATCGGTCGCACCACCATCGGGATCGCGATCGCTCTGATGTCAATTTCGATGATGATCCCCATTCCCGGAACCAATACACTCCCGGCGATCGGAATTTTTGTCGTCGGCTTTGGCTTGCTCGATGACGATGGCGCGATTAGTCTGGCGGGTTTAGTCGTTTGCGCGATCGGATTGATTGTTTCTGCCTCAGTTTTAGCTGCCGTTTGGATTGGCGGCACGAGTTTGGTTGATTGGATTAAGCTGCAATTGGAACGGGGGTAAACAGATCCGCCTCAGTGTCGATCGCGCCTCCGAAATCAGCGATGAAATTTTCTCTCATCACCGCCACGCACCATCGACCCGATTTATTGGCCACTCAAGCCTTACCCAGCGTTCTCCAACAGGAAGACACAGATTTTGAGTGGATTGTAATTAATGATGGGCAAGACCCCGAAACCGGCGCGCTGATTCGGCAAGTCACCTCAGATATTTCAATTAACTATATCGAAATTCCCCACCTAGAAGCTGGATTTGGTCTGTGTCGCGCCCGAAATATCGGATTGCAGAGGGCCTCGGGCGATCTCGTCGGCTATCTCGACGATGATAACCAACTCGTCGAGTCGTTTACCCGAGACATTTCGGTGCTGTTCGATCGTCAACCTTCCATTCGCTGTGTCATTCCCCGACAACTTCGACGGCGAGATATTGTCCGGAACGGTCAGTGCCACAAACGAGGGAAGTCTTTTATTTCTCCCGCATCCGATGCAACAGTGTGGGATTTTGTCATCCAGAGAGCTTTGTTCGATAGTAACGGATTCGTCCATTATCGAGGGAAGGCTCCGACTTGGAATCCGGATTTCAAGATTTTTTGCGACTACGAATATTTTCTGCGCTGTTGCAACCGATGGCCGATCGAAGAATTTGCCCTCGCTTCCGAGATTGGGGTGTACTATACTCAAACATCAGAGGGAGTCATCGGTCGATCGACTTACCCAGAATGGGCAGACGAACTCAGCCAGATTTGCGATCGCCCCAATCGTTACTCGATACTCGATTCAGAGGCGCTGGGTGCGCTACAAATCGCGATCGCTCGCTGGCAGAAAAAATCAATGCAGCAATGTTCGATTCAGGCCTTTCGCCCCTAAAAAAACCTGAATATTCGGGAAACTGACCCACGATCGCCCCTGACTTCCTACCAAAATGGTATAAACTGAATCTTTTAGAAAACCGATCGCTAAAATCGGTTGAAGCAATTTTAAACCCCTGCCGATGGCTACTTCTCATTCGTCCCTTGTTTCCAATGGTCTGAGTGCCAAAATCGAAGCAATTCTTTACCTCAAGGGTCAAGCACTCTCGATCGGTCAAATTATCGAATATGCAGGTTGCGATCGCGCCCAAGCTGAAGATGCGCTCATCGAGTTGATGAACGATTATGCCCATCGAGATAGCGCCCTAGAAGTGATCGAAACCGAACGGGGTTACAGCTTGCAATTACGAGAGGCGTTTCAAGACGTGATGCAAGATCTCGTGCCGGCAGAATTGAAGTTGGGGGCTTTGCGAACCCTGGCGGCGATCGCCCTCAAAGGTCCGCTTTTACAAACAGAACTGGTGGATTTGCGCGGATCGGGGGTTTACGAACACGTTCGAGAATTGGTGGATTTGGAACTCGTGCGCCGTCGCCGTCCGCCCGATAGCCGCTCTTTTATGGTGCAGGTGACGGATAAATTTCACCAGTATTTTCAAGTCGATCGACTGCCGGAATTAGAACAACTCGAAATCTTCAATCGATCGAACGAGGACGAAGCCAGCGACGCAGTAATTGAAACGGGTTCGGTGGAAAATTAAGCCTAGGCTGAAAACCAAACTCAGAAACAAACTCAGAAACAAACTCACGCTCAAAATCTAACTGGGCGATCGCGAACGAGAATCATGCAGAGAATGGGAGTGCAAAAAAGAGATGATTTCTGTCAAAGATAAAATCGTTCTAATTACCGGAGCCAGCAGTGGCATTGGGGCATCCTGTGCCAGGGTGTTTGCCCAGGCTGGCGCGAACTTGATTTTAACCGCGCGGCGACTCGATCGCCTCGAAGCCTTAGCCAAAGAGTTACGGAGAAAATTCGGTATTTCAGTCTATCCCGTGCAACTCGACGTACGCGATCGCAATCGAGTCAATTCTGTCTTTGAGTCTTTGCCCTCGGAATGGACGGATATCGAGATTTTGATTAATAATGCCGGGTTGAGTCGCGGGATGGAGAAACTCTACGAAGGCAACATCGAGGATTGGGAAGAGATGATCGATGCCAACCTCAAAGGCTTGCTGTACGTCAGTCGGGCGATCGTTCCCGGTTTCGTGAGTCGGGGGAAAGGTCACATCGTCAATATCGGTTCGATCGCCGGACGGCACGCCTATCCGGGGGGGAACGTATACTGCGCTTCCAAAGCCGGGGTACGGGCTATTTCTCAGGGACTCAAGCTCGATTTGCTCGGTACTCCCATCCGGGTGAGCGAAATCGATCCGGGTTTGGTGGAGACGGAATTTAGTGTCGTGCGCTTCCACGGCGATGAAGCACGGGCCAAGAGCGTATATGACGGTCTTACGCCTTTAACAGCCGATGATGTCGCGGATACTGTCTTGTTTTGTACCACCCGACCTATCCACGTTAATATTAGCGAGATATTGCTCGTTCCCACCGACCAAGCGACGGCGACTCAGGTTTCGAGAAATCCAAGTTAACGTCAGGCACAAAATCAAAAAATCAAGTAGAGAGTTTCACCGCACAAGTGGGGAATGGGGTACGGGGAGCAGTACGATCGATCCGGGCTTAGCTTTATATCAATCCTTCGAGTTCCAACGTTTCGATCGCCTCTAACCCTCGCGGATCGCCCACGCGCAATAGGGAAGAACGGGCATCTTCGCGCACGCCCATATCCGAGTCCTCCTCTAACGCTTCGATGAGACTGTCGATCGTGCCGGCATAGACGACATTCGAGGGCAGTTCCCGGCACAGTTGCCCCAAAGCCCAAGCACAGTTACTGCGAACGGCGGCGATCGGATCGCGGCGCAAGGCTTCAATTAGGGGCGGAATCGCACCGACGATCGTGTCGTAGCCTAATTGTGCCATTTGTCCCAAAGAACTCGCCGCCCACAACCGCACCGCAGAAATATCCGTTCGCAGCGCTCGAATCAAAGGCTCTGAGCCGCGACTATCGCCACAGTTTCCCAATGCCCACACGATGCCTTTGCGCACGTAACCGTTCCAGTCGAGTTCGAGTCGCTCGATTAGGGCCTCCACCGCATCGGAACTGGGATTGCGCCCCAATGCATAAGCCGCACTCACCCGCACGAGCAAGCACGGATCGCGAAGCAAGCCAATCAAATGCCCGATGGCCCGCTCGTCTCGAAGGTTGCAAAAAGCTCGAGCGGCGAGCGTTCGCTGCTGCGGTTCTGGCGATTCGAGTAGAGCCAGCATTTCTTCTGGATCGGGGCGTTCCGACTCGTCAACCGCTCCCATGCGATCGAGCGGACTCTCTAGCTCGGTATCGGAGTACAGTACGCCTGTGTCGTCGTCATTATACATATTGCCAATTTACCATCCACCGGGCGGATCGCTCTCGTGAAATTCTAAACTGAAATTCCCAATTTCGAGCTATAAGTCTAACATGGCATACGACCGGAGTTTTTCGAGAGATTTGCGCTCGAGTGAGTCTGTTTGCAGTGCCTTGGAAGTTCCATCAACGTCGATGGAATGCATTTATCGCACAAACGCTCGGGTTTCTTTGCACGATCCCAGAAACAGCAATCTTTGGTTTTTCCTTCCCCGTTCCCGAACTTAGAGAACCCGCAACGATCGACACCAACCAGCACCTACAAAGATTTTGCCATCCAAAAGGAGAGTGGTTGATAACCCGAGTTTCTATATAATTCTAGGGCGGGCTGGTTGTTGGCAAACACTTGCAGACCAATTTGCCGATCGCCCCGCTCTCGCGCTTGAGCTTCTGCGTGGCGAATTAATTTCGTGCCAATTCCGCGCCGTCGGTGTTCGGGAACCACATACACCAGCAAAATATGGGTATGGCGTTCGCCGCTGATGCGATCGAGGGCATTTCCGAGCCACAAACACCCCACTCTTTCGCGGTGGGGAATCCCTCGAGGCAAGCCGGAAGATTTTATGGGTACTCGATCGTCTGCCACTTCGACAAACCAAACCGAGGTTTCCGGAGACCAGTACTGTTCGATGGTTCGATCGATATCGGAAAAATCGCGATCGGGTTCGAGTTCTCGATAGGTCTGGGCGGCAAACTTCACTAACCAAGGGCGATCGCCGCTCGAACCCCGTTGCAACGAATATCCGGGGAGAAAATCTGGCGACATTTACCCGATGTGCGTTGAAACTCGAGTCTGCTGCGAGATCCGATCGAGTGACCCGGAGAATGCAGACTTTTCGGGCGGGGCGAACTCTTCAACGGGAGCCGGAGCGCTCAATCCTTCGGGAAGGAAAATCCGGGCGCTCGTTGCCACCAAAGCTAGAAGAAAGACTAAAACAATTAACGCCGGAGCTACAAATTGACGAAAAAATGCCATGGTGGATTTAAGGGCTGAAGTTCGAGTTTGAATTGAAAATCTGAGAAATTATCTCAAGATTTGTAACACTTTTTTCCTATTGTATCGAAGTGTGGGCTTACTGGCGCTTGCCGTATGCTTCGATGGTGCGACGTTGGAGGGCTAACAACTCCTCAATTCCCTTGCCAGCCAAATCGAGCAGTCCGTCGAGTCGAGCGCGACTGAAGGTTTTTTCCTCTGCGGTTCCTTGGACTTCCACAAACTCCAGATCTCCAGTCATCACCACGTTAAAATCTACCTCAGCGGCGACATCTTCTTCGTACTGAAGATCTAAGAAGGGTTCTCCACCCAACAGTCCCACCGATACGGCAGCAACGGGTTGGCAAATGGGCGATCGCTCCAACTCTCCCTGTCGCACCAACTTATCGATCGCCGTTGCCAGGGCGACAAATCCACCGGTAATCGAGGTGGTTCGGGTTCCTGCATCTGCTTGCAGCACGTCCGCATCGACGATAATCGTCCGCTCGCCGAGGGCTTTGAGATCGAGGGAAGCTCGCAAACTCCGACCGATCAACCGCTGAATTTCTTGGGTGCGTCCGGATAGTTTGAGGAATTCTCGGGAATGTCGCTGTTGCGTCGCGCCCGGTAACATGCGATATTCCGCCGTCAGCCAACCTTGTCCGCTATCTTGGAGAAATTTTGGCACGCCGGGTTGGACGGTGACCGTACACAGGACTTGAGTATCGCCGCAGCGCGTTAAGACAGAACTGGTGGCAAAGCGGGTGAAGTCTAGCTCGAAACTGATGGGACGCAGTTGGTCGGGGTTGCGACCGTCGGGACGTTGCCAAGACATGAGATCGGTTTGGGGTGAATGGCTAATGGCGATCGCAGAAGGTGCGATGAAAGAATCGACTCAACAATCGACTCAACATTTGAGGGCTTCAAAGATACCTCGGGCGACGAGTTCGGGCGGTCGATCGCCATCGATTCTTAAGAGCTTCTGCCGAGGTTCGTAATATTCTGTAATTGGGATCGTGCGTTGGTGGAAGAGGTCTATTCTCCGACGAACGATTTCGGGTCGATCGTCTTCGCGCGATCGCTCCAAAGAACGGCTCATCAATACCGACACGGGAACGTCGATCCAGATCGCCCAATCGAGGTGTTGACCCAAATCGTCTAACAAGAAGTCGAGTTCTTCGGCCTGAAACGCCGTCCGGGGATAGCCATCGAGCAGCCATCCGTCCTTCGCATCGGCTTGGGTGAGGCGCTCTCGAATTAATTCGATGGCGACTGTATCCGGTACGAGTTCCCCTTTTTCGACATAGGGGGCTGACTGAATACCGAGGGTAGTGTTGGCGGCGATCGCCCCTCGAAATATTTCTCCGGTAGAAATCCAAGGAATGTTCAGATGGCGGCACAGTTGCTTGCCCTGGGTTCCTTTGCCCGCTCCGGGACCTCCCAAAATGACCAGTCTCACCTGATGTTCTCCTCGACGACGGCAATTGAACGACGACAACTGGGTTCTTGGTATCGCTATTCAGTAGATATCCTACCAGGAAAGTTCG
>JAXHUC010000098.1:23705-25550 GCA_034189805.1 Cyanobacteriota bacterium
CGCTCCGGGACCTCCCAAAATGACCAGTCTCACCTGATGTTCTCCTCGACGACGGCAATTGAACGACGACAACTGGGTTCTTGGTATCGCTATTCAGTAGATATCCTACCAGGAAAGTTCGAGGTAACCCCTCAGCTATCAGCTATCAGCTATCAGCTCTTGTAGCATGTCCTCTAAAATTTTTGTGTGTCTGCCTTATCTCGCGCCTGACATCAATTTACTCTTGAAAGCGGCAAACGGATTCGGGATCGATCGGGCAAGTGGGATTGTTGCTTTCGGTGGCGATCGGGTTATCGACTAAAACGATACCGACTAACGTCTCCATTTGACGAATCGGTTCGAGATCGGCAATTTGATTGTTTTTAAAGTCCGCCCAGTTGAGAGCGAGCATTTCTGGAAGTGGGGTGAGATCGGTAATTTGATTATCTCTAATATAAAGTTCGGTTACGGTTTTTAAGTTTTCTAAGGGATAAATATCTTCAATGACGTTTCCACTGAGATAGAGTTCGTTGAGAATTGACATCGAAGTCAACGGACTCAAATCGGAAATTTGATTGCCATCGAGGTGAAGCTCGTACATCTGAGTCATCGATTGTAGAGGTTCGATATCTTCAATTTGATTGTTCATTAACGACAGGGTTCTGAGTTCTACCATCGAACTTAACGGTTGCAGATTCGAGATTTGATTGTTATTGATAAATAAGGTCGTCATCTGCGCTAAAGACTCGATCGGACTTAAGTCGGTAACTTGATTATTATTTAAAAAAAGTGTTTTAAGTTCAGTTAGGGGATTGAGAGATGATAAATCTGCAACTTGATTGTTATCTAAATTAAGCTTGACTAAATTTGGGGCGGAAATCGGTGTAACATCGTAAATTTGATTATCTGCTAGAAAAAGATGGGTGAGATTCGTTAAGCTTTGAATGGGAGCAATATCTTCAATTTGATTGTTACTCAGATCGAGGCGAACTAGATGAGGAAGCGAAGCGATCGGACTTAAATCGGAAATCTCTCGAGCGCTAATATTGAGTTCGGTCATTTCCGAGAGAATGGCATCGGCGCGATCGCAATCGGTGGTTTCGATTTTTTCTAAAATGACATCGAGAGTATGTTGGGTTTGAGAGGGAAGATTTGGGCGATCGACGCACCATTCGAGAAAGCGATCGTGACTGGGGATTTGACTGGGCATCGATACCGTTTTGGCGGCGGCGGGTTTGGTAATGGTTAATCCCAAGACAATCGATGCGATCGATAGACTCGCGCCAATTCCAAGCTGACAAGTTTTCAAGTCAGTTTTCAATCTCAAGTTTCCCAACATTTACGTTCTATTTTTGAAAGTTTTTGACAAATCGATTACAAATCGATATTTTTTCATAAATTGGTTGATGGCGATCGCCTTTGGTCGTGCGGGAATTGGCCATCTCCAGCTTGGAGGATCGCTCCCACAACAGATCGCCCATCATCCCAGAGCGGGTCTACTTCTTTTTCTGGCTTCTTTTTCCAAAATCGCCCTGGAAGCCACTTATTCTCTCCTTACATCCACCACTCCCTTCGATCCGAATCGATCGTTGCCGTTGTGGGTGCGGGCAAAGGTGAGCTGGAGGAATAATGAATAATCCTCTCCCTCATCTCCCCCATCTCCCTCATCTCCCTCATCTCCCTCATCTCCCTCATCTCCCTCATCTCCCTCATCTCCAAACTCACCCCAGATGTCCGCAATCATCACCTACAGCAGCGCTTACACCCTCGTCCCCACCTACGAATGTTTCAACCGTTGCAGCTACTGTAACTTTCGCACCGACCCCGGTGACAGTCCGTGGTTGAGTTTGGCAGATGCCCGACAAA
>JAXHUC010000099.1:0-24911 GCA_034189805.1 Cyanobacteriota bacterium
GGGAAGAATAGCTTAAATAATATTCGTTTACTGATGAGACCTCTGATTTCGCTTTGGCTGATATCTCCTTGGCTAGAAGTTTTTCCCAATCACAGTTTGTTCATGGGATTTCACCGATTGAATCAATCGGTGACTCAGTTACATCATCATTTTAGTAGTGCATAGTCACTCCTTCTAAATATTCGTTGATTTCGGAGAGTGACAGAAGAGGGATAATTGTAAATTTAGGTGCTGGTGTCGGGATGTTCCGAGCCAGTTGCGATCGTTTCACCATCTGCAGAGGGTCGATCGCTTATTATGAGATGAAAGCGTGCAGTTGCTAACCCCCACACGGCAACGCTCGATCCCAAGTCTGGGGAACTCCAGGTCTAGCTGCGACCAGTTCGACAGTACCATCATCTTGTACCACCCAGCCCACAGCTTCGACGAGTTCGGGTTGAGGTTCTGGGCGGACGACGGAAACAGACAGGGCGGAATCGAGAGAAACCCCATCCCTCGCGTGAGTGCGCCAGTCTTCCCAGACCACATTAGCCTCAGTCCGAATCGTGGCGGTGGGATCTGCGGGGAGGCCGCCCCGTCCGGTGATGGTGAAGGAATTACCCGCTAGGGCCGCACAGCCAGAAACGACGCGATCGCTCGGGTCTTTGACTTGACCGCTGAGTTCCACCAGTCCGGCACTGGCATCGACATCGGGGGTGGTAATCGTCACCGTACCGCTAAATTCTGCCCCTAATTCCGAAGTGGCGGTGATGTCACTTTCGGGGGTGAGGCGATCGCGAAACTCGGTGCCGAATATGCCTTGAGCGGCAATGGAAACCTGTCCCCCGCGTCCTTCTTGGGCGTTGGCGGTGATATCGCTGTTTTCGAGGGCGACGAGGGTTTCGGTTTCGATATCGATGTTGCCACCATCGGTATTTCCGGCATTAGTCGAAATACGACTGCGATCGCGCAGTTGCAAGGATTGGGTTTCTAGAGTGATATTGCCGCGATCGCTTTGAACCGTTGCCGCACTCAAGCTGGCTGTATCATCTAGGGTAATCGAATTTGCCCTAATATTGAGGTTGCCTGCGGCTCCAGTATCGATACCGCTAACTTGAATGGCAGCTCCATCTCGTACGGTTAAACGTTCGGTTGCAATATCTACATCTCCAGCATTTCCTGCCCCTCGAGTTTCCGCAGTCAACAAGCTGCTAAAAACCCGACCGTTGAGTGCTGTTCCCGTCCCAATCACATCAATGGATTCAGAGGCTTGAATACTCAGACTGCCTCCGACCGCATCTGTAAACGTAGCAGAATTAATTTCGGCTCCATCTCTGACAATCAAGCGATTCACATCCAACGTGATGCTACCAGAATCTCCAGGAGAGAGGGAACTAGTGATAATACCACTCGGATATAGTCCCGTTCGAGGCGAACGACCGCTAATTTCTACAAGATCTGCTTGGATCGAGATCCTTCCCCCCGGTCCGGGACCAAACGGGTTGGAGTTAATTAGGGTTCCCGAACCCACTTTCAAGCTGGGTGTGATAATCGTTAAGCTCCCACCCGCCCCAGTTCCGATCGCTGCGGTGGAAATATTGCCCGATAAACCCAGATCGATCGTGGCATCGACACTGCCAATTGCTGCGGCTGTTGGAGCAATTAATTCAGCTACATTGGGTTCGAGCCGGGTTAAGGGTTTGGCTCCACTAATATCCACCGATTCCGAGGCAATCAGTAACAAATCTCCACCCACTCCTTCACCAAAGGTTTGAACCTGAATTTCGGGTCCGCCTCGGGTTACAAACCTGCTGGTATTGATAACTAGATCGCCTCCCGTACCGCTTCCAAACGTTGTCGTCGATACAGTGCTCGTTAAGGGAGCGATGATGCCGAACGTAACTAGAACCGGGTCGGGCGGTCCCAATGGTGGTGGTGGTGCAGATCCGCTTACTTCTACCAAATCTTCTGCGGTAATTGCTATGGTTCCTCCAGGGAGCGCTCCTAATGTATCGGCAACAATCTGAGAACCCCCGAGAACTCTCACGTTCTGACCTCGCACCTGGATATCCCCACCTCCTTCTCCGCTGGCATCGATCCGAGCGATATCGGAAAGTAGAACGTTGCGGAAGGTGGGCACTTCCTCATATTCCAAGGAGAAACCGTTCTCTATTGGGTTCAAACCAACAAGGGTATTCTCTGCCACTGCACCCACTTCAATTCTTCCTCCCGGAGAAGTGAGGCTACCCCCCTCGAAGGATACTTCCCCTCCCACGAGAGCTAAGGTACTTTCCCTAGAGCCTTGCAATCCGACGGTGGTTTCATTACCTTCTGCATCCGCAACGGTGGCATTAGAGCGATTCACGATATTTCCTGGATTCCCACCAAACTGCAAGCCAATGGGAACGCTCACAGTTAGTAAGGGGGGTGCATTGGGATCGATCGCACTGAAGAAACTGCCATCTGCAAAGTCGATCCGGCTAGCGGTGCTGGCGAGAAACGATCCACCGATGTCGAGTTGAGCGTTGGGTCCCAAAATAATGCCATTGGGATTGATCAAAAATAGATTGGCCGTAGCGTTAGCGCGGATTAATCCATCAATGTTGGAAAGATTCTCACCAGTGACGCGACTGAAAATATTTTCAATGGTTGAGTTGTTGTTGAAGAATGCCTCAAAGTCAGTAGGTACGGAAAATTCACGGAAGCTGTGAAATAAGTTGTCACCCGTCTGCGTACCACCTTCGATCGTCAAAACTCGATCGCTGGGAGTCACAACAGAGTTATTGGGCAGAGAAGTATCGGGAATAATTTGGGCGAGGCTGGGATGGGGAAAAATCCAGCCCAGTGTCAGAACACCAGTTATCCATGTCGAAGCACAACGTTGTTGCATCAAGAGATATTCCACGAGCTTCATTCGTTTTTGACGATCGAGTTCGCGCTCGATCGAGCATTTTAGGTCGATTTGCGATCTTGCTCAAATGCTTTGTAGACCTCCTCGAACAGGTCTAACACTTTTTGAGGGTCTCCTTTGCAAAAAGGATTGTGTTCTGCGGCGTTCCCAACCAATTCCTCAAAATCTTTACGGACATGATATTCGCGGGTGGGACTCGGTGCGGGATCTTTGAGCCAAGTTGTGTGTACGGTAAAACTAAAATTTAGTTTGGGGTGGCTCAAGCGACATAAAGGTCCTTGCTTCAGATTACTGGCATCAAAAATCCACAGTTCGCTATTATTCGACCAAGTAGAGTCAGGGTTCGAGCCGTCTCCAGGTTCGGAGAAAGGATTATTTGAGTAGATCGCAGTACAAATAATATAGCCATCTGTCGAACCCATACTACCTTTTCGAGGAACAAACTGCGGAGAATTCGTAAAATATTGACCTGGTATTTCGTAAGCATCCGCAACGCTCAACATTGGGTTTGCTTGGCGATCGATGTGGAGCCGGCACAGGATAGTCGGAACCCCCTGCTTCGTGACTTCCATCAAGTCATCGAGTGGCATTTCTCGATGGACGTAATTCTGGTACAAATCATAAATGAACTGGGTTTGGATATCCTGCCAAGCGCCGAAACCCAGCCAATAGATGTCTTCAAACTCTTGTGTTGGCAGATCGTCTCGATATGCATACAATCCGATCGACCATGTAAAATTTTCAGACTGGTCAAATTGAAGAACTTCTTCCTTCTCCTTGATTCCGGTAGGTCCATCGACAACGTAAATTGCCGGACGATTGACAGCCATCGTATTACTAAACATTCCCGCTAGCTCTGCAGGTTCCTGACCCGAAAAGGGCGAAGTATCATCTTTATGGATAAATTCGGCAGCATCGGCAGCTTTGTTGAGTGCTGCATGAACTGTAATTTTGTCGTTGGGATTGTTGTAGTCTACTAAGTAGTGATTGCACTCTCCTTTGACAATAAACCGTTGTGCTTCGATCGAACCTCCTGATTCCACCAAGTTGAGCCGCGCGCGAGGGACGATATAAAACTTTGTATCTGGCGATTGGGGAAATGTTAAGTATTTCCTGATAAATTTTATCCAGCTCGTAATCTCTTCTTGAATCTCTTGGCTTGACAGACTCTTTTTTGTTTTTTGTATTTTTTTTCGTAATTTTAGCTGGATATAGGGTATAAAATCTTCTAATGCTAATTTAAATGCAGTTTCAGTGAGGATAATATAATCCTTACTGAGTCCCATCTGATGCATAGTCGATTTTATTTTTACAGGAAAACCTTTATAGGTAATTTTCCATTTTTTCAGATTCTCGCCACCATCCCAGCGAACCAAGTAAGTGGCATTATCTCGTCCTATATTTAAAAATATTTCAATCCAGCCAATACAGAAGGCAACAAATACTTTAACAATGCGAGCTAGAGGGCTATTCTCAGATAGAGAAACTGCCCACTTTTTAAAATCGTAACTACCTAAGCTAAATATTTTGACGAGATTGTAAAGAGATTTCACGATATTAATCGTAAACATCTCGCCTGTTTCCGGATCGAAGCAAGGATGAGCAGAACTCATACTTTGAGGAAAAGGAACTGAGTAGCGATCGAAAAGATTTTCGACAACCGGTTCCCACTGTTTCATAAACCCCACGGGAGCAATAACTTTTAAAGAATCGGGATCGATCTCGTAGGGACGACCGACATCCCATGTTGCCAGTAAGCGAGATGTTTCCGAACCCGGAAATGGCATTGGAAGAAAAGCAGTACTGACTTGCTCGGACATGCCTAAACTGGGAGAAATCCGGGCTAATCCCCAGTTTAGAAATTTAAATTCCGAGTAAGGATTGTGAGGATTGGGATCGCTCGTAATTCGATCTGCAAAGAATGATGGAGTGTGAAGAAACCGATTGAGTAAGGACGCAGACTCACAGGTATTCGTTTCTGAATTTTGGTTGAAATCGAGGCGATACACCATCCCATCTCCATTCAAGATGGAAGTCCAGCCATTCTTTGAAGGTAAGACAGTATGGATATCACTTGAGTTCGCTGGTTCAGAGGCTGCATTCCCCGCAGCACTAATGATAAATACCGACCCATGTAGATCGCTTGGAAGTTCGCCTTCCTCATCAGTAAGTCCTTTTTTTACCGCCAGTGATAAGGGTTGATGTTCTGCATCGCGTCCGTCAAATTCTTCTCGGCTTACTGATAAAATTGCTCTAGGAAAGCGTAGTGAATCCTGTTGATTTGTATCAGCATTAGTATTCTGAGGATTAGATTGAGATACTGATGTACTCATGGTTTTTTATCTATATACCTATTTGGAATTTGCAGAAATCAATACTGTGCAATTAAGTCTTAAAGTCGATTGTCAATTACTTCTCAGGAGCAGTCGCCCTGGAGCTTTAGATATGATTTAAATCCTAGAGGAATCTCGGCTTAGTGCGCGTGGGTTATGAGGCTAGATTCGATTGGCTCTGAATAGAGTTCGAGTTTTCCCAAGTTTTCTGTCAGTCAGGTTATTTTAAATCCATATTTTTGTCCATTCGTATAAATACTGAATTTAGATAGATTACTTTTGGGTTAATTTCAGTAAAAACTCATACATGAGTACCTTGAGAAGAAATTTCAAACGATCGACATCTAGAAATCACCGTTCTAATGGTACTTTGATAATTTTTGACCCCTTTCAGAGCCTAAACCCTTGCTAAGACTAGAATTTAGGTCAAGCCCCTAAAAATAGCCCAAACCCCTGTGGTTGTCACGTTTTTATCATTTCGACCTATAATCGTTACTGTATAAGGGTTTGAAGCAAAAACTACACCCATTTTTGTCAAAGTACCACTAAAGATGTTCTGATTTCCATCCCATCCCGGATGAAAAATTTGCGGTTCGATCGCATTAGGTATCAAAACACTGACAAACCTTAATGTCTTCGGAGACTAGCTGAATATGAGTATAGGATTTGAGAACTTAACGTTATTCCTTTGCCGTTTCCTCAAGCACCCGCACTCGAGCGAATTTCAAACCCGAAATCCCCTGTAACGGTTCCACCCCACCCGTCTGTACCTCCGCATCCACCCAACCTTCCCGTGCCAAATAGCGCAGGTATTGCTGGTACTGCGTCCATTCTTCATCGGTGGAATAGACGATCGTCAGCATTCCCGGCTGTGTAATCCGCACCCGATCTTCGCGACTGACAGCTTTATCGATCCGTTTTTTAACGATTTCGTAGCGAATATCTCGAGTTCCTTTAACATCAAACAACTTTTCGGTACTTTCGTGGTGAAAAATATCGATCGGGGCATCTTGCACCAAAACCAAATGCGTTAATTCCAGATGGGTTTGGTAGCGCTCTTGCAGACTAAACGCCGTTCGCGCGCAATCGCACATTGCCCTTAACTGTTCGTAACGCAAACTGCGCAAATGATAGAAGCTAAACTGGGGAGCGATCGACTTTCCGGCATAGATAGTGCGATCGATGCCATCGGTAATTTCCAAATCGCAGTAGTGGGGAATAATCTCCTGCATCCGCACTTGCCAGCGTTCCCAACTCTCTTGCAGTAAGGTATTAATTTCCCCGAGGGTGCGATCGTATGCCGCACGAGCGACATAAACGCATTGATGCTCGTTATCGCAGGCATTTTGATAGGCACTCGCCGCTGCTTTTGCCGCAGGAGAGCGCTTGGCAAAGTAGTCGAAATAAATTTCGATATTCGTCTTGAGATACTCGATCGCCGTGACATCGGCATCCACCGTCAGGTCGTTTTCGAGCTTATCGATATATTCGAGTACGTCCAGGCGCAGTTGCTCGGTTAGAGCGCTTTCTTCAGCCTCGCAAACGCCCTCAATGACACTTAAGGCCAATCGAAACTGTTCGAGTAAATCCGATTGAATCGCTCGGTTGCGCTCGTTGGAAGAACCGCGAATATCGGAAATGCCATAGAGAGGGTAGACATTTTCAAACACAATTTCCCGCGCCGGAAATCCCCAGCTTCGGCGTTCGGCTTCTTGGAGGAAGCGCCACTCCACGGAAGGATGAATATTGCGGATGTTACTGACGCGCTGTTGGAGCGCTTGACGCAAGGCACAGGTGAAGGCGGGAATCAGTTGGCTGGCGTGCTGGCAATCCGAACGAGAAAAGTGACCGGGGCGATCGCTGGTAATCCCGATCGCTCCAGCGAGTTGCTTGTTCCCTTCTTCTCCCTCGCACGCCGGGACGATCGCCGGAATCAGCAGCAGCGATCGAATTCCCACCGCCAGGAGCGATCGCTCGAACTCCGTCTGACAGCTTACCTCCAAGTCGGGGACGCTCCAAGCGCGATCGACATAGGTAGAGTTGAGAAAGCTGGAATTCTGCAACGATTTGAGGGAATACCGAGTCGAGCGAACCGGCCGATGTTCCCGACCGAAAAACACCTGCACTCGACCTCTTTCCACGCACAGAACCAGGGTATCCCGCGCTTGAAATAAGGCTTGGAGTTGCCCGCTCACCCGCTGAAATTTCTCCGGTTTGAGCAGGGATTCGCGATCGATGAGGAGCTGCGTCAGGCGCGAGATTTGCTCTCGTTCGGTGATATCGTAACCTTCGAGGAGCAACTCTCCTTCCACTCGATAGTCGTCCGGGTCGAACTGGGTCTCGAAATCGCTCCAGTCAGCGGTATTTCGCAAACGCGCCAACTCCGCATCAGTCCATCGAGAAACCGTCTCGTCGCGGCGTTCGACGCGCGCTTGCGAGAAATCGAGCCAAAATTCAACGAAGCGGGGTTCGACTTCTAGCAAACCAAACGTCAGCAAAATGGGTTCGTCAGCCACCGATCCCTCCGTGGCTTCCCACTGATATAAGTCTCGCAGTACTAAATAGAGAACGCAACGTCGATGGAGCGATCGCGCAGCCGCTTCTCCCCAGGTCGGACATAGGTCTAACAAACTGACCGCATCGGCTGCATCTTCATTCACATTTATCTCGGAGCGATCGAGATTTGCCAGTTGGTAGAAGGATTCGTTCCCATCTCGCACCCGAAAAGTTCCCGGTTCGACGGAAATTCGCCACAGCCGCTTGAGAGTTTTCAAGCGATGGCGAAAATTTCCCCCTGGCATTCCATTCCCATCAACGCGATCTTGCAAGAGCATTTGAGGGGTCGAGCCTTGCAATAGGTCGATTTGAGTATCGATCGGGTACAAGTTTAAATGACTCTCACCCTGATTCATATGTTTATCCAATTTTCAGTAAACGATCGCGCACATCCAGCATACTTCAGCCTTTTAGTGGGTGACACCCCCTTTAGAGAGGCTTACAAGTGTAAGTTTGTGAGATTCCGGTGAAGGGGAGAAAGGGGAGATGACGCGGTGACGCGGAGAAGGAGAGAAACGGGAGAAACGGGGGAAACGGGGGAAACGGGAGAAGAAGATGACGCGGTGACGCGGAGATGAAGGGACAAGGAAGAATGCGCTCATCTCCCGAAGCCCCCGAAGCCTCCCTTGTCCCCGAAGCCTCCGAAGCCTCCCATGCCCCCGAAGCTCCAAAAAACCCTACCTTACCCTGGCGCGAATCAGAATCGTTGTAATATTATCGTGGCCGTTTTCGCGATTGGCCAGGTCGATGAGTTTTTCAACGGCCGTTTCGAGATCGGCAGTTGGGTCTAGAAATGGTTCGAGATGAGTCTCGGCGTGGGTATCGAGGACATCGTTATCCGTCAGTCCGTCGGAAGCTAGAACGAAGAGAGTATCGTCGTCGATATCGAAATACTGTACTTCCGGGGCGATCGCATCTTCATCGAGGGGACCCAAGGCTTGGGTGAGTCGCTCGGCATCGGCGCGATTGTAAGCAATTTCTGGGGGAATTCCCTGGCGGATCGCCTGTTGGGCGACATCGTGATCGCGGCTCATTTGTTCCAATCCCTTCGCGCCATCGAAGCGATAGATGCGGCTGTCTCCAACATGAGCGATCGCCACTTGCGTATCTCGAACCAACACCATCGCCAACGTCGTCCCCATGCGTTCGCTGCCGTAGCGTTCTTCGCCTTCGTTGAGTTCGTAAATCGCCCGATTGGCTAAATCGATCGCCTCAACAATGCTCGCTTCGTCGGGTAATTCGTCGTGCCAATGGGTCTGAAAATACTCCCTCAGCGTTTTCGCCGCCAGGGAACTGGCAACCTCTCCCCCGGCATGACCTCCCATGCCATCGCACAGCACGTACAACCCTTTGACCGATAACTGCCGCCCCAAGGGACTATCGACGGTTTCGAGCTGCTTCCAAATCTCGAAGGTATCTTCGTTGTGAGGTCGTCGGCGACCGCGATCGGTTTTGGCTGCATCCTCTAAATCCAGCAATCGCGTCGGCAGCATCAGCGTGGATGAGAGTTCTTCCTCGAGTTGAGTTCCCGCCCATTCGGACATGGATTCTTCGTACTCGATGGCAATATTTTTCAGAGTCGATCGCACTTCTTCGACGGTTTTTGTCTCTCCCGAACTCATCTCGTACAGCAGTTCTAAGAGTTCGCCGACGAGGGTTTTTCCCGACTTTTGGTAAAGATGCAGCCAAACTTGTCCCAAATCTTGCAGGGAAATTTCCGATTCTGCCGACTCGGGATACAAGCGTTGCAAGCAGAGAATTTGGTTCTCATCCACCCGCAGGTTTTCTAACTCCAATAAACTTTGACGACAGGCAAAAACTTCTAAAGCCGCCCAGAGTTCTAGCATTTTGAACAACCAATCTAATTTTTGCAGGGTTGGCAGTTCCCGATCGCCCCATTGTTCGACCAACAGCGGCCAACGCGATCGATCTTCGAGTAAGATGACGCTTTCGCCATCTCGCTGCCACGCATCCTGAAGCACGGGAAAGGTGGGATGGAAACGATCTTGCAGGCGCAAGTAGGCCGAGGCGGTTGCAGATGGCTCGAAAGCCGACACCCATAGGGGTTGTAAATCGCAAACCCGCATCTGAATTTCGATTTGCGATGAGGTTGAAGCGATGCAAATTGGTTCGACGATCCGGTAGCGGGGTGAGACATTGGCTGGGGAATTAGCTGGGGAATTGGCTGGGGAATCGGCTGGGGAATCGGACCGAGCGTCTAAATATTCTGGTATGGATTCATCCTGGGTACTCCATCGACTTTCCGACGGAACATCGACAACGACGATCGCCCACCACAGCACTCTCACATCTGCCCCGCACTTGTCGCAGCGATCGCGATCGAAGGTCACCCCCGCACCGCACTCGTGACAAATTTTATGGGAGAGGGAAGTTCCGCACTGCTGGCAAAACTTATTGTTTTGGAGATTTTTGGACTGACACTGCGGGCAACTCAGCATAATTTCACGATAGTTTCACGCATGGGGGACGCTCAAACGACACAGGTGATAGAGGGAGTCGCGTTCGGTTGGGGTCAAGTCTCGCCACTGTCCCGGTTGGAGTCCGGTCAGTTGAAGGTGTGCGTAGGCAGCGCGCACCAGTCGTAAAGTCGGAAATCCCACAGCGGCTGTCATCCGCCTGACTTGACGGTTGCGTCCTTCTGTGATAACCATTTCCAACCAAGCGGTCGGTACTCGCTTGCGAAATCGAATCGGAGGATGGCGATCGGGTAAAAGAGGCGCTTCGGATAAAAGTTTAACCTTTGCCGGACGGGTGCGGTAATTTTTAATTTCAATCCCTTGCCGCAAGCGATCGAGTGCGGTTTCGTCGGGAACGCGCTCGACTTGCACCCAGTAGGTTCGAGGTTTGGCAAATTTGGGATCGAGCAGTCGATGTTGCAGTTGACCGTCGTTACCCAGCAACAACAACCCTTCGCTATCGCGATCTAAGCGTCCCATCGGATAGACGGCAGGCACGTCAATGTAATCTTTAAGGGTGCGGCGACTCGCATCGATACTGTTATCTGTGAACTGACACAGAACGTCGTAGGGTTTGTAAAACAGAATGGACCGATAGGACACGACGGGGGCAAAAGAGTTCGGGTGGCGATCGGGTTTCTACCCAACTACTTTATCTGAAAACCCCAACAATGGGTTACAACCTGCAACCCATCGCCGTTATCTGGGAACTTGCCCGCAAAAATTCGACTTTAGACAAATCCACCCTTTCTCCTTGTCTAGAGAAAGCCGATCCAATCTTCCAGAGTATCGTTCGATCGCACTACGCACAGAGGTTAGGACATCAGCGTGAATATTCAAAACCCCACGCACTCAGGCTTGGGCTGAATGCTGAATGCTTAGTGCTATATCCAAAAAGAGTAGAGAAAGCAGTCGTAAGCCGGGTTCTGTTCTCTGCGATCGCGATTGCAATCGAGAGGGCGGTTATCTATCTGGGATGCTTGTTACCAAACACCTCGAGCGGCTCTTTCTCGCGGAACTGGTAAAAGACCAACCGTCGTTCCTTCGACCTTGCACCCAACCGGGGTTTACCGAGCCAGCACCTCTCGATGCTGCTGGTGCGCTCTTACCGCACCTTTGCACCCTTACCTGTGAAGGGATGAAACACCCCCACCATCGGCGGTATGTTTCTGTGGCACTATCCTCACGGTCGCCCGCACTGGGAATTACCCAGCAAGTCTGGTCTTTCGGGAGCCCGGACTTTCCTCAAGCGGGCTAGAACGAATCGCTCTACCCCAGCCTGCAACCACCTCACCTACTTTCTCTACACCTTCTATGGTACTGGGTAATCGCCGGCAGAATCGGCCGAAATGCCGGGTTGAACTCGTCCTACCGTTCGCTGCGGTAGCGCAAGTTTTCTGCGACAAATGCCAAGATCCCCGATACCCCAATTAAAATCACGCTGAGGGCGTTGACATCAGGTTTTACCCCCGTGCGAATCCGGCTGAAGATTTCCATCGGCAGGGTGGTGGCCCCGGCCCCGGCCGTGAAGCTAGAAATCAGGAAGTCGTCCATACTCAACACGAAGGCAATCAGACAACCCGAGGCAATTCCGGGCATCAATTGCGGCAGCAGGACTTTGAGGAATGCTTGTACGGGAGTCGCCCCCAAATCCAGCGCCGCTTCTTCGAGGTTGGAGTCGAGGTCTGCTAGGCGGGTGGAAACGGCCAGGGCGATATAGGCCAAACAAAAAACGATGTGGGCGGCAACGATCGTCCACAAACTCAGGGAAATACCCACAGCCGCCAGAAAGACAAGGGTCGCCACGGCGATCGCAATATCGGGAATAATCAGCGGCAGGTAAGAAATTCCCTGATACAGCTTTTTCCCGCGAAAGTCGTAGCGCGCCAACCCGACGGCCATCAGCGTACCCAGAACGGCGGAAACGCCAACGGCCAACCCGGCAACCTTCAAACTATTGAAGAGGGCTTTACCAATGCGATCGTCGGTAAATAATTGCCGATACCAATCTAAAGTAAATCCTTCCCACCCCGCACTGTATGCCGACTGGTTGAAGCTATAAAACATCAACACCAAAATCGGCAAATACATAAAGAGAAAAAGCGCCCCGGTAAAAATAGCCTGCCATGAAAGCGCGAATTGAGCCTTGGAGTTGGACATATCGGTGGGGATTTCCTCCTGAAGAGGGGGTATAGCGGGGTTGGGTTGGGAATTTCTAGCGGTTTCTTTCATACGAGGGTTGAAAGTAAGGACTCGGAGGCGATCGATAGCTTGGGTCTGTCGGCAGTCGGTTCTCCACCCGATCCGCACCGTTTAAGGCTGGGCATCTCGATCGCCGTATTTGAGCAGGAGGGCGATGGCGATACTCACGGCCATAATCAGCAACATACTCAATGCCGCCCCAAATCCCCAGTTCTGGGTTTGTCCGAGAAATCGATCGTAAATCAGTCGTGCCGCCGTCGTACTCGATGCACCGCCGAGTAACTCCGGATCGACAAAATCTCCCAAACTGGTGATGAACACCAGCAACGAACCCGCCGCAATTCCCGGTAACGCTTGGGGAACCGTCACTTTCCAAAAGGTTTCGGGAGGAGTTGCGCCCAAATCGGCAGAGGCTTCTAGAAGTTGTCGATCGAGTTTTTCTAGGGAGGAGTAAAGAATCAGCACCATATAGGGCAAAAAACTATAGGTCATGCCAATCAAGACTGCCGGAGGTCGGTTGAGGAGTTCCAATCCCGGCAAACCCACAAATCCCAGCACTGAATTGAGGACCCCTGTCGGTCGCAAAATCGTAATCCAAGCGTAAGACCGCAGCAGGGAAGAAGTCCACAGGGGCAAAATAAAACTCATCAGCAACAGATTTCGCCATCGTTGGGGGGCGAGAATGGCGATCGAATAAGCGACGGGAAACCCGAGGAGCAAACACAGCAGCGTCGCCCCGATTGCCAGTAGGAACGATCGCAGCACCACGGAAATATAGATTCCCTGGAACGCCAGGAAGTAATTATCCAATCCCGAAGGATCGACCACATCTCCGGGCTTGATATTGGGAACGAGGCTGATTTGAAAAATCACCAGGGTTGGCAGCACCAACAGGAAAATTAACCAAAAACCGGCCGGTCCGAGCAGGGACAGGGGCCCGAGCCATCGAGAACCGAAGCGGGGATTGCTCCCATCGCTTGGAGGCGGCGATTTGTGCGGAGGGGGTGAAGGTTTTGTAGATACAGACACGGTGGGTTCGGGTTGCTTGGAGATCGGGGAAAAACAGGTGGCGCGCCAACGGGGTGGCTATCCGCTCGTCAGCCTCGTCCAATAGCGATCGTAAATATCTGCCGCTTCGGGGATGGGAATCAAACCTTCGGATTTGGCGAGGGCGGCTTCGGAGGGAAACAGGGTGGGGTTATCTTTAATCTCGGGAGGTAACAGGTCGAACCCAGCCTGGTTGGGAATCGCAAAGCCGAGCCGCTCGCACAAGGAAGCGGAAACCTCCGGGTCGAGCATGAAGTTCAACCAAGCATAAGCCCCCTCGGGATTGGGGGCAGTCGCAGGAATCACCAGGGTGTCCGTCCAGACGGAAGAACCGCTTTTGGGCAAGACGTATTGCAGGTCTGGCAATTCTTCCATCACCTCGTTGGCATCGAAGGAATAGCCCATGGCAATTTCCAAATCTCCGGTCACGATTTGCGATCGCCACGCATCGGAGTTGAAGGAGGCGATCGCCGGTTTGAGGTCGGCGAGCTGTTCGTAGGCTTCTTGAATTTCCCTGGGATTGGTGGAATTGTAGGAATATCCCAACATCCGTAAGGTCGCCCCCATGACCTCTCGAGCGTCGTTAAGGAGGGTGGCGCGCTTGTAAATTTTTTCCTGATTGTCCCACAGGTAATTCCAGTCTTGAGGGGGAGGGTTGAGGCGATTTCGATTGAAAATCAGACCCGTGGTTCCCCAACTAATCGGCAGGCTGTAGCGGTTTTCGGCATCGTAGGTGGGGCTTTTAAATTGAGGGAAGAGCCGATCTAATCCCTCGAGGCGATCGCGATCGAGTTCGGTGAGTAGCCCCAACTCTTTCATCTTGATCACCATGTAATCGGAGGGGTAGATAATACTGTAGGCTCCCCCTGCACCGGCTCGCAGTTTGGCAAGCATCTCCTCGTTGGAGCTAAACACGTCGGCAATCACTCGAATGCCCGTGGCTTGCTGAAATCGATCGAGCAAATCTCGATCGGTATAACCCGCCCAGGTGTATACGTACAAAACGTCTGAGGCCGTTTGTACCGTCGTGCGGACATCGGCAAGAGTCCAACCGCAGCTTGAGAGCGTCATACCACAGAGCAAGCTTGCCGAACCTTGGAGAAATCGGCGGCGCGTCGCTCGCGATCGGAATGTCTGGGATAGAGTCGGAGGCACGATAGTGGCTGAAATTAACGAATATTGTCTGTTGTGGATTTGGTTAAGTTCGAGCGCAAAATTTGGGTAACCCGGCGGCTAGCCCGCTAGAATCATCTGCGTTCGGTCAGGGGCGATCGATACGTACTCAACAGTATTTTACTAGCATCTGTCAGTTCGTCTTCTCAACTGTGTTTGAAAGGCACTCCGTTCGATTTTTCTCTGGCAAAAAAAGCAATGCAGAGTCAGGAGTCTTCCATTGACACTTCGAACATCAATTTGAACCATCGGCTCAAACATGAAGTGACCGTTTCATCGATTTTGTCTTGACAAATACAGGACTTTAGAGTAAGAGGTTTGTTCTTTACTCGATCGGGAATTTGTCTGGGATACCCATTTTCCTCGGGCCCGTCACTTAAGCTTTTAACCCTAAGCTTTCAACACCACCCCATCCGTCGGCATCCACGAAGCGTAAATGGGAGTATGGCGATCGGGTAAATTGCTCCAGGTATTCGGCTGGCGGATCGTTAGATATTCGCCACTGAGTAATTTGATGGTGTAGTGCATGTGAGTTCCCAAATACATCGAATGCTCTAAGCGTCCTTCGTAGCAATCTCGGGCATCTTCGGGAGGATACAGGCCCAGATCGATCTTTTCGGGTCTCACGCTGACCACGACCTTCTCACCTGTTTCGGCATGGAAGTGGGCAGGGGTTTCTAGGGCAATTTTGAGACCGGATGTGGTCCGGATTAAAATGCTGGTGGCATCCCCCGACTCGACGTGACCTTCAAATAAGTTCGTATCGCCGATAAAATCCGCTACAAAGGGAGTACTCGGTTGCTCGTAGATGCGATCGGGCGAATCGATCTGTTCGATTTTGCCATCTTTCATCACCGCAATTCGATCGGACAGCGACAGCGCCTCCTCTTGATCGTGGGTCACCATCACAAATGTCAAACCCAAATCTTGATGCAAATTCGAGAGTTCGACTTGCATCTGTTTGCGCAGCTTCAAATCCAAAGCCCCTAACGGTTCGTCGAGAAGAAGCACTGCCGGACGATTGACCAACGCGCGGGCCAAAGCGACTCTCTGGCGCTGTCCCCCAGACATTTGCGTTGGATAGCGATTGGCAAACGCTTCCATTTTCACCAACTCGAGGGCTTCATCGACGCGCTGCTGAATGTCCGATCGCCCCAACCGCTTGATGCGCAAACCGAAGGCGACATTATCCCACACGCGCAAGTGGTTGAACAGCGCGTAGCTTTGAAATACGGTGTTCACCGGACGCTGGTAGGGGGGAACGTGGTTCATCGATTCCCCGCGAATCAACACTTCACCGGCAGATGGGGTTTCAAAACCGGCAATCATGCGCAGCGTGGTGGTTTTTCCGCATCCAGACGGCCCGAGAATACTGAAAAATTCTCCCCGACGGATATCAAACTCGACACCGCGTACGGCCGTTTCCCCATTAAAAACTTTAAAAACCTTGCGCAGTTCGACATCTAAGTTCGATTTGCCTCCGATCGAGTCGGCATTTTGGGTCGCTGTTTGAAGCATAATGGCGATTCCTGAGTCGCGATCCCTCTGGTTTTGACCGAGGGCTTGGCTAATACGGGTTGAAAAATGTGGGTAGAGAACTTGTTTTATTCTATACGTCCAATCTACGATCTCAACGAAGATTTTGGCATCTCCGGGTCGAGGTGCTACGGAATCTGGACGGAATCTGGATCGATCTACCCAGATCGTTGAGATAGCGTTCTGGCAAGCTAGAGTATTGCGACTGTCAGAACTCGAAGATCGCTCATCTACGGACGCTTCACATTCTCTGTCTAACCTATTTATCCCAAAGCGATCGCCGCCTATCCCTGACAACACTCATCTCGGGGAACAACCTCTCCATCTCAAGAGTTCTGTAAAGTTTTGTAAAAAACTAAAAAAAAGTTCGTTTGCTTCTGAAATCCAAATAGAGTTGAGACTTATTTCAAGCTTCGAGCTATTGGATTGAAAACTGGGTTGTGCCAGACCTAAATCGATCCAGAATGAGTGTCATCTTCAGTGTTAATACTTACCTCCATAGAGTTATAACTTTGAAACAATAGATAAAAGCCTCTCACGAGATGTGAGAGGCTTGATTTTTAGAGATTGGATCGAGGATTTAAGCGAGATCGAAGAGCAACACTTCTGTATCTTGCTTAGCCACCAATTCGAGTTGAGATTCGTCACTGGTTGCTGCACCATCTCCGCCATTCATGGCGATATCGTTGAGGGTTACTTCTCCATTGACAATTTGCAGCCAACCGTAGCGATTCGCAGACATCTCGTGTTTGAGAGTTTCTCCGGCTTTAAGCAGGGTCGAATACAGGTAAACATCTCGATCGATCGATAGAGACTCATCCCGACCGTCTGGCGAGACGATAAGGCGGAAAATCCCACGTTTTTCGGCATCGGCAAAAGACCGTTGCTCGTAACTCGGTTCGAGTCCTCGGTGAGTCGGGGGAATCCAAATTTGTAGGAATCGAACCCCTTCAGTGGCAGAATGATTGTACTCGCTGTGCGCCACACCCGTTCCCGCACTCATGCGCTGAACTTCTCGGGCTTGAATGGCAGAGCGATTGCCCATACTATCTTGATGTTCGAGAGCGCCTTCGACGACGTAGGAAACGATCTCCATATCGCGGTGGGCATGGGTGCCGAAACCCGCGCCCCCCATCACTCGATCTTCATTGATAACTCGCAGGTTCCTAAATCCCATGTGTTGGGGATCGTAGTAGTTGGCGAAGGAAAATGTATGGTAGGAATCGAGCCAACTGTAAGAGGAATGTCCCCGTTCTTGGGCTTTACGTAGGGTAATCATCGATAATCCTCCTAAGCGAGCGTTTGTTGCTGGCGATTCGTTCGAGCGATCGCTCAAATTCGTCACAGTTTGGTTGACGAAAAACGACCCTAGAAACCAAAATCGATCGGCGTTCTTTGAGATCGAAGAGATGGAATCAGACGTAAAAAAGTTTAGCCTACCATGGAGTCTTCAATCTCGAAACGCTTCAAGTTTGCTATGGCTTCCATCGCAAAACGGTGAATTTTGAGTATATTTACACTGGCACAGGGCAACTTTGGACTTGTCATCGATTTCAAATTTGAGAGGTGCGAATTCAGTGCCTTGATGGGAACCATCGCAAAATGGTTGCTTGGGCGATCGACCGCAACTACACCAATAGTAAGTTCCGGGTTCGAGATCTAAAACGATCGGTTTTGTGTCGGCAACTTTGGGCTGAGTTTCTTTCATCGTTTCATGCCTCCTCTTAAGCCTTTATTTCGTATATTTATACTTTAATAAAATTCAATCTATTATGTAAAGTATGTACTTTAAAGTAAGATAGTACCTAAAAAGATACTATGAGAGAAAAATTAACTCATACCGATCGCAGCACTTGTCCGGTTGAAAGTACGATAAAAGCGATTGGAGGACGCTGGAAAGTTTTGATTTTACGAGAACTCTTTAGCGGAGTCAAGCGATTCAATCAACTTCATCGATCGTTGCGAGGAGTGACGCAAAAAATGTTGACCCAACAATTGCGAGAAATGGAAGCAGATGGTTTGATTCACCGAGAAGTTTACGCCGAAGTTCCCCCAAAAGTTGAATATTCTCTCACACCGCTCGGGGAAAGCTTGAAACCAATTCTCGATGCGATGCACGCCTGGGGAAAAAATTTTTCTCAATTGCAATCAGAAAATCCTCTACAAGAAAATCGTTAGATAAGAATCAATAGATAAGAATTCATTCTGACTCGCTAATTCTATCCGATGTGTAATTCCCGACGATCGGACTGTGAGACTGTAACCGTCTCGATTTTATCCAAGAACCAAAAACTTAATAACTTTAGACTAAGTTGACATCGATCGTTTAGAAGTTTTAAACCGCTGAAGCCATGTTCGATTTTTTAAATCCACGTCAATCGCCATATTTTCTTGGGGGAACGATCGCCATAGGGATGGCAATAGCCGCTCTATTGACCGTTGGCGTTTTCGGGGTGGGCAGAGAGTTAAATATCGGGCATCACGATCTCACGCAATTTTATACAGCCGGAAAACTTTTACTCGACGGGAAAAGCCCGTACGACCCTCGAGCTTTTGCCATCGAGTTTCAAGAAGTTATCCGTTCGATTCCCGACTATCGGTTTCTCTCGAACTTTCAATATTCTTTTTTGTATCCCCCGCAGGTTGGACTATTTTGCATGTTTTTCGCTCTGTTTGACTACCACGGAGCGATTATCGCCGTCGATGTTATGCATTTAGCGATCGTCGCCTTTTTGGCGATCGTCAGTACTTGGTTCGTGACGCGGGCGCAAGTAACCAGACCGGCAAGTACCATGCCGATCTCGAAATGGCTGATTCCGTTTCTGATAATTGGCAATCCGTTCTCCGCTCATTTAGTGTGGCTGGGCGGGATGACTTTTCTGCCCGGTGTTGCCACCATTGGCGGCTGGTATTTTGCCGCGCGCGATCGAGCGTGGCTTGGGGGTTTAATATTGGGATTTGCCACCATTAAGCCGCAACTGGCGATTCTACCGGTATTTTGGCTGTTACTCGAACGGCGGTGGAAGGTTTTAGGCGCGATGTCCCTCAGCTCTGCGGGTCTGGCGGCTTACGTTTTAGTTCTTCTGGGTCCGATCGACACCATCCGTCAATGGTTGCTCTCTGCTGTCCTCTTTGAAACGGTTCCAACAGCCGCCAATCGGCTGGGTTCGCGAGAAATTATGGGAATTCCCAGCTTGCTTGCGGCATTGGAGATCGAAGTCCCCGGTCGCTTAATCTTGCTCGCCTTCGCTCTAGTGATTACCTTTATATTGTGGTTGATGCGGAAGAGATTTTGCCCCGACGACATCTTAGGGCTGCTATTATCCATCCAAGCGATGGTCGTTTACGGTCGCCATACAGAGATTGTCCTGCTAACTCCACTCCTGACGAGCTTGTGGTTGCACGGGGCCCATCGCAAAGTCCTCTGCGTTGCCATGGCAGTTGCCATACCGCTTCTGTTCCTACCGCAACGCTTCGTCATTCCCCTAGACGTACCCGTATTAATCCACTGGCGTACGGTCATTATTACCTTAGCGACGATCGTTTTGGCGATCTTGAGCCTCCAACAAGCCAATCGAGACGATCGGATTTCTTCGCTATAAACTGAGTGAAAATAACTCCGTCAATCGAATTTATGAAATACTCAGCCTTAGCAACAGACTACGATGGAACCCTGGCTCAAGACGGACGGGTGGATAAGGCTACGTTAGATGCACTTTCGCGGTTTCAAGCATCGGGACGCAAGCTCATTTTAGTCACTGGGCGAGAGCTGAACGATTTACTTGGGGTGTTTCCTCAAATCCAACAATTCGATCGGGCGATCGCTGAAAATGGCGCACTTCTCTACAACCCGCACACCCAAGAAACGAGAACGCTCTGTCAACCCCCTCCGAGTGCCTTTATCGAAACACTTCAAGCGCGGGGTGTGGAACCGTTACAAGTGGGACGGGCGATCGTTGCCACCTGGCAACCTCACGGGGAAACGGTGCAAGCGGTCATCGATCGCATGAAGTTACCCCTCCAAGTGACCCTGAATAAAAATGCGGTGATGGTGTTACCCAAGGGGGTCACTAAAGCCAGCGGGTTAAAAGAAGCCCTCGTCGAGTTAAACCTTGCCCCGCAGCAAGTCGTCGGTGTGGGGGACGCACAAAACGATCTGGCTTTACTCGCTGGCAGTGGTTTGGGCGTTGCGGTTGCCAATGCCATCCCGAAAGTGAAGCAACAAGCCGATTGGGTGATGTCGGGAAAACGAGGTGCGGGAGTCTGCGAACTCATCGATCGGCTCTTGAGGGAAGATTGAGCTTGGGGAAGCTTTGGAGGCTTGGTTAGCTCTCGGGAGCTTCGGGGGTTTGGCTAGCTCTCGGGAGTTTAGTATTGGAACGATATCCCAATTCTCCCGTTTCTCCTGTTTCCCCCATTTCTCCCGCTTCTCCCGCTTCTCCCGTTTCCCCCCTCTCCCTTACCTCCCTCACCTCCCCATCTCCGCGTCCGAGCCAGAAACCGTCTTATCCCGTGCCGGACGTTAATTCTTCTGGCTCAAGGTATCCGAGAGATAGTCGGCTGTTGCTTCGACTAAGGCGATCGCATCTTCGTATACCATCCGCGTCGGTCCTAAAACCCCAACACTGCCTATGGGAACGGTATCGCGTTGGTAGGTCGCTGAAACTAGGGTACAGATGCGCATCGGTTCTAGGGGGTTTTCCGCGCCGATGAGGACGTTTGCTCGCTTGCTTGGTAAAGACTGTCCCAGAGTCGGAACGAACATGAGCGGTCCGAGGAGATCTCGTTCTTCCTCGAGTAAAGCCAGAAGAGTTTGCACTCGAGCGAGTTCGGCAAACTCAGGTTGTCGCAACACTTCAGCAATGCCGCTGACCATCATCCGATTGGAGATCGGTTCGGGCAACTCTTCTGTCAAATCCGAGAGCCACTTAGCGATCGAATCGGCGTAGCGACTGAATTCGCGATCGAGTTCGCTCCAGTCTAATGCGGCAACTTCTCCAAGCGATCGTCCTCGCAATCGATCGTTGAGAAAGTTCGACAGAATTTGCAGTTCCCGTTCGAGAGTTTCTGGATCGATTGCCACTTCAGCGGTCTCTCGAGCCAGCTGCGCTAAGTCCATCAGTGCCGATCGAGTTTCGTAGCCATCAGTCACCACCACCAGCATCACTCGCTTGGGATCGACTTGTACCAATTGCAAGTGCCGTACCTGAGCCGTTTGAGTTTGGGGTAGAGTAATCAGGGTAATATAGCCGCTCACGTTAGAGAGTAACTGTGCCGCTCCGCGCAATAGAGCTTCCAAGCTCCAATTTTGCCAATTGAGGCGATCGGAGAGCAACTCGGTGACCTGTTGAGATAGTGTTGCCGACGGGGTCATCAGCTCGTCTACGTAGAGCCGATATCCGAAATCCGAGGGAATGCGTCCGGCGGAAGTATGAGGTTGATACAGCAGTCCGACTTTTTCTAAAGCGCCCATACCGGAGCGAATCGTTGCCGAGCTAACGCTGAGATTGTATTCATCAACCAAGGCTTTGGAGCCAACCGGTTCGGCAGTAGCAACGTAATGTTGCACGGTCGCCCAGAGGATATGTTGTTGTCGATGAGTTAAATCGATTGGCTCAAACATTTGCACTAAACAAAAGCTCGATCGAGTACGAGAGAAAATTTAAAAATGGTAGATGTTATCGGATGCGCGATTGCCTTGCTGCGAAACGAACTTTAAGGTACGCCAAGTTGAGGGAAATATCCGTTCGAGGCGAACTTCAGCATCGATATTAACGATACTTTTCGCTTAATTTCCGATTTCCCCCCAAGGGTGCGAATAACAAATACAAGCAAGGGTGTTTCAAACTTATATAGGCGTAGTGTAACAGATGTTTTCAAAGCGCGGTCGCGACTGTTCTCACATTGTCAGTTCGAGCTTCGTGCTTTGAAACGCAGATACACCCAAGGAAGATCGGGTAGAATCGATCGAGTCAGACCGTACCGCTTGCGCCCGCGACCCCTCCATCGCTAACCTAACCCCGTCAACATGACTCACGATCGCGGACAATCCATTTTCGATCGACTCAATTTCGCCCTGGTTCACGAGTGGCTGACCCCGGAAGCGACTGGTGGGTCGGAATTAGTCGTCAAAGAGATTCTCGCGCACATCAACGCGCAACTCTACGCCCTGATCGACTTTGAGTCGAGCAATCCTCAAAGCTATCTCTACCGACGTTCCATCGGCACGACGTTTTTGCAGAATTTTCCCCAGGCCCGCCGAGGGGTTCAGAAATATCTTCCCTTGCTGCCGCTGGCGATCGAACAGCTCGATTTACGCAGCTACGATGCGATTCTCTCTTCATCCCACGCCGTCGCCAAAGGAATTCTCGCGAGTCCCCACCAGGTTCATATCTGCTACTGCCATACCCCGATGCGCTATGCCTGGGATTTGACCTTCGACTACCTAAAAGGCTCGCGTGCGGGTCGGGGATTGCCCGGAATCTTGACCCGATACCTGCTACACTATCTGCGGCAGTGGGATGTCGCCTCAGCGAACCGCGTCGATTACTTTATTGCCAACTCCAAACATACTGCTGGGCGAATCTGGCGATGCTATCGTCGCCAAGCCGAAGTTATTTATCCTCCCGTACAAATCGATCGATTTCAATTCCAAGAAAAAAAAGAGGATTTTTACCTGGTGGTTTCCCGGCTGGTCAGTTACAAGCAAGTCGGAACGATCGTTAAAGCCTTCAATCAGCTAGGAAAAAACCTTGTCGTCATCGGCACGGGTCCGCAGTTAGAACAAATTCGCGCTCTGGCTCGATCGAACGTTCGGGTTCTCGGTCCCCAGGAAGATCGAGTCGTCGAAGATTTCATGGCTCGGGCTAAAGCCTTTGTCTATGCAGCTTGTGAAGATTTCGGCATGGTGCTCGTCGAAGCTCAAGCTTGCGGTACTCCGGCGATCGCTTACGGAAGAGGAGGGGCGCTCGAAACCGTGCGAGATATCCGCCAGTATCCCGAGGACGGCACGGGCTTATTTTTCGAGACCCAGACGGAAACCGCGATCGTCGAAGCGGTCAAAGACTTCGAGGAGTATCGCAATCGGTTGAATCCCGAGGCGATCCGATCGCAAGCTGCTCGATTTGCGCCTACAATTTTTGAGAAGCGCTATCTTGCTTTTGTAGAGCGCTGCTGTCAGGAATTTTGGTCTGGGCAGCTAGACCGAACCGATCGTCTAAAATTCTGAGGTTCGATCTTTCCATTTTGGGAGTCGGCTCGAAACCATGACGATCCAGGCAGCGTGTGGTGTGAACGGAAGGAATATGATGACTGCCAATAGCCAATTCATCTCCGGCAAGGGACTTTTCGTACTTCTAAAACGATGCCTTGCCCTGCTCGTCTTTAAAATCGGACATTGGGGTCTGATTTTAGGGAGAACGGATAGTAAAGTTTCCAAGCGAATCTTTGATATCCTCTTTTCGCTTTTTGTTTTAGTCTTTTTCGCTCCGGTGTATCTCGCGATCGCGCTTCTGATTTTTTTGAGTTCTCCAGGTCCGGTTTTTTACATCCAAACGCGGGTTGGGGAAAATCATAAAACCTTCAACTGTATTAAATTCCGAACGATGGTTCAAAATGCAGATGAAGTTCTCGGAGAAATGCTCGATCGCTCTCCTCAGTTTCGCTCTGAATTTGAGGAAAGTTTCAAGCTCAAACACGATCCGAGGATTACTTGGATCGGTAAACTTCTCAGGATTACCAGCCTCGATGAATTTCCTCAATTCTGGAATGTTTTGAAAGGAGATATGAGCGTGGTTGGACCCCGACCTCTGGTGGTTGAAGAGTTGTCTAAATATGGGGAATCTATCGATAAAGTGCTCACCATTCGTCCGGGAATTACGGGTTTATGGCAAGTTTCCGGTCGAAATGATATTCCCTATCCCAAAAGAGTCAAAATAGATGTGTACTACGTCAATTCTCGCAATCTATGGATGGATTTGTGGATCGTGATTAAAACGATTGGAGTCGTTGTATTTCCCAAAAATAATGGGGCTTACTAGCTTCAAAAGTACGCTCGATCGAGAATCTCGATCGAGCACGATCGCACCTCCGTCAAAATCGTGATGAAGTCAGCATTCACCTGTCAGTATCGAGCGATGGGTAAGGTCTAGAAAGCTGCCATCAAGTGTAGCTTTTGAGAAACTTAAATCGCGTTCGATCGAACCCGTAAAAATTGTCTCGAGTTGACGTGCGAATGCTGACGTAAACCCGATTTTAGGTGTAAGCTCTCATTGCAGGCAAGATGTTAGCGCCCGCACGAATGCGATCGCAACCCGATCGATTATTATTCCTCCCTGACCTCCCTGACCTCATCTTTTAGGAAAGTCGCAACTGACTCGATCGCCTCTTTCTCTTTGCAGAAAGAGGTTTTTGCATTAGACATCTATCTATAGGTGTATTGAGAATCCTGAAGACATTGGTGTTGCTGAGTTTTGGGGCTTCAGAGGCTTTGAGGGCAAAGACAAAAAGACACAGAAGAATGCTCTCATCTTGCCTTCTCTCCCCGTTCCCCACCGAACCCACAAAACGTCCGATCCCAAAGATCTCAAGGGGTGAAAAAGAAGTTAGAACGCAGTCTGTACAACGGATAGAGCCTGAAGACCTCGTTGAAAATCGAGCCATTTGTGAGGTTTGAGATTGATAAGAGAAAAAGCCAGA